>NZ_AP023423.1:280000-580000 GCF_021654335.1 Sideroxyarcus emersonii
GGCGTGATGACGAGTGCCTTCGGGCGCGAAGTTGCTGATACCAAGCTTCCAAGAAAAGCCACTAAGCTTCAGTTGCATTGGGACCGTACCGCAAACCGACACAGGTGGGCAGGATGAGAATTCTAAGGCGCTTGAGAGAACTCGGGTGAAGGAACTCGGCAAATTAGCACCGTAACTTCGGGAAAAGGTGCGCCCCGGTAGAGTGTAGAGACTTGCTCTTGAAGCTCGATGGGGTTGCAGTGAAATGGTGGCTGCGACTGTTTAATAAAAACACAGCACTCTGCAAACACGAAAGTGGACGTATAGAGTGTGACGCCTGCCCGGTGCTGGAAGATTAAATGATGGGGTGCAAGCTCTTGATTGAAGTCCCAGTAAACGGCGGCCGTAACTATAACGGTCCTAAGGTAGCGAAATTCCTTGTCGGGTAAGTTCCGACCTGCACGAATGGCGTAACGATGGCCACACTGTCTCCACCCGGGACTCAGCGAAGTTGAAATGTTTGTGAAGATGCAATCTACCCGCGGCTAGACGGAAAGACCCCATGAACCTTTACTGTAGCTTTGCATTGGATTTTGAATAGACCTGTGTAGGATAGCTGGGAGGCTTTGAAGCGGTGTCGCCAGACATCGTGGAGCCGACGTTGAAATACCAGCCTGGTGTGTTCGAGGTTCTAACCTAGATCCGTAATCCGGATTGGGGACATTGCATGGTAGGCAGTTTGACTGGGGCGGTCTCCTCCCAAATTGTAACGGAGGAGTACGAAGGTATCCTAGGTACGGTCGGACATCGTACTGATAGTGCAATGGCAAAAGGATGCTTAACTGCGAGACTGACAAGTCGAGCAGGTGCGAAAGCAGGTCATAGTGATCCGGTGGTTCTGTATGGAAGGGCCATCGCTCAACGGATAAAAGGTACTCTGGGGATAACAGGCTGATTCCTCCCAAGAGTTCATATCGACGGGGGAGTTTGGCACCTCGATGTCGGCTCATCACATCCTGGGGCTGTAGCCGGTCCCAAGGGTATGGCTGTTCGCCATTTAAAGTGGTACGTGAGCTGGGTTTAAAACGTCGTGAGACAGTTTGGTCCCTATCTGCCGTGGGCGCTGGAAGTTTGAGGGGGCCTGCTCCTAGTACGAGAGGACCGGAGTGGACGTATCTCTGGTGTACCGGTTATGACGCCAGTCGTATCGCCGGGTAGCTATATACGGAAGAGATAACCGCTGAAAGCATCTAAGCGGGAAACTCGCCTCAAGATGAGACTTCCCTGGCAACTTGATTGCCCTGAAGGGTCGTGGAAGACCACCACGTTGATAGGTCGGGTGTGGAAGCGCAGTAATGCGTTAAGCTAACCGATACTAATTGCCCGTGCGGCTTGATCCTATAACATTAGGCAAGCGCAAGTAACAACGCTCGCAACAATCAGAACACACTTTACTTCTTCCAAAATTACATCAAGCGCTGGAACCCTGAACCCGCTTCAGCGATTGATAACAGTTATGTCTGACGACCATAGCAAGTTGGCCCCACTCCTTCCCATCTCGAACAGGACAGTGAAACGACTTCGCGCCAATGATAGTGTGCATCCGCATGTGAAAGTAGGTCATCGTCAGACTCCTTACAAACGACAAAGCCCTCCTCGCGAGGGCTTTGTCGTTTCTGCCGTTCAAGCGGACGAGGCAGCGTCGGTGCGACAAACGAACCGGAATTCGATGCAACCGTGACTTTGCGGCGACGGGCGGATTTTTTGATGTGCTAGAATTCGACCAGCACGGTTCGTGCTTCCAAACAATTGAGTGGTTTTCTAATTTGCAGCCCTTAGTCATCAGTCACACCGCACTTGCCAACAGTCTGGGGCTGGGGGTGTCCGCAACCATGGATGCGTTGCGCAGCCGTCGTTCCGGGCTGGCGCCGTGTGCATTCGAAGATGTCGACCTGGAAACCTATATTGCCAAAGTCGAGGCGCTGGACGATTTCCGCGTGCGCGCAGACCTGTCAGCATGGGATTGCCGCAACAACCGCCTCGCCCAGCTTTGCCTGGAGCAGGACGGTTTCGCCCAGGCGGTCGAACTGGCGAAGCGGAAGTATGGCGCGTCACGCATTGGCGTGTTTCTCGGCACCAGCACTTCCGGGATACTGCAGACGGAACTGGCTTATCGCCGGCTGGATCCGGATACCGGCGCATTGCCGCCAGATTTCCATTATGCAGAGACGCAGAATTCCTACTCGCTGGCCGGATTCGTCCTGCGCTACCTGGGCCTGAGCGGCCCATCCTTCGTCGTATCGTCAGCCTGTTCATCGAGCGTCAAGGTGTTCGCCAATGCGCAGCGGATGATGGCAGCAGGCGTGTGCGATGCAGCCGTGGTCGGCGGAACGGACAGCCTGTGCCTGAGCACGCTGTACGGCTTCAATTCCCTTGGGCTGGTCTCGCACCAGCCATGCCGGCCGTACGATGCGGAACGCGATGGCATTTCGATCGGCGAAGGAGCCGGTTTCGTATTGCTCGAAAAGGCGCCGGCGCAGGTATCGCCGGATGCGATGCTGCTGTTGGGGGTGGGCGAAAGCTCGGATGCCTATCACATGTCGACGCCGCATCCGGAGGGTCTGGGGGCAAGGCTGGCGATGCAGCGCGCATTGGGCTCCGCCGGTTTGCAGGCGAGCGACATCGACTATATCAACCTGCATGGTACGGCGACCAAATCCAACGACGCCAGCGAAGGCAAGGCGGTTGCCGATGTGTTCGGCGCCAGTGTGCCGTGCAGTTCGACCAAAGGCTGGACCGGGCACCAGCTGGGTGCCGCCGGGGTCACCGAAGCCATCATCGCCATGCTGGCGATCGAGCACAATTTCCTGCCGGGCAGCATCAATACGCGACAGCTCGACCCCGCCATCGCGATCGACTACCGGATCGAGAATGGTGCGGGCAAGGTCAATCGCGTGTTGAGCAATTCCTTCGGCTTTGGCGGCAGCAATTGCAGCCTGGTGCTGGGGAGGAAGGCGTGATGCGCGTATTCGTCGAAGGCGTCGGGCTGCTGGGGCCGGGCCTGGACGGCTGGCCTGCCGGTCGTGCCGTGCTGGCGGGCGAATCGGCCTACCAGGCCGCCCCGACCAACCTGCGCAGCAGCGACATGCTGCCGGCACCGGAGCGGCGGCGTGCCGGCGTGCCGATCAAGCTCGCGCTCGCCGTGGGGCAGGAGGCGTTCCTGCAGTCCGGGCGCGATACCCGGACAGCCGCCACGGTGTTCACCTCGTCCGGCGGCGACAACGATAACGCGCACGCCATTAACGGCATCCTGGCCACCGCGCCACGCGAAGTGTCGCCGACCCGCTTCCATAATTCCGTGCACAACGCCGCAGCAGGGTACTGGTGCATCGCTGCAGGCACGCATGAACCTTCCACCAGCCTGTGTGCGCACGACGCCAGTTTTGCTGCAGGATTGCTGGAGTCGGCTACGCAGGTCGCGGTGGACGGTGCCGTCGTGGTGCTGATTGCCTACGACCACCCGTATCCGGAGCCGCTGCACACGGTGCGGCCCATTGCGGCGCCTTTCGGCATGGCATTGATCCTGACAGCGCAACAGACGGATAAATCGCTGGCGGCGATCACGGTGGAACTGGTTGCCGGCGGCGCCAGCGAGACCACGATGCAGGATGCAGG
This sequence comes from Sideroxyarcus emersonii, assembly GCF_021654335.1. NCBI lineage: Bacteria > Pseudomonadati > Pseudomonadota > Betaproteobacteria > Nitrosomonadales > Gallionellaceae > Sideroxyarcus > Sideroxyarcus emersonii. Next base: position 283,655 of record NZ_AP023423.1, read on the forward strand.
GCTGGACGCGCTGCGCCGCGGCGTCCCGGCGGCGCGGGGCTTGCCGCTGCTGGCGGCATTGGCGAGCGGCAAGCCCACGCAGATCAGCCTCGCCTGGTTCGCCGACAACCATCTCAAGCTCGGTGTGACGCCATGCTAGCGGACAAGGCCGCGATCGCCGGCGTCATTCCGCACAGCGGCGACATGTGCCTGCTGGACGGCGTGCTGGAATGCGATGCGCAGCGCATCCGCTGTATCAGCGGCACGCACCGCGATGCCGGCAATCCCTTGCGCAGCGGCAGCGGATTGCCGGCGTGGTGCGGCATCGAATATGCGGCACAGGCGATGGCGGTGCACGGGGCATGGGATGCCCGGCTCGACCGGCGGCCGCGGGCGGGCTACCTGGCCGCACTGCGCGATGTCGATTGCCGCGTCGGCCGTCTGGATGACCTGGCCGACGATCTCGTCATCGACGCCGAAAAAGTGATGGGCGACGAGGCGCGCGTCATCTACCAGTTCGACATTCATGCCGGCGCGAACCGGATCATGAGCGGACGCGCCACCGTGGTGCTCGACGCAGACAAGGCTGGCGTATGAAGCGCGCACTGGTGACGGGCGGCAGCGGCGGCATCGGCGCGGAGATCTGCCGCAAGCTCGCGCAACTCGGCTACCACGTATATGTGCACGCCAACAGCTCCCTGCAGCGCGCGGAAGAAATCGTGGCCGACATCGAAGACGCCGGCGGCAGCGCGCAGGCCATCGCATTCGACGTGGCGAATGCCGAGCAGACGCAAAGCGCGCTGCAGACCGTGCTGGCTGACGGCGCGATCCAGATCCTGGTGAACAACGCCGGCATCCATGACGATGCCGTGATGCCGGGCATGAATGCGCTGCAATGGCACCGGGTGATCGACGTCTCGCTCAACGGCTTCTTCAATGTGACGCAACCCCTGCTGCTGCCGATGATTGCCAGGCGCTGGGGCCGCATCATCAACATATCCTCGGTCGCCGCCCTTGCCGGCAACCGCGGCCAGACCAATTACGCCGCCGCCAAGGCCGGCCTGCACGGCGCGACCAAGGCGCTGGCGCTGGAAGTTGCCAGCCGCGGTATCACCGTCAATGCGATCGCGCCCGGCATCATCGAATCTGCGATGACCGAGCACGTGTTCGACAAGGACGCCATCAAGCGCCTGGTTCCGCTCGGCCGGGCCGGCAAACCGGAGGAGGTGGCCGAGCTGGTGGCGTTCATCGCTTCCGACAAGGCCGCCTACATCTCCGGACAGGTCATCTCCATCAACGGCGCGATGATCTGACGCATCGGTTTAGAACCCTTGCCGCCAATGAGGTAAAATGCGCCCGCATAAATAAACCACAGGGAGCATCATGGCAGCAAGTGCAGAAGAAAAAGAGCTGGCACAACTCATCGTGACCTCGTTGAACCTGGAAGTGGCGGCCGACGACATCGAACCGGATGCGCCGCTGTACGGCGAAGGACTGGGCCTGGACTCGATCGACATCCTCGAACTGTCGCTGGCGATCTCCAAGACCTACGGGGTGCAACTCAAGTCGGACGACGCGGACAACAGCAAGATTTTCAGTTCGCTGCGCAATCTGAACCGGCATATCCAGCAGCATCGCGCCAAATGATCCCAGCGTCCGCCGTCCGGCGGGCGCCCCGGTTCCCATGAACGACAACGACACCGCATTCCGCGACGAGCTCAAGGCGCTCATCCTGGCCGCCGTGGACAAGGATGAGCCGGCCGGCGGGCTGCGCGACGACGAACCGTGGTTCGGCCCCGGTTCGCGGCTGGAGCTCGATTCGCTGGACGCATTGCAGATCTCGATGGCGATCCAGAAGAAATACGGCGTGCGCATGCCCGACAGCAAGGAAACGCGTCGCGCCCTGGTCTCGTTGCTGGCCCTGGCCGAACACCTGCGCAAACACCGACCCGCATGAAACCGGTCCATCTTTGCGGCCGCGGGCTGGCCTGTGCCCTGGGCCTGGACGTGGAGAGCGCACTGGCTTCGCTGCGGCTGGGCGGAGTGACCCCCTCGGCATGTGTATTGCCCGGCGCGCTGGGCGGCCGTTTCCCTTATTACGCCATTCCCGCCGCGCAACACGGCTGGGACGAACGTGCGCGCCAGCTGGTGCAGCTGGTCGCCGCCGCAGCCGGTGCGGCGCAGGCGCGCAACGGCGCACTCTTCATCGCCACCGCTTCGTTCGACATCGGTGCGGTGGAGCAGGGCGAGGCGCAAATGGATTACGGCAAATTCGCCGCCAAGGTGGCCGCATGGCTGCAGTGGGAAGGTCCGGTATATACGATCAGTACGGCATGCACGTCCTGCCTGAATGCGCTGCTCTCCGCGCATGCGCTGCTGTCGGCAGGCGAGGAAGAAGAAGCGCTGGTGCTGGGGGTGGAACTGGACAACCGGCTTACCCTGGGCGGATTCGCGGCGCTGCAATTGCTTTCGCCGCAGGGCAGCCGGCCTTTTGCAGCGCAACGCGACGGCCTGGTGCTGGGCGAAGCCGTCGCCGCCTTGCGGCTATCCACGCGTGCGGGCGCACCATGGCGGGTGACCGGCGGCGCCAATGTGGTGGATGGCAGCCTGCCGACCGGCGCTTCCGTGCCGGCGGTGGCGGAGATGTACCGGCGTGCCCTGGCGACGAGCGGCGTAACGGCGGACGCCATCGATCTGATCAAGGTGCAGGCTGCCGGCAGCCCGGGCAACGACGCGGCCGAGGCGCAAGGTCTGCGCGAGGCTTTCCGGAGCGTGCCGCCGCTGGTCTCGCTCAAGGCGGCGATCGGGCACACCATGGGGGCCGCGGGCGCGGCGGAGATCGCGCTATTGACGGCATGCCTGGAGCAGAACGTGTGGCCGCAATATCCCGAAGCAGCGGACCCCGCGCTGGGGATCGGCCTCGCCGCACGCATGCCGGAACAGGTGCGCCGCGTGATGGCGACGATACTCGGCTTCGGCGGCAGTCATGCCACCGTGGTGCTGGAGCGCACATGAAGATTTTCACTATCGGCGGACGTTGCCTTGCTGCACCGCCTCCGGCCGGCTGGCGCGAACAACTGGCGCAGATGCTGGGCAGCAAGCCGCGGCGCATCGGCACGTGGGCCGAACTCGGCCTGTTCGGCGCGCTGCGCTGCATGGCGGATGCCGGCGAGACGACCCTGCCGCCGGATGCGCAGATATGGCTGGGCAGCCGGCGCGGCACCTACGCGGCGACGGCGCACGTCCTCGAACAAGTGCGCGACGATCTGCCGATGCCGCTGGCGTTCCTGCAGACGCAGCCCAGCCAGTTGCTGGCTATGCTGGCAGCGCAGTTGGCCTGGCAGGGGCACGCCTGCTTCATGGCCGGCGCCAGCCCGCAAGCGCTGCTGCGCCTGGCCGGTGCGCAGGGCGGGCACGGCGGTGTGCTGCTCGGCTGGGTGGACGAGATGGATGGCGGGGAAAGCAACTGGTTGAGGTTGCTGCCGTGCGATACGGCAGTGCACGCGGATATTTCCGCAGTGCCGGCGACGGCGATGTTTTCCAGCCAGGCCACTCACCTGTGCCTGACGCATGGCGCGAAGGACGCGGGATGACGGGCGCGGGTGCCTTGGTGCAAGGGGGGCGGAATGATAGAATCCGCCCGTTTTTTCGATCCTCTCAACTAGTCGCGTGGCAGCAGTGAAGACAACCGAAGCATCGACCTCCCGCCCGATCAAACGCGTCTTGGTACTGGATTATTCGCAGACCGGCCAGCTCAGCCAGATCGTCGGGAACATCCTCGCGCCGCTGCGGCACGAGAGCGACATCGCGCTCCATGTCGAGCAACTGCGCCCGCTCAAGCCGTTCCCGTTCCCATGGGGCTTCTTCAGTTTTCTCGATGCCTTTCCGGAATCCGCGCACATGGTGCCCGCACCGCTGCAACCGCTGTCTCTGACCGGCGAGGAGGAATTCGATCTGGTGATCCTGCCTTACCAGGTCTGGTTCCTGGCGCCGTCGCAGCCGGTCACCGCCTTTCTCAAGCATCCGCTGGCGCACAGGCTGCTGGCCGGCAAGCCGGTGGTGACGGTGATTGCCTGCCGCAACATGTGGATGCTGGCGCAGGAGAAGATGAAAGGCCTGCTGGCAGACTGCGGTGCACGCTTGCTGGATAACGTGGTGCTGGTCGATCCGAGCCCGACCCTGGCCAGCCTGCTCACCACCCCGCTGTGGCTGCTGAGCGGCAAACGCGACCTGCTCAAGCTGTTGCCGCCGGCCGGTGTCGATGCGGCAAGCATCCGCGCCGCTGGCCGCTTCGGGCTGGCGTTGCGCGATGCCCTGCGCAACGGCCAGGAGCGCGGCGCCGCGCCGCTGCTCAGCGGCCTGCGCGCCGCCGATTCGGATCCGCGCCTGCTGGCGAGCGAGCGGGCCGCCACGCGCAGTTTCTACCTGTGGGGGAAGCTGCTGCGCGCCATGGGCGAACCGGGGCAGCGCCGGCGCTACCCGTTCCTGTTGCTGTACGTCGCCTTCCTGATCGCGCTGATCCTGACCGTGGTGCCGCTGAGCCTGTCCATCCAGTCGCTGTTGCGCCCGTTCCTGCGCCAGCGTTGTGCGTTGCTGAAGCGGCGCTTCGATCAGCCGTCGGGGTGCGGGACGGAAAGGATGCATCTGTATGGGTACTGATGTCTACCTGACGCGCACATCGTCGTTCCTGCCGCTGGAGCCGGTCGGCAACGAAGAGATGGAAGCCGTGCTCGGCATGGTCGGCGGCAAGCCTTCCAAGGCGCGCCGCATCGTGTTGCGCAGCAACGGCATCCGGCATCGCCACTATGCGCTCGACCGCCTCACCGGCGAACCGGTGATGTCGAATGCGGCGATGGCTGCTGCAGCAGTCAGGGGCCTCGGCGATATCGACAGGGTGGACAGCCTGGCGGCGGCGACCTCGCGTCCCGACCAGCTCATGCCGGGACATGGTGTTATGGTGCATGGCGTACTGGGCTGGCCGCGCCTGGAAGTGGTGTCGCTGGCCGGCATCTGCGTGGCGGGCGCGGCAGCGTTCAAGCACGCCTGGCTGGCGGTGCGCGCCGGCGATGCGCACCGCGCCGTGGCGGTGGCTTCCGAGCTGGCCTCCGTCGGTTTGCATGCGCGCAACTTCGCGGCCGAGGCCGAGCACAAGGTGAAAGAGCTGGAAGAGCGCCCGGAGATCGCCTTCGAAAAGGATTTCCTGCGCTGGATGCTATCCGACGGCGCCGGTGCGGTGCTGCTGGAGGACAGGCCGAGCGGGCCGTTGAGCCTGCGGGTGGACTGGGTCGAGCTGTCGTCCGCTGCGCACGAGCTGCCGGCCTGCATGTATTCCGGCGCGGAAAAGAATGCCGATGCGTCGCTGACCGGATGGCAGCAATTCTCGCCGCTGGAGTGGGCCACGCGCTCCGTGTTCACGGTCAAGCAGGATGTGAAGCTGCTCAACGAGCATGTGGTCCGCGCCACGCTGACCGATCCCCTGCGCGAGCTGGTCAGGAAGCACGGCCTGTCGGCGCAGCAGGTCGACTGGTTCCTGCCGCATTACTCTTCCTGCTATTTCGCCGACCTGGTCGCGACGGGACTGGCCGAGGCCGGCGTGAACATTCCTCGCGAACGCTGGTTCACCAACCTGGTCGAGAAGGGCAACACCGGTTCCGCCTCGCCCTACATCATGCTGGACGAACTGTTCCGCTCCGGCCGCATCCGTAAGGGGCAGAAACTGCTGCTGTACGTCCCGGAGAGCGGGCGCTTCTCCAGCGCCTTCATTTTCATGGAGGCGGTCTGATGGACGTGGACGAGGTGCCGCAGGAGGGTAATCGCACGATGGGCGGCCATCGGCGCGCGATGTATGCGCGCGATAAGGACGGGCGCATGGTGATCGTCCCGTCGCGCGGCGGCGAAGTGGACGAGACCGTCACCCTGCAGGCCCTGGAAAGGATAGACGAACTGGCCGCAGCGGCCCGGGAGCGCGTGCTGGCCGGCCGGACCTCGCCGCTGGAATACTGGATGTATGCGCGGCGCCTGGATCTGTCGCAGCTGTCCCAGGTCACCGGTTTCTGGCAATGGCGCATCCGCCGCCACTTCCATCCGCAAAGATTCGCCAGGCTGTCGACGGCCATCCTGCAGCGCTATGCCGATGTGATGGGGATCGGCGTGGAACAGCTGAGGCGGCTGCCATGAAGGCGACCACCGGGACGGAATTCCGACATCGCCACGCCGCGCACTGCGAGAGCGGTGTGGCGGCCTCGCTGCTGACCCACCACGGCGTGCCGATTTCGGAGGCGATGGCGTTCGGCCTGTCGTCAGCGATGGCGTTCGCCTACCTGCCCTTCGTGAAGTTCGCGGGCTTTCCGCTGATCGCCTACCGCATGCCGCCCAGGCACATCCTCAAGGGCATGGCGAGGCCGTTCGGGATGCGCTTTCGTTTCGAGACGTTCCGCGACCCGGCGGCCGGGATGAGGCGGCTGGACGAGCTGCTGGCACAGGGCCGGGTGGTCGGTGCGCAGACCTCGCCGTTCTGGCTGCCCTATTTCCCCGAAGACATGCGCTTCCACTTCAATGCGCACAACCTGATCGTGTACGGCAAGCAAGGCGATGAATACCTGATCAGCGACCCGGTCGCTGAAGATCCGCAGCGCTGTGCGGGCGATGCCCTGCAGCGCGCGCGTTTCGCCAAAGGCCTGATGGCGCCCAAAGGGCTGCTGTATTACCCGGAGTCCATCGGCTGCAACGAGGTGACGGCGGACGCCGTCCGCCGGGCGATCCGGAAGACCGTGCGTACCATGCTCGGTCCCGTTCCCATCGTCGGCGTGCGCGGGATACGCATGCTGGCGAAGCGGGTGGCGAAGCTGGACCCCGCCGACAGGCTCAGCCTCAACTATGCCGGCCATATCGTGCGCATGCAGGAAGAGATCGGCACCGGTGGCGCCGGTTTCCGCTTCCTGTATGCGGCGTTCCTGCAGGAAGCGGCGCACGTCACCGGCATCGCCGAACTGGCGGCGCTGTCGGAGCGCATGAATGAGGTCGGCGATGGCTGGCGCGAGTTCGCCCTGCAGGCGGCGCGCATGATCAAGGGACGCGATGCGTTCGACCCCGGCAAGCTGGCTCGGATGCTGCATGGCCAGGCCGAGCGCGAGCGCGAGTTCTTCCGCGCGTTGAAGCGCGCGGTCGCCTGATCCCGCCCAGCCTATGATGGGCAAGCCGTTCTGTGATTAAATAGCCCTCGCTTGGCGAGGGTCCGAGTATCAGGAGTGCAACGATGCTGGAAGCAGTTACCTTTACTGTCGTGACATTGGGATTGGCCTTCGTGTCGAGGGCCTCGCTGCGCAAGCCGGGGTCGCACGGCTTCTACCGTTTCATCGCGTGGGAGTGCATGCTCGGATTGTTCGTGATGAACATGCGGGTCTGGTACGACAATACCAGCGCACCCAACCAGATCATGGCGGGGGTGCTGTTCTTCATTTCGCTGCTGCTGGTCGTCTTCGGCGTCGTGCTGCTGAAAGTGTCGGGCAAGCCGGACTCCAGCCGGAACGATGTGCCGATGTTCGAATTCGAAAAGACCACGGCGCTGGTCACCTCCGGCATCTACCGCTACATCAGGCATCCCATGTACAGCTCGCTGATCTTCCTCGGCTGGGGGTTCTTCTGCAAGCAGCCCTCGATCCTTGGCGTCATCCTGGCGGTCACGGCGAGCCTGTTCATGATCGCCACGGCGCGTGCGGAAGAGAGCGAGAACATCAATTATTTCGGCGATGTCTACCGCGAATACATGAAACGCAGCAAGATGTTCGTGCCGTTCATCCTATGAATGCGGCCCGCATCCCGGAGTGGGCCTGATCATGCTGCGTCTTGGCAAGATACTGCTGCTGGCCGCATTCATCGCTTACCCGTTCTGGCTGCACAACACCATTGCGACGAGCGAGTCGGGCGGCATGCAGTTGCTGCTGGTGCTGCTGCCCTTGCTGGCCGGCATCGGCTGGTGGGCGTTCCGTTCCGTCAACATCGTGTGGTGGCCGTTGCTCGGCCTGGCCATCGGCGCGCTGCCGGTCTATCTGGTGCTGGGCGAGCATGAGCGCATCGGGCTGATCGCGGTGACCGGCATCTCCCATGCCTCGTTCAACCTGTTCATGATGTGGTTCTTCGGCCATACCCTGTTCGGCGGGCGCGAGCCGCTCATCACGCGCATCGCGCGACTGATGCACGGCGAGCTGTGCCCGGAGATCGCATCCTATACGCGCAGCGTCACCGCGGCGTGGAGCGCCTATTTCGCGCTGCAGGTGATTGTCTCCGCAGCGCTCTACAGCCTTGCCTCGATCACCGCCTGGTCGTTCTTCATCAATGTGCTGAACCTGCCGTTGCTGGCGCTGATGTTCATCGGCGAATACCTCTACCGCATCGTCGTTCATCCCGCACACCCGCGTGCCTCCATCTGGCGCACCATCGAGGTCTATGCCAAAGATCTTGCCGCACCGCGCAAGCAGAATCCATAACGTCATGTCCGATTTTCCGCTCATCAGTCATGCCGGGCTGGACGGCCCGTTCGCATACCGCGCCGGCAAGGCCATTCCTGTCGGACGCTTCCTGCGCGATGTGGAAGCGCTCGCGCAACGGCTGCCGGACAGGCCCCATATCCTGAACCTGTGCGCCGACCGTTACCGCTTTGCAGTCGGTTTCGCCGCTGCGCTGTGCCGGGGGCAGACCAGCCTGCTGCCGCCTAACTACACAGCCGATTTTGTGGCGCGCCTGACGCGGCGTTACCCCGGCATCTATTGCCTGACGGACGGCGCGGCCGAGTTCCCCGGCGTCGAGGTGATGCCATTCCCCGAACCCGAGGCGGATCCCCGCGCGACTGCAGGCACCGTGCCGCGCATCCCCGCTGCACAACGCGCAGCGCTGGTGTTCACCTCCGGCTCCACCGGCGATCCGGTTCCGCACGAGAAGACCTGGGGCAGCCTGTGCAAGGGCGCAGCAGCGGAAGCGGCCAGCCTGGGCATCGTGCCGGGTTCGGGCATGGTGCTATTGGGTACGGTGCCGGCGCAACATATGTATGGCCTGGAGTCGAGCATGTTGCTGGCGATGCAGAACGGCCTGGCGCTGGTTGCCGAAAGACCGTTCTATCCGGCCGACATCTGCGCGCAGCTGGCAGCCCTGCCGCCGCCGCGTTGCCTGGTCACCACGCCGGTGCACCTGCGCACCTTGCTGAGCGAGGCGACGCAACTGCCGGCGGTGCAATTCGTGTTGTGTGCCACGGCCCATCTGGCGCCGCAACTGGCGTTCGAGGCGGAGGCGCGTTTCGCCGCACCGCTGTACGAGATATACGGCTGCACCGAGGCGGGCATGGCCGCCAGCCGCCGTACCACGCAAGGTGCGGCCTGGAGCCTGCTGCCCGGGGTCGGGATGGCGCAGGACGAACTGGGCTGCCGCGTGTACGGCGGACACGTCGAGATCGAAGCGCGCCTGAGCGACGAGATCGAGTGCCGGCCGGACGGCACCTTCGTGCTGCACGGGCGCACGTCGGACATGATCAACATCGCCGGCAAGCGCACCTCGCTGGCCAGCCTGAACCATCACCTGAACGCCATCCCGGGCGTGCAGGACGGCGCGTTCTTCATGCCCGACGACAGCGACGGCACGGTGCGGCGACCGCTGGCATTCGTGGTTGCGCCGGGACTGCGCAGCGAGGACATCCTCGGCGCGCTGCGCAACAGCGTGGATGCGGTATTCCTGCCGCGCCCCCTGTACTTCGTCGAGGCCTTGCCGCGCAACGCCACCGGCAAGATCACCCGCGAAGCGCTGCAGCAGCTGATGGCACACCACGCAAAGAAATGAACCAGCTGACCCTGCACATCGCCGCGAACCACCCGACCGGGGCCGGGCATTTCCCCGGCAACCCGATCATTCCCGGCGCATTGCTGCTGGCCGAGGTGCTGGCTCGCATCGAACAGGCAGAGCAGTTGTCGTTCGTGCCGGGCAAGGTCAAGACGGCCAAATTCCTGCATCCGGTGCGGCCCGGCGACAGCGTCGAGATCGAATATACGCGCTCGCCGCAGGGGACGGTGGAGTTCCAGTGCAGCGTCGCCGGCACCAGGGTCCTGACGGGAGGCGCCGTTGCAGGCCGATGACAAAGCGCGGGAGAGCGCCTCGCCGGAATGGACAGCCAAACCGGAGCGCAGCAACCTGCTGGCGATCCGTTTCATCGTCTGGGTGGCGCTCGCGCTGGGCCGTCCGGTCGCGCGCCTGTTCCTGTACCCGACCAGCCTGTATTACATGCTGGTCGCCGGCGAAGCCCGCGCCGCCTCGAAACAGTATCTGCGCAAGGCGCTGGGGCGGGAGCCGCGCATCGGCGACGGCTTCCGCCACATCCATGCCTTCGCGGCGACCATTCTGGACCGGGTGTTCCTGCTCAACGGCCGCTTCGACAAGTTCGACGTGCGCGTGCACCTGGACGATACGGCGCGCAACATGCTGGTGCAGCGGCGCGGTTGCATTTTGCTCGGCGCGCATCTCGGCAGCTTCGAGATCACGCGCGCCTATGCCCACGAGATCCAGGGGCCGCCCGCCAGCGTGGTGATGTACGAGGAGAACGCGCGCAAGCTCAACTCGGTGCTGCAGGCGATCAATCCGGAACTGACGCAGCAGGTGATCGGACTCGGCAAGGTCGATTCCATGCTCAAGGTGCGGCAGGCGCTGGAGCGCGGCGAATTCATCGGCATGCTTGCCGACCGGGGGCTGGAGCAGGACGGCGCGAGCGTGACCTGCGATTTCCTCGGGGCACCCGCCAGATTCCCCAGCGGCCCGCTGCGCATGGCGTACATGCTGAAGTGTCCAGTGCTGCTGATGGTCGGCGTGTATCGCGGCGGCAATCGCTACGACCTGCATTTCGAGGAACTGGCCGATATGGCCGATCCGGCATTGCCGCGCGACGAACTGATCGGCCGGACGCAGCAGCGTTATGTCATGCGCCTCGAACACTTTTGCCGCAGTGCCCCGTACAATTGGTTCAACTTCTACGATTTCTGGAAACCATGATGCGTTCCCTGTTCCTGCTGCTGTGCCTGGTCTCGGCCGCCGTCCATGCCGAGACCGTCCCGTCGGCACCGCCGGACGACTGGGGTCTGCCGCAACTGATGCGGGCGCTGGCACAGGTGCAGACCTCGCAGGGAAAATTCGTCGAGCGCAAATTCCTGAGCGTGCTGAACAAGCCGCTGGAGTCCTCCGGCACGCTGTCGTTCCGGGCGCCTGACCACCTGGAGAAGCATACGCTGGCCCCCCTGACTGAAAACCTGGTGCTGGACGGGGGCGTGCTGACCATCGACAACCCGGCGCGCAACATCAGGCGCACCCTGGTGTTGCAGGAATATCCGGCAGTGTGGGCTTTCGTCGAGAGCATCCGCTCTACCCTGGCCGGCGACCTGCCGACCCTGCAGCGTTTCTATGCGGTGAGCCTGGAAGGCGATGCGGCGAAATGGCGTCTGCAACTGTCACCCATCGAACAAAGGACGCGAGAGATGGTGCGCGAGATCGTGATCGCCGGCCGCGACAATCGCGTCACCAGTATCGAGATGCGCGAATCCAACGGCGACCGTTCCAGCATGAGGGTGACCGAGGATACCCAATGAAACTGCGCCGGCATGTCGCGGTGATCGTGTGGCTGCTGTTCGTTGCCGCCTGCGCGCTGGTCATCGGCCATTCCCGTTTCACCGCCGACATGTCGGCATTCATGCCGCGCGATCCGACGCCCACGCAGAAGATCATGGTCGAGCAGCTGCGCGACGGCGTGGTGTCGCGCCTGATCCTGGTTGGCGTGGAAGGCGCGCCGCCGGGCGCGCTGGCCGAGCTGAGCAAACGGATGGCGGCGCAGTTGCGCGGCGCCCCCGATCTGGCCGGCATCAACAACGGCGAGCGGGCAGGGCTGGAAAAGGATTTCCAGCTGCTGTGGCGCAACCGCTACCTGCTCAGCGACGCGGTCACGCCGCAACGCTTCACCCCGGCCGGACTGAAGGAAAGTCTGAGCGGCTACCTGGAGCTGTTGAGCACACCGATGAGCGGCATGGCGCAGCGCGTGCTGCCCGGCGACCCCAGCGGCGAACTGATTCACCTGCTGGAACAGCTGCAGGGCGAGGCGCACCCTGCGATGCAGGACGGGGTCTGGTTCTCGCGCGACGGCCTGCGCGCCATGCTGCTAGCCTACACCGCCGGCGCGGGCAATGACATCGACGCGCAGGAGCGTGCCATGCATGCGATCCGTGATGCATTCGAGGGCGCCCGGAAAACGCTGCCCGAGGCGGCACAGGCGCAGGTGCGCATGACCGGCCCGGGCGTGTTCTCGGTGGAGTCGCGCGCTTCCATCCGCAACGATGCATGGCGGCTCTCGCTCATCGCCACGCTGCTGGTGGCAAGCATGCTGCTGCTGCTCTACCGCTCGCCGCGCGTGCTCGCACTGGGACTGTTCCCGGTGGCGAGCGGTGCGCTGGCGGGCGTGGCGGCGGTGAGCCTGGATTTCGGCAGCGTGCACGGCATCACGCTCGGCTTCGGCGTCACGCTGATCGGCGAGGGCGTGGATTACGCGATCTACCTGTTCACCCAGATCGGGCACGACGAGGCGCCGCGAGACACCTTGCGGCGCATCTGGCCGACGCTGCGCCTGGGCGTGCTCACTTCCATCTGCGGTTTCAGCGCCATGCTGATCTCCGGTTTCACCGGGCTGGCGCAACTCGGCCTGTTTTCCATCGCCGGGCTGGTCGTCGCGGTGAGCACCACGCGCTGGGTATTGCCCCATCTGTTGCCGCAGGGTTTCTCGGTACATGCTTCCACGCGTTTCAGCAGTGCGCTGATGGCGCTGGTGCGCCGCGCACCGCGCGCGCGCATGCTGCTGTTCGTGCTGGTGGCGGCAGCCCTGGCATTGCTGGCTTGGAAGCGCGATGCGCTGTGGAACGACAGCCTGTCGAGCATGAGCCCGGTGCCGAAGGAAGCGCTGGCGCTGGATGAGCAGCTGCGCCGCGACATGGGGGCGCCGGATGTGCGCTACATGCTGGTACTCAGCGGCAGCGACCAGGAGAGCGTACTGCAGCAGGGCGAAGCGGTCGCGCCCATCATGCGCACGCTGGTGGCGCAGGGCCTGCTGGCGGGGTTCGATGTGCCGCTGCTGCCGAGCCGCACGGTGCAGCAGGCGCGGCAGGCCGCCCTGCCGGATGCCGCTGCGGCGCGCAGCCATCTCGCTCAGGCGCTGCAAGGGCTGCCGTTCCGCAGTTCGACCTTCGCGCCGTTCGCGCAGGAGATCGCGGCCGCGAAACGGCAACCCTTGCTGGACCGGGCGGCGCTGCAAGGCAGCAGCCTGGGGCTGAAGCTCGACACTATGCTGGTGCAGCGCGAGGGCAAGTGGTCGCTGATGCTGCCGCTGCGCGGCGTGAAGGATGCGCAGGCGCTGGAGCGGGATATCCGGGCGTCCGGCAACGCTTTCGTGCTGCTCGACATGAAACGGGAATCGGAACAGATGTTCCGCGACTACCGGCACGAGGCCGCGAAGAACGCCCTGTTCGGTGCGCTGGCGATCGTCGTGCTGCTGTTCGCCAGCCTGCGTTCGGTGCGTCGCGTGCTGGATGTCTGCCTGCCGCTGGGTGCGGCGGTGGTCGCAGTGACGGCCTGGCTGGTGCTGACCGAACATGCGCTATCCATTTTCCACCTGATCGGGTTGCTGCTGGTGGTGGCGGTCGGTTCCAATTACGCGCTGTTCTTCGACCACCGCTGTGCTTCGCCGCAGGACCGCGAGCGCACCGTCACCTCGCTGCTGTTCGCCAACGCCTCCACCGTGCTCGGCTTCGGGCTGCTGTCGTTCTCGCAGTCGCCGGTGCTCAATGCGATCGGTTCCACGGTGGCGTGCGGTGCGGTGCTGAGCCTGGTCTTCTCCGCGATCCTGATCGTCGGGCGCGACGAGTAAGTGCCGTACACCGTCGCGGCGGAGCGCCTTTGGTTGCCCGGCATGTAGGGGTCGGTTAAGATGCGAGGCGTTTTTAAACGCCCGCATGCGCTGTTTGGAGAGGCTGACATGAAACATGCATATCCGATACTCGTCGTTCTGGCTGCCGCATGGATGACTGCATGCACATCACAGCCGGCGAAGACGGATACGTCCGCCGAGGTGCCGCCGGCCAAGGCGGCAGCGGCCAAGGATGCCGCCAGGAAGGCCGCCGCCAGGAAGGAAGCGGCCAAGGCGGAGACGGTGGTCAGGAAAGAAGAAGCGGTCGAAGGCGAGGTCGTGGGCAAGCCGGCCTCCGGCAGCAAGTTCGCCAGGCTGAAGACCGGCCTCACCTTGAGCCAGGTGGAGCAGTTGATCGGTCCGCCGACCAAGCAATGGCAGCATCCGACCGACAAGGCTTCCATCCCCTTCTATTTCGGTCCGGATCGCTGGGTCATCCAGTATTCATACAGGCATGAAGGCGTGCTGACGTTCAATTCCGGGGGCGAGCAGTTGCTGACCCGGATCGAGGTCAACAAGGCGGAATAGGCTGCCTTGCGCGGCATGGATGGGCACCGGGGCGTGTGTACGGCAGCGATGCATGGCGTATCGCGTTAGGGGAGTTAATGAAGTGATGGGTGTGACAGGCTGACATGCAAAGTCCCGATCAGCAATTCGGACTGCAATATCTCGACGCCGGCGAAATCGGCGCATATCTCGAAGCACACAGAGGTCATGTATTGAGCGTCATCGGTTTCGGCCGCAAGCTGCCGTTGCCGCCGCTGGGCTGCGCGCCGCTGTGGATCGATATCCCCGTGCTGGGCGCGGGCGACAGCAGTGTCGAGGTCTGGTCCAGCGATGCCCAGGTCACGTCGTGCGAACATCTGGGCATGTGCGGCACCACCGACGGGACCGTCCTGTTCGGTTGCCTGTCGCTGGAACAGCACGCGGGCGATACGCTGGAGCAACTGGCCGAACAGGCCTACATGCGCATCTTCGGTTTCATCGACCATTTCGGCTATCCCAAGCTGCTGCGCGTGTGGCATTACTTCCCGCAGATCAACGACGAGGAAGAGGGGCTGGAGCGCTACCGCGGTTTCAACGTCGGCCGGCATGCGGCATTCGCCGCCAACGGACGCGTGGCCGGCGAGGAGCATGCCCCGGCAGCCAGCGCGCTGGGCAGCAACAGCGGTTCGCTGGTGATCTACTTCATGGCGGGCAAGCAGTACGGCAAGGCGGTGGAGAATCCCCGCCAGGTCAGCGCCTATCACTACCCGCAGCAGTTCGGCCCGCGCAGCCCGATCTTCGTGCGCGCCATGTCGGCGACCCTGGGCGGGCAGTATTGCTTCTTCATCTCCGGCACCGCCAGCATCGTCGGTTACGAGACCCTGCACCAGGGCGATGCGGAGAAGCAGACCGTCGAGACGCTGCTGAACATCCGCACGCTGCTGCAGCAGATACCGCATTACGACCCGGCGCAGGGGCGCATGCTGCTCAAGGTCTATCTGCGCCATGCCGCCGACCTCGCCATGGTGCGCGACAAGGTACAGGCCGAATTCGGGGCGGCATGCGAGGCGGTCTACCTGCATTCCAACATCTGCCGTTCCGACCTGCTGCTGGAGATCGAAGGCGCCTATTTCAGGGCTGCGCCATAGCGCGCGGCCTGCAGCGTATGAGGAACATCGTCCGATCCGTCGCCGTCGTCACGCCGCTCGTCTGCTTTCCCGCCGCGCATGCGCAGACCGAGATGAAGCCCGAGTGGGAGGCCGGCGCCGGCATTGCGGCGATCGATTTCCCGATGTACCGGGGTTCGAACGAGCGCCGTTTCTTCCTGCTTCCCATTCCCTATTTCGTCTATCGCGGCGAGACGCTGCAAATCAACCGCGAACGCGTGCGCGGACTGATCTTCCGCAAGGACAGCGTCGAGATGGATATCAGCGTGAACGGTTCCGTGCCGGCGCAGGGTTCCGTTGCGAGGCAGGGCATGCCGGACCTGAACCCGACGCTGGAGGTCGGTCCTTCGCTCAACGTCCACCTGTATTACTCCGAGGACAAGAAGACCAACTTCGACCTGCGCATGCCGGTACGGGGCGTGATCGCGTCGGATTTCAAGAGCGTCCAGTCGGTCGGCTGGGTGTTCCAGCCCCAGCTCGCCGTGGATTTCCGCGATGTCGAGCAAAGCGGCTGGAACATCGGACTGGTCGGCGGGCCGATCTATGCCGACCGTCGCTACCACCAGTATTTCTACAACGTCGATCCGCAGTACGCGACGGCCACGCGCCCGCAATACACGGCGAGCGGCGGCTATTCCGGTGCGCAGTTCATCGTCGCATCCAGCAAGCGTTACCAGGATGGACACTGGATAGGCGGTTTCATGAAATGGGACAGCCTGAACGGTGCCGTGTTCGCAGACAGTCCGCTGGTCAAGAGCAAGCAGTATTTCACCATCGGCTTTGCCGTGACATGGACGATCGACAAGTCGGATAAGATGGTGGAAGTAAATAACGACTGAAGCTACGGCAGTCATCATAACGGCATGTCCATGTGCTATAACCAGCCGTCTGGCGAGGGCGATCCGGCCGAACGACCGGGTAGTCCGAACGGGCTGGGACACCAACGGGAAAAGATTCAGGGAAGCGGCAAGGTGATGTGGGTCTGGCGACAATTCAAATCGTTGTACGAGTACATCGTGCTTTACGGCGGGCTGCTGCTGTTCGCGCTGGCCTGCCTGGCGTGGAGCCTGCCGGCCAGCGTGCTGCGCCACCTGATGCCGCAGCGCATCGCGGAGCGCGTTGGGCAATACGCCATCATGCTGGTGTTCCGCTCCTATCTGTTCGTGGTGCGCGCCAGCGGCCTGGTGAAATGCGACCTGACCGCGCTGGATGCCTTGCGCGGCGAGCCGCTCATCATCACCACCAACCATCCCGCGCTGATCGACGTGGTGCTGATCGGCTCGCGCCTGCCGCGCATGGTGTGCGTGCTGAAGGCGAACCTGCTCGACAACCCCTTGCTCGGCGGCGGGGCCAGCATGGCCGGCTACATCCGCAACGATTCCACCGGCAACCTGATCCGCCGCGCCGCCGTGGCGACGCGCGCCGGCAGCCAGCTGCTGATCTTCCCCGAAGGCACGCGCACGGTCTCGCCCCCGATCAATCCGTTCAAGGGTGGTTTCGGGCTGGTGGCGCAAAAGGCGGGCGTGCCGATCCAGACCGTGTTCATCGAAGCGAACAGCCCGTTCCTGGGCAAGCACTGGCCGTTGCTGAAGAAGCCGGAATTTCCCCTAGTCTATCGCGTGCGCCTGGGCGAACGCTTCGAAGCGAACGGCGAGGTGAAGGCGTTCGTGTCGGACCTGGAAGACTATTACCGCCGCGAGATGCAGGCGCAGGGAAATAGGGGTGCCGCATGAACGCCCCGTCGACTTCGCACCTTGTCCTCATTCCCAGCTACAACACCGGCGCGGCGCTGTATCCGACCGTGCGCGCCGCACGCGCGCAATGGTCGCCGGTGTGGGTGGTGATCGACGGCAGCACGGACGGCAGCGAGGCGGAGCTGCTGCGCATGGACAAGGACGACCCCGGGCTGCGGGTCATCGTGCTGGAACGCAACCAGGGCAAGGGCGCAGCGGTGCTGCACGGCCTGCGCGAAGCGATGCGCCTGGGGTACACGCATGTGCTGACCATGGACTCCGACGGTCAGCACCCGGCGGAAAAGATCCCGGAATTCATGGCCGCCTCCATGGCCGATGCCAATGCGCTGGTGCTGGGCGTGCCGGTGTTCGATGCCAGCGCCCCGGCATTGCGCGTGCGCGGGCGCAAGGTATCCAACTGGTGGGCGAACCTGGAGACGCTGTGGCAAGGCATCGGCGATTCGCTGTATGGCTTCCGCGTCTATCCGGCCGCGCTGCTGCTGAAAGTGATGGAAGGCAGCCGCTGGATGCGGCATTTCGATTTCGATCCGGAAGCCGCGGTGCGCCTGTGCTGGCACGGCGCCCGTCCGGTCAACATCCCGGCACCGGTCAAATACCTGCGTGCGGACGAAGGCGGCGTGTCGCACTTCAATTACCTGCGCGACAACGTGCTGTTAACCGGGATGCACCTGAGGTTATTCGCGGGATTTATTATCCGTTTGCCCTTGTTGATCTGGCGCAAGTGGTTTTAAAGTAGCGCCGTCACTTTCGGCGGCGAGACTCATGCGCATCACGTTCGTCCATCCTGCCGGTTTCAACTTCGTGCCGGGCCAGCCGGACCTTTCCGTACTGGCCAACCGCATGCCGCCGATCGGCATCCTGTCGCTGGCGGCATGGCTGGACAAGCACGGCCATGCCACGTGCGTGCATGACTGCCTCGGCCCGTTCGCGCCGCCGACGATAGAAGAGAACGCGGAGATCGTGCTGGCCACCGATCCCGAACTGATCGGATTCTCCACCACCACGTCCGGCTTCATGGATGCGGCGGACATGGCGAGGTACATCCGGCAGAAACGCCCCGACATCAAGCTGGCATTCGGCAATGTGCACGTGTCCTCCATCGGCGCGCCGCTGCTCGAACGCTTTCCCGAGATCGATTACCTGTGCATCGGCGAGGGAGAAGGCGCGATGCTGGACCTGGCCGACGGCAAGCCGCTCGGCCAGATCGCCAACCTGGTATATCGCGATGGCGGGCGCATCGTCGCCAACCCGCGCCGCCAGCGCATCCTCGACCTGGACGAATTGCCTTTCCCCGCCTACGAGAAGCTGCGGGGCTTTCCCGAGGCCTATCACCTGCCGCTGTTCTCCCATGTGAAGAAACACGGGGCGACCATGATCACCTCGCGCGGCTGTCCCTATACCTGCTCGTTCTGCGACCGCACCGTGTTCGAGCGCCTGTACAAGGTCAATTCGGCGCAATACATCTACGATCACATGAAGTACCTGCGCGACCGGTTCGGCGTGTACCACATCAACTTCTACGACGACCTGTTCACCGCGCAGAAGCAGCGCGTGTTCGACCTGTGCGACCTGCTCATCGAAAAGCCGCTGGGCATGCAGTTCAACTGCGCCATCCGCACCGGCCACACCTCGGACGAGATGCTGCAGCGCCTGAAACGGGCCGGCGCGCTGATGGTGTCGATGGGTATCGAGTCGGCCGATCCGGCGATGATGGAACGGCACAAGGCCGGTGTGACGCTGGATGCGGTGACCAGGACGGTGGAGCAGATTCATGCAGCCGGGCTGCGCGCGAAAGGCCTGTTCATCTTCGGCATGCCGGGCGAGACGCCGGAGACGGTGAAGGCCACCAGCGACTTCATCCTCTCGCTCGACCTGGACGAGATGAACATGACCAAATTCAGCCCGCTGTACGGCGCGCCGATCTGGGACGAGTGCGTGTCCGGCGAGGAGGGCGAGTTCATCGAAGACTGGCGGCTGATGAACTGCCTCAACTTCGTGTTCCTGCCCGCGGGCTTTGCATCGCGCGAGCAGATGGATGCGCTGTACAACTGGCATATCCTGCGCTTCTACAACAGCAGGAACTACCGCCGCCGTTTCACCGCGCGCCTGTGGCAGCACCGCTGGAGCCTGTGGCACCTGCTCAGGAACCTGCCGCGCGTGATGCAGGCCAACCGCTACTTCAGTGCCAACCAGAAGCAGCTGGAAGCGGTCAGGCAGGATCTTCCGCGCCACCCGCGCCAGCCGGTCGGGCTGGTGCCGCTGCTGGGCGAGGAGCTGTATGCCGACAAGCGCTCGACCGTGAGAACGATGCTGCCGGTCAACCTGCAGAAGCGGGCAAGCGACGTGCCCATGCAATGCATCGAAATGGCTGGCGAGTGAGTTGCCGTCTTTCTGCGGCGGCGGAGCGAAAGTGAACAGGACAGATGAAACATTCATGAGTGCCCCCGAACTGAAGATCGTCGCCGACCTGGCGGAGATACCCGCAGCGCAATGGGATGCGCTGGCCGGCGCCGATCCTTTCCTTTCCCATGCCTACCTGTATGGACTGCAGGCGAGCGGTTGCGCCACTCCGCCGTTCGGCTGGCGGGCGCAATTCATCACGCTGTGGCAAGGCGGGCAATTGCTGGGGGCGATGCCGCTGTACGTGAAGATGAATTCGTACGGAGAGCTGGTGTTCGACTTCGCCTGGGCCGATGCCTACCACCGGCACGGCCTGCGCTATTACCCCAAGCTGGTATGTGCCGTGCCCTTCACACCGGTCACCGGGGCGCGGCTGCTGGCCCAGTCGGACGAGATGCGCGCCTCGTTGCTCGAGGCCGCGCTGCGGCTCGCGCGGGAAACAGGCATGTCTTCCCTGCATTGCCTGTTCCTGGACGAGGCGGCCACGCGCACGGCCAGGGCGCAGGGCATGATGTTGCGCGAGGATGTGCAGTTCCACTGGCAGAACCCGGGCTATCGCGATTTCGAGGATTTCCTAGCCGCGTTGAGTCGCGACAAGCGCAAGCGCATCCGGCAGGAACGGCGCAAGGTCAGGGAGGCCGGCATCGAGCTGCAATGCGTCACCGGGGAAGATGCGAGTGCCGAGCAGTGGGCGTTCTTTGCCGAGTGTTATGCCAACACCCACCGACAGTACAACTCGCCGCCGTCGCTGAATGCCGATTTCTTCCAGCACATCGGGATCACGATGAAACCGCATACGCTGCTGGTCATCGCCAGCCGCGCCGGCAGGCCGATCGCCAGCGCGCTCAATTTCCGCACCCGCGACGCGCTGTACGGACGGTCGTGGGGAGCGCTGGAGTTCCACTCCGGCCTGCACTTCGAGACTTGTTACTATTCCGCGATGGAATTCTGCATCGAGCGCGGGATCAGGACGTTCGAGGGCGGCGCCCAGGGCGAACACAAACTGGCACGCGGTTTCCTGCCGGTGACCACGCGTTCGGCACACTGGCTGGCGCATCCCCAGTTCTCGCAGGCAGTGGCAAGCTACCTGCAGCGCGAGGCCGGCGCGGTGGCCGAGTACGTCGATGAACTGAATGAAAGGGCACCGTTCAAGCGCGCCTGATATGTGGCCAGCCGGGATGAAATTTTCTTAATGTGCAGCCGCGATGCGAGGGTTAACATCGGCGTGCGGGAATGTCGCAGGACTGGGGAGTTATTTCAGCAATCGTTTTTCAATCGGAGGTCGACATGTCTGGGGTGGCGGAAATCGAACGGCAGCATCATGAACTGGTCGGCATGCTCAACAAGCTGAACGACGCGGCAAAGCATGACAAACCCCTGGAGATGGTGGAACACCTGATCGACGAGGTGATCGCCTATACCAGTTTCCACTTTGCGGCCGAAGAGCACATCATGGAACAATCCGGCTATGCCGAGATCGAGGCGCACAAGGAAAAGCACCGGCAGCTGCTGCACGATGCGCTCAAGTTCAAGGAGAAGCTGCGCTATATCGGAGAGCACGAATTCGTCGACTGGTTCAATCACTGGCCGTTCGCCAAGATACACGCGCATATCGTGTATGCGGACAGGCAGGTCGAGGATCACATCGCGCAGCATGGCTTGAATAATTGATGCGTGGCACCCTGGCTCGAGCTGGCACGCAGGGGTCGAAACCAGGAGACGAGACTGCTCAACAGGGGCGCGAGTGGCTGCTGTGCGGAGGTCAATGTGTAGCTGTTGTCGGCCAATAAGAGTCATTCGCCCTCAGTCCATATTATGATGCATATGCAGACAGGCGCCTTTGTAAGGCCACTAGTGAATCGATTGGTTATGGAAAATCCGCACGCTTCACTAAATTTAGTAATACGGACCGTTGTGTCCATCTAATCACTGTTAGGTTTCATATGGAAGCGCTAAACACGTATATATCTGGCCATTTTCAAACGGTGCCAATAGATTTTTCGAACCGCAGTTGGCATACAAATGCAAATGTTCCAAGCAAGCCTGGCTGGTACTACATAGAAACAGACACTCCGTTCGACGTCTTGGCGCGACAGCATCTCTGGGCACGTCAATATGCAAAGAAGCAATCTGGTGCTCGTGCCGACGTCAAAAACTACGACTTACTGGCTCGCTGTGCTCGTTTCGATCCGGCTCTGGCGCAGTACTGGAACACCGAGTTCGTTTACTCGGGTCTCACGTCTAATCTACAGGCACGTGCTCGTGAACACACCTTCGCAGATCCTGGAACAGGCGGCCTTGCACTGCAAAAATACCCTGAGTTGCACGAATTCGAATGGAGCTTTCACTTCACTACCCTTGAGGGATTCATGCCCAATTGCCCTGATCCTGGTGTCCTACTTCTACTAGGTGAGCAAGTGTGGCGCTCCCACAACGGCTGGCCCATCTTATGTGCGGAGTGAAACCTAATTTTCGTTATAAACTAAAGGACAATCATGGGTATATATCGAATTGCTGAAGTATGCCCCAACGGGCATGTATCAACTGATTCTGCAGACGTGCACCCTGAATTGAGGGAAGCATTTTGCTCTAGATGTGGTGAGGCCACTATTACTGCATGCCCGTCTTGTCATACGAATATACGAGGTGACTACCAAGTCGGGGGAATTTTCATTAGTAGCGAGTATGAACCGCCCGCCTTTTGTTTCAACTGCGGGAGTCCGTTTCCTTGGACAGAAAGAAAGATTTCCGGCGCAATTGAACTTGTCAAAGAAGGTGGCAGATTGACAGAGGGAGAATTGAGTGAGTTCAAGGATGATCTAAATGAAATGACTAAGGGTTCTCCCCGTGTGCAGGCTGCTTCTGCTCGATTCAAGAAGGTCATGTCTAAGGTTGGAACTTCGGTGGCTGGCGGGGTTCGGGAGATCGTAGTTGATGTACTGAGCGAAGCTGCCAAGAAGGCGATATGGGGATGAATATTCATAACCCTGCGCTCAAGCGTGATACGCCTTCGGCGCGCCCTTTAACTCCAGGTTAGCCGATACATGAGCGCCGCAATCGTCCTTGACAAAAGCTTTCTCCAAGGCGCGAAGAGATTGCGAATCCACGAACTCGCGGCCTCGCATCGTCTCGTTGTGTCTGATGCTCTCTTCTACGAACTTCTTACGGCAAGCGAGCCGGATAGATCTCGTTGCTTCGCTAAATTCCCCCCGATCGATAACCCCGTCGATCTCGTCAACCATATAGGCACTTTGATGCGTATCGAAATCGATACGCATCAACCCGCAGGAAAGCCATCTTCGCATCGTGAGTCACTACGATTTCAGTTCAACTCGCGACTGCAAAATACGAACTACGAACTTCCCGTGGAAGTACAACAAATGGTGGATGAGCAGACTAATGACTTAAGATTGCACGTCGACCAATTCGTGGGGCGCGCCGCTACGGCTAATTCGTTCTTTCCTAACCTACTTGTTGGCAACCAAGCAGAGCGTACTAAAGCGCGAGATGACGCTGAGCGGGCAATTGCGGAGCCGGGTTCACTCATCAATTTATACTCAAACCTTGAGCCACCACCAGGTGAACGTCCGCTTCCACCTTCAAGTTTAGTCACTGAAGATTGGGCACTTTACCGATGGCTCCAGGTTCAGTTTTTGTTCGGGCTTGATCTGTATGTTCGTTATCAAGGAAATATTCCAAGTAAATTCAGCTCTGCTATTTATGAGAAGCTTGAACATGATGTGCTTGATGCGGAGGTGTTAATGCTTGGCTGTCTAGAGGGCGCATTTGCCACACGGGAGAATAAGCTCAAACGTTGGTGGCGTTTGCTATGCCCGAACGGAACATTGTATGAATAGTCGGCCAACCCATTGCTCAAGTTCGCTCCCATTAGAGTGCAAACCCTATGGCTACTGAAAGCGCATTTGTCGAAGTTGCACAAAAAGTTGCGGAGAAAATTCTCCCCTCACCTTTATTCGTTCAGCGTGGTGCGGCTTTGCTGTATCAAGTTACCGTGGACAACCAACTGTCGCTCACCGTAAATGTAAAACGCCCTTCTCGCGGTAACTCCGCGTTCCAGACAGACCTTTGCATTTTCGAGAAGAAGGGCGAAGAGGTCGCTATCCCTCGAGTGGTCATGGAGTTCAAAACTCGCATCACTACTCACGATGTTCTTACTTACAGCGCGAAGGCTACAAAACACAAACAGGTGTATCCATATCTTCGCTATGGAATCGTGGCATCAAGCGAAACGGCAGTTCCTGGCCGCCTGTTCACGCATAACGAATCTCTTGATTTTTGCGCCACCGTTTCCGGCCTCGAAGGAGAAGAACTCAGTGAATTTTTTGCCTTGTTACTGGCCGCTGAAGTGGAATCTTCTCGTCGCTTAGAGGCCATCGCTTATGGTTCAGTGCGTACCCGCTTATTCCGTAGCGAGGTTACAATTCATGCGCTCTAACCCTACGCTCAAGCGGGACTGAGCAAAAGCGCGCGTCCCTTCGCTCCACGTTGAATATCCGCTTCTGGGAAGGCTCGGTGTCACTTAAGGGTTAATTTCTGCCGACCACGACCGTCCGCTTTCAGGCAATTCAATTTCAAATCAGATGAAGCTGCCGCAATAAAAACGATCGCCTCGATCCGGCTGTTTGGTCAAATCAATTTCGAGCGCATACAATCGATGCGTAGCCGCTCTTCAGCGGCGTTGTTGAAAGCGAGGATGATCGTGCGCAAACTGCTTGCATTGCTGCTTGTTGCTGTGCTGTTGCCGGGCGCCGATGCCTGGGGCGATGCGCAGCCTGCCGGTGTGACCAAGGCCAGGAAGGCGCATAAATGTACTTTCCCCAAATCCAGGCGGCGTGCGCCCGACTGGGTTTGCAGCGGACAAGTCGAGGGGTTGGCGATGGCGGCCGTGGGTTCTGCAGCGAAATCGCGCGCAGGTTTCTCGTTCATGGAGAAGATGGCGGCAGCCGATGCGCGTGCGCATCTGGTGCAAGCGGTGGGAGAGGCGGTACGGCACAAGCTGGATGAGGGCGCGGCCACCGCAAACGAGCAATCGGGCGGGCGGAATGGTGAGCTGATCACCAGGATCGCGGACGCAACGCTGCAGAACACCCGGATCGCGAAGCACAGCTACGGGCCGAATGGTGCGTTGTATGTGCTGGTCGGGCTGGACGCGGCCGAATCCGACAGGCTGATCCAGTCGGTCACTGCCGAATACCTGCAGCAGCGAAAATAGAACGTCCCGCTTGTGCCGGCTGCCTGTCGCCAGGCAACCGCCGGCTATTTCAGCCGGACGCTGTACAGCGTGATCGGTGCGGCGCTGTTCTTGTCGAAGGCAATCCCCGCATCCACGCCGGCGCGTGCGATGTCGGCCGCATCGTCAAGGCGCGCATAGGCCTGGTGCATGGCGCCGAGCGAGAATTCATGGCCGGAGCCGATGGCCCAGTACTGCGTGTACTCGAACACTTCGCGCATCGAGTAGATGGCGAAGATGCCGTGCGAATTGGCAATCAGCGCGGTGATCTGGCTCGACTCGTACGGGTCTTCCTCGTCTTCCTTGGGGTTCAGGAAGCACTCCTCCTTCAGGATGGGGTGCAACTTGCGGAATGTTTCAAAAATCGCGGCCTTGCTGTTAAGCTGCACATCGGGCGTCTTGGCGAGCAGGCTGGACAACACCAGATGGTGTGCCGCACTGCCGCACACGCCGACGTAGCTGTCGCCGATCTGCAGAATCTTGTCATGCGAGGCATCCTGCGTGGCATGCAGGCGGGTGTTGCCGAAGGTGGTCAGGG
This sequence comes from Sideroxyarcus emersonii, assembly GCF_021654335.1. NCBI lineage: Bacteria > Pseudomonadati > Pseudomonadota > Betaproteobacteria > Nitrosomonadales > Gallionellaceae > Sideroxyarcus > Sideroxyarcus emersonii. Next base: position 309,201 of record NZ_AP023423.1, read on the forward strand.
TGTCGGCCGCGATGGCGGCGTAACCGTTCTTTCTGACTGCGACGATGGTGGTCATACGAATTTCCCTTATTGGTCCGAACGCGATTTTATCATCTGATGCTGTACAGCTTCCCTTTCCCTTACCCGGCTGATGCAAGCGTTTGCTTCTCGGCGATCCGCGACCTGCCGTGGGCGGCCTGGCTGGACAGCGGCGGCAGCGGGCGTTACGACATCCTCGTCGCGCAACCGGTCGCGACCCTGGTCACGCAGGGAGAACGGACCGAGATCAGCGATGCCGCCGGCGTGCGGCAATCGACGGCAGACCCGTTTGCCACGCTCCGCGAACTGCTGGGTGCCCCCGTGCAACCGATGCCGGACATCCCCTTTGCCGGCGGGGCGCTGGGTTACTGGGGTTACGACCTGGCGCGCCGATATCACCGTCTTCCTGCCAGTGCGAGCGATGCCGAGCATCTGCCGGAGATGGCGGTCGGCATCTACGACTGGGCGATCATCCTGGATCATCAGGAGCGGAGCGCGCGCCTGGTGTCGCGGCAGCGCTGCGCCGCGACCGCGCAAGTGTTGCCGCAGATCGCAGAGCGCCTGAGCCGTGGTTCCAGTACACGGCAGGCGACATCTTTCAGCGTGCAGGGAGCGATCGTCTCCAATTTCACACCGGCCGCGTATGCACGTGCGTTCGATGCGGTGCAGGCTTATCTGCATGCCGGCGACTGCTACCAGGTCAACCTGGCGCAACGCTATGCCGCCGCGGCATCGGGCGATGCATACACGGCGTACCTCGAATTGCGCCGGCTGAGTCCGGCGCCTTATTCCGCATTCCTCGACTGGCCGCAACTGCAGATCCTGTGCGCCTCGCCGGAGCGCTTCCTGCAGGTGCGGCAGGGCAGGGTGGAGACCCGGCCCATCAAAGGCACGCGTCCGCGGCATGCCGATGCGACGGAAGACCGGCGGCTGGCGGAGGAGCTGCGGCAGCATCCCAAGGACAGGGCCGAGAACCTGATGATCGTCGACCTGTTGCGCAACGACCTGGGCCAGGTTTGCGAACCCGGTTCGGTGCGTGCGCCCAGGCTGTTCGAGGTGGAGAGCTTCGCCAGCGTGCATCATCTGGTCAGCACGGTGGAAGGCCAGTTGCAACGCGGTCACGATGCGCTGGATTTGCTGCGCGACTGTTTCCCCGGCGGATCGATCACCGGTGCGCCGAAACAGCGCGCGATGGAGATCATCGAACAGCTCGAACCGAACCGGCGCGGCGTGTATTGCGGCGCCATCGGCTACATCGGGCACGACGGCGACATGGACACCAATATCGCCATTCGCACGCTGGTGCATGCCGGCGGCGAGATTCGTTGCTGGGCCGGCGGCGGGCTGGTTGCAGATTCGCAGTGCGAGGCGGAATATCAGGAGACGCTGGATAAGGCCGCCGCGATGCTGGAATTGCTGCAGCGCTTCGGTGGCAAGCTGGATGGGGTTGCGCCGTAACGGTGCGGCGGGTGCCGGGCTGATCCGTGCCGGCGGGATGAATCATCTGGAGGTTGCCCATGTTTACCAGAATCCAGGCAGTGCTGTGCTCGCTCATGCTGTGCTTGCCGGCTTGCGCCGATGCCGTCCCGTTGCCGGCGGTGCCCGAACTGCAACGGCGGATGGCGGCAGCACCGATCGAGGTGGAGGTGGTCGAGCCGCAGCCGGTGGCGGCAGGGGAGCGACCGCATGTCGTTTACCTAGGGTATCCCGTGGCAAAGGTGTTGCGACTGATACTCGGCGCGGGCTGGAAGACTGCGGGTGCCAGTGTCGAATTCAGGGCGCTGGATGGCTATGTTTCGCATGTCCCGGTCGAACGTTTCGATCGATATCCGGCTTACCTGGTTTTCGCGAAAAAGGATACGCGCGAGTTCAGGCTGGACAATCTTGTGCCGCATGGGCAGGGCGTCTCGCTCGCGCCCTATTATCTGGTGTGGGACAACATCCGCCATCCGGAACTGCTCAAGGAAGGCGATACCTACTGGCCATACCAGGTGCACGAGATTGCGCTGCTGCCGGCGGCGGGTGTCGCCGGCGAGATGTCCCCCGACGCGCTTGATCTGGAAAAATATTGCCTCAGCTGTCACCGGGTGAATGGCCGCGGAAGCAGCAAGGTGCCGCAGGACCTGGCGTTGCAGACCAAGGCTCTGGGAGAAGCGAGGTTCCTTGCCTGGGTGCTGGCGCCGACATCGGTCAAACCCGATACGGGGATGCCGGCCATCGCCGGAGGCATGGCGGAAGCAGATCGCCGTGCATTGGCCGGGAGGCTGTTCCGCTATCTGAATGCCTTGCCGCGGCAATAGCCGCTGCGAGCTTGGCGCGCGATCGTTTTCGGGGGATGGCGGCTGGCTGGAAATGCCGGGCCGGAAAATGCAATGCCGGATCTGTCCGACTTCAGGAACCGATCCGGCATGCTTTCAGGCATTCGGGAATGACACCCGCATGCCCGACGAGATTCAGGGACTACAGGGAGGAGGCGATACTTGCGATGGTGACTGACAGTGCAGTAATCCAGCCCAGATTGCCCATGAACTTGGTGTCTTCCGCAGACAGTTCTTCATGTTTCTCAATCTTCGCATTGATCCGGTTCAGTTCGTCCTGCAGTTTTTTCAGGTTTGCCTGCTGAGCTTGCAATTCCTTCAGCTTGTCCTGATGCACGATTCGTAACGCTGCTGTATCTGTTGTCTTATCCATTTTTTCCTCACAGGTTTATGAACTAGAAGCACCCTAAATCAATCCTGCCACCGCTACTGCCTGGCACCAGAATTGACGTGGGAATCATGATACATCAGTTCCAATATACTGTTTCGTCCACTTGTCTTTATCCGCCAACGCCGTTTGTCGGCGTCGCGGGAACTTGTGTAAAAGCAATAAATAATCATATTGTTGCGAGAGGCTGGGCGGTGCCCGTCGTTTTAACGGGTTAGCCCGGCATACAGCATCAGCATTTTTTCGGGCAGGTGCCTGACATGGTCGACCACCATGTAGTTCCGGGCGCCGAAGATCCGCGCTACATAGCGGTCGGCACTGTGGTCCAGGCTGATGCAGAAGGTCTTGATGCCCGAGCGGCTGGCACCTTCTACCGCCTTCTTGGTGTCGCTGAGCAGGTATTCCTCGCCGCGCACATCGACATCGTCCGGCGCGCCGTCGGTGATGAGTATCAGGAGCTTTTTGCGCGACTGCTGCCGGTTCAGATGATAGGAGGCATGACGTATCGCTGCGCCCATGCGGGTGGCGCGCTGCCCGGTCATGCCGGCGATCCTGGCCTTGGGGACGTCGTCGTATGGCTGATCGAAATCCTTCAACCGATAGTATTCGACATTGTGCCGGCTTTCGGAGCAGAAACCGTGGATGGCGAACGGGTCGCCGACGGTCTCGATGGCGTCCGCAAACAGTGCGCACACCTGCTGGGTCAGCTGCAGCACGGTGTGTTCCTGGCCCTGGACTTTTTCGTTCGTCGAATCGGACAGGTCCAGCAGCAACAGGACCGAGATATCGCGCGTCTTCCGCAGCGAGCGCATCATGATGCGCGGATCGGGCTGCACGCCCAGCCTGAGGTCGACCTGGGCGCGGATGGCGGCGTTGATGTCGATGTCGTCGCCTTCCTCCAGCTTGCGGATGCGGTGCATGCCGCCGTAGCGGATGGCGTTGAGCAGCGCTTTCATGCGCGCCAGCAGGTGGTAGTGCCGCTCGATGATGTCGTCGATGATCTGCAGGTCGCCGGAGTCGAGGTTCTTTTCCCGCACCGTCACCCACGACTCGGTCTCGAGCTGGCTGCGGAAATTCCATTCGGAATAGGAGTAGGTCGCTTCCTGCTCATTCCCGGCGGCATCGGACAGCGAGGCCAGAATTTTCCTGCCCTCGTCGTCGGATTCCAGTGCCGCATTGTCTTCGCCGGCTTCGCCGGTGCCGGGCTGGTCCTCCTGCGCCTCGAGAAATTCAGGGTTGTAGAAGGTCAGGCGTGACCGCTTCTTTCTGCCCGAACCGAATCTGGCGAATTCCCAGATGGAGAACAGTTCGGATTCGAAGATGGTGGTGGGGGCGACCGGCGCCTTGTCCGCAGCAAGCCGGGTCTCCATCCAGATACTGCGGTTGTCGTCGCGGTAGGGCGCGCCATGCATGCCCGCCGGCAGCTTGAATTTGAGCTTCTTGTCGCGCAGCGCAGGTGCCAGCGCGATGCCGATGTCCCAGGCCAGGCGAGCGTCCTGCAGATCGGCTGCAGCCTTGAACAGCTCGCGCCCCTGGGCGATCCACGGATCGTCATCCCGATAGGCATCATCCAGCAATGCGCGCGCGAGGCGGTCGAGATAGTCTTCCGCAGTCCGGCCATGCGCGGGGGTGATCGTGTGCTGCCGTATCCAGAGCTTCTTCAGGCCGGGAAAGCGGCGTATTGCCAGCGCCTCCACGCGTGCATCCTCGATCGCCGCGACTGTCGCTCTTTGCCACTTGTCGAGCGACTTTGCCGCGAAGGGATGCTGCGTGTAGACGATGTGCGCCGCCGCATGCGCGGCGGCGGCGCGAAACAGCTCCAGCCCGGGGACCGGCGTGGCGGCCCCTTCCAGCGGCAGGTCGGCATAGGCTGCGGGCAGATGAATCTCGCCATTCTCGATGCGGGGTGTCTGTGCTGCGCGTTTCTCCGCGTCGCCAGCGAGCGGCTTGATGACGAAATCCCGATCCCATAAGCCGCGCAGATAGATGGCGATGCGCCGCTGGACATCGCCGAGCCTGGTTTGCTGTGCCTGCGGCAAGTCGCCCGCCGCCTGCCGCGGCGCGCGCGCAAGGTAGTCCTGCAGCTTGCGTGAATAGCGATGGATCAAGGAGTTCATGGCTGGATCGGGGCGGAAGCGGGCGGCATGCCGGGCATGTGCGGCATCCGGCAACTGTTACCCAAAGAAGGTGGTTACCGCCGCATCGAGTGCGTTGCGCATGTCCGGGTCGTCGGTGATCGGGGAGACCAGCGCGACGCGGCAAGCCTTGCTCGTCTCCACGCCCTTGGCGATCAGGCTGCCTGCATAGATCAGCATCCTGGTGGAGATGCCCTCGTCCAGTCCGTGTCCCTTGAGGTTGCGCGCCATTTTGGCGATCGAGACCAGCTTGCCCGCCACTTCGCGGGACACGCCCGTTTCGTGGGAAACGATCTCTTCCTCGATCGCGTGCTCCGGGTAGTTGAAGTCGAGGGCGCCGAAGCGCTGCTTGGTGGACTGTTTGAGATCCTTCATCACGCTCTGGTAGCCGGGATTGTAGGAGATCACCAGCTGGAAATCCGGATGTGCGTTCACCAGTTCGCCGGTCTTCTCCAGCGGCAGAACCCTGCGGTTATCGGTGAGCGGATGGATCACCACGGTCGTATCCTGGCGCGCCTCGACGACCTCGTCGAGATAGCAGATCGCGCCGAAGCGGGCGGCGATGGTGAGCGGCCCATCCTGCCAGCGCGTACCCGTGGCATCCAGCAGGAAGCGGCCGACCAGGTCGGAGGCGGTCATGTCTTCATTGCAGGCGACGGTAATCAGCGGCTTCTGCAGCTTCCAGGCCATGTATTCGATGAAGCGCGTCTTGCCGCAACCGGTCGGTCCCTTGAGCATCATCGGCATGCGCACCGAATAGGCCGCGTCGTAGACGGCGACCTCGTCGGATACGGCGCGATAATAGGGTTCCTTTTCGATGCGATACTGGCTGATCAAATCTTTCATTCCACTCTCTTTCTTCAATTCCAAATTCCAAATTCCAATCCACGGCTTGCACTGCGCATCCGGCCTGGCCGCCGCGATCCTTCAGGTTCCGGCCGGCCTCAGCTTGCTTCCCACCTTGGCATCGAACTTGGCCCGGTTGATGACGAAGCGTTCATGCAGTCCTTTGGAGATCACTTCCACACCGTCGTGCGCTTGCACTTCGAATACCAGCCGCCGGCCGTCCACTTCGACCAGCGTGACGCTGGCGGTGACTTCAAGGCCGGGCGGGGTGGCCGCCTGATGGCTGACATTGATGTGCGTGCCGACGGTCTGTTCGGCCGGCCAGTCGATGTGCGGGTTGATGCATTTGATGCAGGCCCATTCGAGGAAGCCGACCATGAAGCCGGTGGCGAACACCTCGGGCATGGCGAGGAATTCTTCGGCTTCCGGGTATAGCGCCGGAACGGTCTTCGACGAGGGGACGAGGAACTTGTGCTCGTATCGGATGCCGGGTTTCAGAGTGTCTTTCATTCTGGTGCTCCTGTCTGCGGTCATGCAGGGATGTTCTTCACGCGCGTGATGCGTATCACTTCCTGGATCCTGCGCAGGCTGCGCATGACGTTGGCCAGGTGCTGGCGGTTGTTCACCTGCAGCGTGAAGTAGAGTGCAGTGTATTCGCCTTCGCTGGTGAAGTGGACGTTCTCGATGTTGGATTCGGCGTCGGAGATGGCGGCGGCGACCTTGGCCAGCACGCCGCGCTGGTTGGCCACGATCAGCTTGATGCTGACATCGAACAGCTTGCTGATGTTCTTGTCCCACACCACGTCCATCCATTCTTCGCTGCTGCCACGGCCCTTGCGCAAGGAAGGGCAGTCGTGGGTGTGGACAACCAGCCCCTGCCCGCTCTTGATGACGCCGATGATGGGGTCGCCGGGAATCGGGCGGCAACACTTGGCGTACTGCACGGCCATGCCTTCGTTGCCGAACAGGGTGACGATGCCGCTGGAGTTGGCTTCGGCCCGGCTGTGGTCGCCTTCGTTGATGCGGGCGAGCTGGCGCGCGATCACCATGTTCAGCCGGCGGCCCAGCCCGATGTCGGCGAAGATCTCCTGGCGCGATTTGGCGCCGTTCTCCTTCAGCACGCGCTCCCAGCATATCTCCGGGACGTCCTGCAGCTTGAAGCCGAGCGAACCGAGCGCCTGGCCGAGCAGTCGTTCGCCGAGCTTGGCCGATTCTTCCAGGTGCATGGTCTTCAGCGCATGGCGGATCTCGCCGCGCGCCTTGCTGGTGACGACATAGCTCAGCCAGGCCGGGTTCGGATGCGCGAGCGTGGCGGTGACGATCTCGACGCGGTCGCCGTTGTGCAACTCGGTGCGCAGGGGAACGAGCTCGGCATTCACCTTGGCGGCGACGCAGCGGTTACCGATGTCGGTGTGCACGCTGTAGGCGAAATCGACTGCGGTGGCGCCGCGCGGCAGCGCGTAGATCTTGCCTTTGGGCGAGAAGACATAGACTTCGTCCGGGAACAGGTCGACCTTCAGGTGTTCCAGGAACTCGACCGAATCGCCGCTCTGCGCCAGGCTCTCGAGCAGGCTCTGCAGCCACTGGTGCGTCTTCTGGTGCAGGTCGTTGATCTGCGCTTCGGAGGTCTTGTACAGCCAGTGCGAGGCGACGCCGCTTTCCGCCAGCTTGTTCATCTCGTGGGTGCGTATCTGCACCTCGATGGGGGTGCCGAACGGTCCGAACAGTGCGGTATGCAGCGACTGGTAGCCGTTCGCCTTGGGGATGGCGATGTAATCCTTGAAACGGCCGGGGAAGGGTTTATACAACCCGTGCAGCACGCCCAAGGCGACATAGCACGAGGGAATGTCTTCCACCAGCACGCGGAAACCGTAGATGTCGAGCACCTGGGCGAAAGCCAGCGATTTGGACTGCATCTTCTGGTAGATGCCGTAAAGGTGCTTCTCGCGGCCGCGCACTTCCGCCTTGATATGGTTTTCTTCCAGTCGCTGCTTGATCGCTTCCAGTATCTTGCTGACCACTTCGCGCCGGTTGCCGCGCGCGACCTTGAGCGCTTTCGACAGCACCGCATAGCGGTTCGGGTACAGGTATTTGAAGCTGAGGTCTTCCAGTTCCTGGTACAGCGTGTTGAGTCCCAGGCGATTGGCAATGGGGGCATAGATGTCCATCGTTTCGCGCGCGATGCGTTCGCTTTTTTCCCGCGAGACCGAATCCAGCGTGCGCATGTTGTGCAGGCGGTCGGCGAGCTTGATCAGGATCACGCGCACATCGCGCGCCATCGCCATCAGCATCTTGCGGAAGTTCTCCGCTTGCGCGTCTTCCTTGGTCTCGAACTGCAGCTTGTCCAGTTTGCTCAGACCGTCCACCAGCTCGGCCACGGGCTTGCCGAACTGTTCGCCGATCTGTTCGATGGTGACGCTGGTGTCTTCCGCGACGTCGTGCAGCAGGGCGGCGATGATGGCCTGCGTGTCGAGGTGCAGCGGGGTCAGGATGCGGGCGACGGCGATGGGGTGGGTGACGTAAGGGTCGCCCGACTGGCGCAGCTGGCCCTGGTGTGCGGTGCGGCTGAAGGCGAGCGCAGCTTCGATCTGCGCTACGTCCTGGGGTTTCAGATAGGCGGAGACCTCCTGGAGCAGGGTGTCAGCATCTGCTTGTGGCATAGAACATTGTTACTGGATGTGCCGCCGGAACGATCACGGCGGCATGCGTTCAGGCCATGCCGCGATTCAGTATTTCGATGCCGACCTTGCCCTCGCTGATCTCGCGCAGGGCGACGACGGTGGCCTTGTCCTTGCTGTTCTCCACCAGGTAGCCGGCGCCGTTGGCCAGCTGGCGTGCACGGTAGGCGGCGGCCAGGGTCAGTTCGAAACGGTTGGGGATATGCTTCATGCAATCTTCGACGGTGATGCGTGCCATGGTGTGCTCCTATTGGTGAAATTGATTGATGAGGGTTGCGTGACGAGCGAGTTGGCTGTCGCGCTGCAACCCGACCGCGATGATCACCGCCTCGAGCTGCCGCAATGCCTCGTCCAGCTTGTCGTTGATGATAACATAGTCGAACTCCGCGACATGCGAGATGTCCTCCTGCGCGGCCTGCAGGCGGCGGGCGATCACCTCGGCGCTGTCCTGTCCCCGCCCGTTCAGACGGCTCTCCAGCGCCGCCAGCGAGGGCGGCAGGATGAAGATGGAGACGGCATGCGGCATCAGCCTGCGCACCTGCTCCGCGCCCTGCCAGTCGATCTCCAGCAGGATGTCGCGCCCTGAGGCCAGTTCCTTCTCTATCCACGGCTGCGAAGTGCCGTACAGGTTGCCGTAGACTTCTGCGCTTTCCAGGAAATCGCCGCGCTTCGCCATCTGCAGGAAGGTGTCGCGGCTGACGAAGTGGTAGTCCTTGCCGTCCGTTTCGCCGGGACGCGGTGCGCGCGTGGTGTAGGAGATGGATAGCGCAATCTGCGTATTGCCCTTGAGCAGGGCGCTGACCAGGCTGGTCTTGCCCGCTCCCGAAGGGGCGCTGATGATGAAAAGATTGCCGGACATGCTGTTCTCCTATTCGATGTTCTGTACCTGTTCGCGCATCTGCTCGATGAGGATCTTGATCTCCATCGCGCTGCGCGAGACCTCGGCATCGACGGATTTCGAGCCGAGCGTATTGGCTTCCCGGTGCAGTTCCTGCATCAGGAAGTCGAGGCGTTTGCCGACCGCGCCGCCTTTGTCCAGCACGCGCCGTACCTCGGCAAGATGGGTCTGCAGGCGGGAAAGTTCCTCGTCCACGTCGATCTTGCTGGCGTAGAGCGTGATCTCCTGGCGCACGCGCTCGTCGTCCTCGCTGCCCAGCGCTTCGAGCAGGCGCGTGCGCAGCTTGGCCTCGTAAGCGGCGATGGCGCCGGGGATGCGCGGGGCCACGGCCAGGCGCAGGTTTTCGATCTGCGCCACCCGTTCCAGCAGGAAGTCCTTGAGCTTCTCGCCTTCGCGCTGGCGCGCGGCGGCGAAATCCTGCAGGGCCTTGGCCAGCAGGTTGCGCAACGCGTCAAGCAAGGCATCGGCGGAGAGCGCCGGGCTTGCCAGCACGCCGTTCCAGCGCAGCACGTCGTTGACCGAAAGTTCGCGCGCATCCGGCAGCATTTCGCGCACCTGCACGCTCCACAGTGCCAGTTGCTGCACCATGACCTGGTTCAGCCGGGCCGGCTCCTGTTCGGACTGGCGCGAGGCCAGGTTGATGCGGCATTCCACCTTGCCGCGACCGATCTGTGCGGCGATGGCTTCGCGCAGGGCGGGTTCCTGCGTACGCAGCTCGTCCGGCATGCGCAGTTGCAGGTCCAGGTAGCGGTGGTTGACGGAGCGCAGTTCCAGAGTAAGCGAGCCGGAGTCCAGTTCGACGGCGACGGAGGCAAAACCGGTCATGCTGTAGATCATTGAAAACTCCGGGCGAAATGGAAAAAACCTAGGCTGAACGCCGCGCATTATATTACGATTGCACCTCACTACAGACTCCCGAGGAATATTTGGGGTGCATAAAAACTAGGGAGAAGATGAAGTTCGCAGTCCATCAGGCCAACCACATCGGCGGTCGCAAGTACAACCAGGACCGGGTGGGATATGCCTATACCAATGACGCGCTGCTGCTGGTGCTGGCTGACGGCATGGGCGGCCATCTGCATGGCGAGATCGCCGCGCAGATCGCCGTGCATACCTTCATGCGCGCGTTCGCCCGCCTGGAACAGGCGCGGGTGAAGGAGCCGGAGGTATTCCTGCGCGCCACCATGCGCGCCGGGCACGATGCCATCTTCGACTATGCGCGCGCGGAGAATCTTGGCGGCAATCCCGGCACCACCTGTGTCGCCGCGCTGGTACAGGACGGGCAGATCTGGTGGGCGCACGCCGGTGATTCGCGCTGCTACCTGCTGCGCGGCAACGCGGTGGCGAACGTCACGCACGACCATTCCGTGGTGCAGCAGTGGGCGGACTGGGGCATCATCAGCCCGGACGAGATGAAGACCCACCCCGACCGCAACAAGATCACCAATTGCCTGGGCGGCGTGGAAGACATGTTCTATGTCGACGTCGCCCCGCCGATCGCCGCCCAGTCCGGCGATACGCTGCTGCTGTGCAGCGATGGCTTCTGGAGCCCGCTGACCGACGAGGAGATGGCCAGGCTGTCGTCCGTGCCCGTGCTGGCGGAGCGGCTGGATGAATTGATCGACATGGCCGTGTACCGCGAAGGGGCGCGAGCCGACAATACCACTGCCGTAGTGGCCCGCCTGGGCGATGGCGAGGGGGAGCATGCCACCGACGTGCCGGTCTGCGTCATGCTGGACGAGCGTCCCGCGCCAAGGAACTTCTGAGCAAGTCCGTTATAATCCGCGCTGTTTTCAATTTCCCCGAGGTTCCAGTCATGCGTCCCAGCCAGCGTAAGCCGGATCAGCTGCGTGCTATCCGCATCACCCGCCATTACACCAGGCATGCCGAAGGTTCGGTGCTGATCGAGTGCGGCGACACCAAGGTCATCTGCACCGCCAGCGTGGAAGAGCGCGTGCCGCCGCACAAGAAGGGCAGCGGCGAAGGCTGGGTGACCGCGGAATACGGCATGTTGCCGCGCTCCACCGGCGAACGCATGCAGCGCGAAGCGGCCAAGGGCAAGCAGTCCGGGCGCACGCAGGAGATCCAGCGCCTGATCGGGCGCAGCCTGCGCGCCGTGGTCGATCTCGGCAAGCTCGGCGAGCGCACTGTCACGCTCGACTGCGACGTGATCCAGGCCGACGGCGGCACGCGCACCGCCAGCATCACCGGTGCCTTCGTTGCGCTGCACGATGCGGTAAGCGGCCTGATGCAAAAAGGCCTGGTGAAGGAGAACCCGCTCAAGGAGGCCGTCGCCGCCATTTCGGTCGGCATCTACCAGGGCACGCCGGTGCTCGACCTCGACTATGTCGAAGACTCCGCCTGCGACACCGACATGAACGTGGTGATGCTGGGCAGCGGCCATTTCGTCGAAGTGCAGGGCACGGCGGAAGGCCATCCGTTTTCGCGCGAGGAGATGGATACCCTGCTGGAGCTGGCGAAGCACGGCATCGGGCAACTGGTGGAGATGCAGCGCAAGGCGCTGCAAGGCTGACGGGGCGCGAGCGGGCTCGCTGCGGACGGCGTCGGCAGGCGGTCTGCGGCCATTTTTCGTGAAGATGGCCGTCGATCCTCGGTCCCGGGCTGCAGGGCCTGAAGATCGCCGTCGTCATTGGGCTGCGGGCAATATGATATTGGACAGGCAATGAAGAAACTGGTCATCGCATCGAACAACCCGGGCAAGCTGCGCGAATTCCAGCGCATGCTGGCCCCGCTTGGCATCGAGGTGCTGACGCAGGCGCAGCTCGGCATTTCCGAGGCCGAAGAGCCGCACTGTACTTTCGTCGAGAACGCGCTGGCCAAAGCACGCCATGTCAGCCGCGAAAGCGGCCTGCCGGCGCTGGCCGACGACTCCGGTATCTGCGTCGAAGCGCTGGGCGGTGCGCCCGGCGTGATCTCCGCGCGCTATGCGGGAGACAATCCGAAATCCGACGTGCGCAACAACGAAAAGCTGCTGCGCGAGATGCAGGGCGTGGCCGACCGCCGCGCGCATTATTACTGCGTGCTGGTGCTGGTGCGCCATGCCGACGATCCGCAACCGCTGATCGCCGAGGGCGAATGGCACGGCGAGATATTCCATGAAGAACGCGGCGATGGCGGCTTCGGCTACGACCCGATGTTCTGGCTGCCGCAGTTCGGCAAGACGGCGGCGGAGCTGACGCACGACGAGAAGGCGCAGATCAGTCATCGCGCCAAGGCGCTGCAGGTGCTGATGCAGCGCTTCCCGCGCGCATGAGCGTGCAGGCGCTGCAGCCTTTCGGCATCAGCTCGCAGCCGGTGAATTTCCGCGCGCTGCCGCCGCTGTCGCTGTACATCCACATCCCCTGGTGCGTGCGCAAATGTCCCTATTGCGACTTCAATTCGCACGAGGCGCGCGGCAGCCTGCCGGAGCGGGAGTATGTGGCTGCGCTGGTGCGCGACCTGGAGATGGCGCTGCCGCTGATCTGGGGGCGTAAGGTGTATACCGTGTTCTTCGGCGGCGGCACGCCCAGCCTGCTGAGCGGGGAGAGCGTGACGGAGATCCTGCGCCAGGTGCGCATGCTGCTGCCGCTCGATATCAACGCCGAGATCACGCTGGAAGCCAATCCCGGCACGGTGGAGGCGGACAAGTTCGCCGCCTTCCGCGAGGCGGGGGTGAACCGCTTGTCGCTCGGCATCCAGAGTTTCAACGATACCCATCTGCAGGCGCTGGGACGCATCCACTCCGCCGCCGAGGCTAGGCGCGCGATCGAGGTTGCGCAGCGCCATTTCGACAACATCAACCTCGACCTGATGTACGCGCTGCCGCACCAGACACCGGAGCAGGCCTTGCAGGATGTGCAGGCTGCGCTGCAATACCGGCCGCAACACCTGTCCTGCTATCACCTGACGCTGGAGCCGAACACGCTGTTTGCGCACCGTCCGCCGCCCTTGCCGGACGACGACGCGAGCAGCGACATGCAGCAATCCATCGAGGCGCTGCTTGCCGCACAGGGTTACGAACACTACGAGACTTCGGCCTTCGCGCAGCCCGGACGACGCTCGCGGCATAACCTGAACTACTGGCAGTTCGGCGACTATCTGGGGATCGGTGCGGGCGCCCACAGCAAACTGAGTTTCCATGACAAGGTGCTGCGGCAGGCGCGCTACAAGCAGCCGCAGGCCTACATGGAGGCGGTGGCACGCGGCCAGCCGGCACAGGCACGACATGGTGAGGCGGATCCTTCCGGTGCCGGAGTGCAGGAAGCGCATGAGGTGTCGCATAACGACATCGCGTTCGAGTTCATGATGAATGCGCTGCGCCTGAACGAGGGATTCGACAGCTCGCTGTTCACCGAGCGCACCAGCCTGCCGTTGCTGTCGATACGCCGCGAGTTGGCCGAAGCGGAGCAACGAGGCTTGCTGTTGCAAGACCATAAAAAAATCGCCCCGACTGAATCGGGGCGACGGTTTTTGAACGACCTGCTGCAGATATTCCTGCGCGACGCAGGCTGAGGCTGTTACTTGTCGGTCGGCTGCTTCGCGCTCTTCTTGGCGCGCTTGTCATGCGGTTTCCTAGCAGGTTTGTGCGGCGCACTCCTGGTGCTGCTGGTTGGGGCTGGCTTGTGGCTCGGGGCGGCGGCCTTCCCGGGCTGGGTGCCGGCCATGGCCGCGGCTTCGTTCCTGGTCATGCAGCTGGCGATGTAGTTGCTCCTGTCGTTACCCTGCAGCTTCTTGTTCTTGGCGTTCTGTTCGCAGAGGCCGCTCTTGCGCTTGCGTTCCTCTTCCTGGACGTTGGCCGGCGATTCCGCCTGTTCCAGGCAGGACTTCATGAAATCCGCGCGTTCTGCGAGCGGCAGCTTCTGGCTCTTGGCCGAGCATTCGCTGCCTTGCAGCGCAAGTGCGGGGGTGGCGATGGCGATCAGCAGCAGGCTGGTCAATGTGGCGATGTGCTTCATGAAGACTCCTTGAATTCGCAATATTTGGTTTTTTGGACTGCCGTTCCGCTGGGTGGACGGCACCATGTTGCATCTTTGCTTCGGACACATAAAAACGCCGCACTGACCGAATCAGGGCGGCGTTTGCTGCACGATCTTTTACAAATCGTCCCGGCGATGGCAATTGGCTCGAATGACGTTGAATGGAGCCATTACATCTTCGGATGCGGAGGGGCGCTTGGGTCGAAATCGTTCTCGCGGTAGCAGTGTTCCAGGTATTCGGATTTCTTTTTGCCTTCCAGCTTCATGTTCTTGGCATTCTGGTTGCAGTTCGCTTCTTTCTCTTTTTGGCCTAGCGCCTTGGATTTTGCAGGCGCAGCCGCTTTTTCCAGGCATGACTTGGTGAATGCTTCGCGCTCTGCCATATTGGCGATCTTTTCTGCCTGGGTCGCGCAATCGTTGCCTTCATGCGCAAAGGTGGGGGCAGCAGTGGCTGCCAGCATCAGACTAACGAGGGTAATGACATATTTCATGATGGCTCCTTGAATGGTTCAAGTGACTTAAAAAATACCAGGAAGAACACAGTCACCGAAAAAATAATAACATTAATTTAATGTTAAATTAACATTCAATTAACCATTCAGATCAAGGTGTCTTTCGGCGGAACAGCAGGTCCCATACGCCGTGTCCCAGCTTGAGTCCGCGCTGCTCGAATTTGGTGAGCGGCCGATAGGCGGGACGGGGGGCGTAGGCGTCGGCGGTGTTCTGCAGCAATGGTTCGGCCGCCAGTACCGCCAGCATCTGCTCGGCGTAGTCCTGCCAGTCGGTGGCCAGATGGATGTACCCGCCGGGCTTGAGTTTATGCACCAGTTGCGCGATGAACGGCGACTGGATCAGGCGGCGCTTGTTGTGGCGCGCCTTGTGCCAGGGATCGGGAAAGAAGATGTGCGCCCCATCCAGGGTGTTGTCGCCGATCATGTCGCGCAGCACTTCCACGGCGTCGTGCTGGATGATGCGGATGTTGTCCAGTTGCTGGGCGTCGATCAGTTTGAGCAGGTTGCCCACGCCAGGCGAATGCACTTCCAGCGCAAGGTAGTCGTTCTCCGGATGTGCTTGCGCGATGGTTGCCGTGCTGTCGCCCATGCCGAACCCGATTTCCAGAATCTTCGGCGCAGCGCGTCCGAAAGCCTGGTCGAGGTTAAGCGGTTGCGCGACATAGTGAATGCCGAAGCGCGGCAACATCGTGTCGATGGCGCGTTGCTGTGCCGTCGATACGCGCCCCTGTCGCAGAACATAACTGCGGATGTGTCTTTTGCTGAGATCGGTGGTGTCGGTCATCGGGATGGTCGTTCAGCCTCCCCCGGTCAGCGGGAAAGGCTGCCTGCAGGAATTTTTCAGGAGCGCGTCGAGGCGATGATACCTGCCGTCGGCGAACTCGGGCTGGCGCTGTAGAGCTTCTTCGGCATGCGTCCGGCCAGGAAGGCGCAGCGTCCCGCCTCCACCGCATGTTTCATTGCCGAAGCCATCAATACAGGTTGCTGTGCCGCAGCGATTGCGGTGTTCATCAGCACGCCGTGGCAGCCCAGCTCCATCGCGATCGCGGCATCGGAAGCGGTGCCGACGCCGGCATCCACGATCACGGGCACCTGCACGCGCTCCATGATCAGTTGCAGGTTCCACGGGTTGAGGATGCCCATGCCGGAGCCGATCAGCGAGGCCAGCGGCATGATGGCGACGCAACCGATGTCCTCCAGCTGCCTGGCGACGATGGGGTCGTCCGAGGTGTACACCATGACCTGGAAGCCTTCCGCCACCAGCGTCTTTGCCGCGGCGAGAGTCTCGATCACATTGGGATACAGCGATTGCGGGTCGCCCAGCACTTCCAGCTTGACCAGACTGTGCCCGTCCAGCAGTTCGCGCGCCAGGCGCAGGGTGCGTACTGCATCGTCCGCGGTATAGCAGCCGGCGGTGTTGGGCAACAGCGTGTATTTCGACGGCGGCAGGATTTCCAGCAGGCTGGGTTCGTTCGGGTTCTGGCCGATGTTGCTGCGACGGATCGCGATCGTGATGATTTCCGCGCCGCTGGCCTCGATCGCCGCTCTGGTTTCGGCGAAATCCTTGTATTTACCCGTGCCGACCAGCAAGCGTGAAGAGTAGTTTTTGCCGGCAATGACTAATTTGTCGTTCATGACCCTGTTCCTGAAGTAGATTGTTTGGCTATGCAAGCCGTCCGGCAGAAGTGCCGGATCGAGCTTCAAGCCGTTGGTTAGCCGCCACCGACCGCAACCACGATTTCCAGTCGGTCTCCGTCCGACAGGAATTGGGCGGCGAAGGTGCTGCGCGGGACGATCTCGCCGTTACGCTCCAGCGCGATGCGCTTGCCGGCCAGTCCCATTTCCTTGATGAGAGCTTCGACGGTCGCTTCCGGGGGGAGTTGGCGCGGTTCGCCATTGACGCTGACGGTAATCACTTTGCTCATGTTGTCCGTGTTAGAATCCGCGCCGCATTCTACTACAGGCGGGTGTAGTTCAATGGTAGAACGGCAGCTTCCCAAGCTGCATACGACGGTTCGATCCCGTTCACCCGCTCCATCTGTTTAAATCCATTCTTTTTTCTTCATTCGACTGGCTCGAGGTGCTTTGCTGCGCCTGCTGTGCTGGTTGACGAATAATTGACAATTTCTTGACGCCGGCTTGACGTGCCGGGTTTTAGCTGCGAGGATGCAGGCTAGTCTGCTTCCGGTACGCTAACTTGATGTAACTACTCGGGTATTTTGTTCCGGAGCCGGCGGAGGCCTTTATTGCGGCACTGGCTATGTCGAAGGTAAGGGGAAAAGTTTTGAAAGTTGTCGGGAAAGGGTGCGCCACACACATCATCAATTGCAGGGTGTGCGAGGCGCATTATTGTTAACTTGCTCAAGGAGGAGACTACTGTGGAAGCTACGCAAGCGACACCAGTAAAATACGATATGGAAGTCGTCCGATGGTTCACCATCGCGGCCGCCATATATGCGGTCGTAGGAACGTTGATCGGTGTATATATCGCATCGGAACTGGCGTTTCCGTTTTTGAATTTCGATATCCCCTACATCACCTTCGGACGTCTGCGTCCCCTGCATACCAATGCGGTGATCTTTGCCTTTGGTGGCTGCGTGTTGATGGGAACCGGCTTTTACATGGTGCAGCGGACCGGCGGCACCAAGCTGTGGAGTAATAGCCTGGCCTGGTTCACCTTCTGGGGATGGAATCTGATCATCGTTCTGGCTGTGATCACGCTGCCGCTGGGGATGACCCAGGGCAAGGAATACGCCGAACTGGAATGGCCCATCGATATCCTGATTGCGGTGGTCTGGCTTTCCTTCGGATTGAATCACATCATGACCGTGGCGATCCGCAAGACTTCGCATATCTATGTTTCGAACTGGTTCACCATGGGGATGATCGTGATGATCACCTACCTGCATGTGGTAAACAGCTTGTGCATCCCGGTCAGTCTGACCAACTCCTTCTCCATTTTTACCGGTGTGCAAGATGCCATGGTGCAATGGTGGTGGGGCCATAATGCGGTCGGCTTCTACCTGACAGGCGGTTTCCTGGGCATCATGTACTACTTCGTGCCCAAACAGGCAGGCCGCCCGGTGTTCTCCTATCGCCTATCCGTACTGCACTTCTGGGCGCTGACCTTCGGCTACGTCTGGCTGGGTGCGCACCACTTGCAATACACCGCGCTGCCTGACTGGACCGGCTCGCTGGGCGCGGCCGTTTCTCTGGCGATGATCATCCCGTCCTGGGGCGGTGCGATGAACGGCATGATGACGCTGTCCGGCGCCTGGGACCGTCTGCGTACAGACTATATCCTGCGCTTCCTGGTCGTGGCGCTGGCGTTCTACGCCATGTCCACTTTCGAAGGTCCAGTGATGTCCATCAAGACCGTCAACGCCTTGTCCCACTATACCGACTGGACTGTTGGCCACGTGCACTCCGGCGCACTGGGCTGGATGGCGATGGTTGCCTACGGCGCGATGTACCACATGATCAAGAAACTGTGGGGCGTGGACAGGATGTATTCCGACAACCTGGTAAATGTCCATTTCTGGCTGGCGACGATCGGCACCGTGGTGTACATCGTGGCGATGTGGGTTTCCGGAATCATGCAGGGCCTGATGTGGCGCGACTATGACGAATACGGCACATTGACCTACACCTTCGTTGAGTCGGTATCCGCCATGCACCCGTACTATGCGATGCGCGCAGTGGGCGGCCTGATCTTCAACATCGGCGCCTGGGTTGCCCTGTTCAATATCGTGATGACCGTGCGTCAGGCGAGCGCTCTGCGCTCATCCAGCGCCGTTCCTGCTAAAGCATAAGGAGTGTGAAATGTCTGATCACGACAAAATCTATTCGACCAAATTTCAGGACAAGATCGAGCGCAGCACGGTTCTGATGTTTGTAATGACGGCGATCGCTGTGGCGATCGGCGGTATTGTGGAAATCGTGCCGTTGTTCTACCTGCCAAACACCGCGATGAGCGGCGGGGATGGCACCTACAACGGCACAGCCCACAAGGATAAAAGCGGCAACGTGATTCCGATGGACAAGATCGTCTGGAATCCAGCCACTTCGGCACACAAGACGCTGGAAGACTGGCAGCCCGGCGACGGAGTCCGTCCATACAAACCGCTGGAACTGGCCGGCCGCAATATCTACATCCGCGAAGGCTGTTTCCTGTGCCATTCACAGATGATCCGTCCGTTCCGCGATGAGAAGGACCGCTACGGCCACTATTCGATTGCCGAGGAGTCCATGTACGACCATACCTACCAGTGGGGTTCCAAGCGAACCGGTCCCGACCTGGCCCGCGTCGGCGGCAAGTATTCGGATGAATGGCATCGCCGCCACCTGAGCTATCCGCGCGAAGTGGTACCTGAGTCGGTCATGCCGAACTACTTCTGGCTGGCCAACAACAAGGTGGATGTGGCGGAGACCGTGCAAACCATGAAGGTCCTGACCATCATGCCGTTCAATCCTATTCCGAAGACCATCTATACGGATGCCTACATCGACGGCGCAGCCGCCCAGCTGGAAGGCAAGACCGAACTGGAGGCCTTGATTGCTTACCTGCAGGGTTTGGGTAACCACATCAAATTCGAGGAAGGTGTGAACTACCGTGACTAAGCTGATGGGATACCTTGGCATGGATATAGAAGCCATGAGCGCGAACGACTGGCTGGGCGTGTTCTTCGTCCTGGTTTCGGCGATAGGCATGGTGGCGGTCTATTACATGGTATTCCGTCCGGCTAACAAGGCCGCGTTCGAGTCCCAGCGCAGTATGGCGCTGGATGACGAAGACCATATAAATGTGGGAGAAAAAAGATGAGTGATAAACACGATGCAGGTGGCGTGCCGACAACCGGTCACGTTTGGGACGATGATCTGGCGGACCTGGCCAATCAGCCGCCGAAGTGGTGGATGCTGGGCCTGACAGCCAGTGCGATCTGGTGTGTGGTGTATTTCCTGTACTATCCGTCCATCCCGGTTTCCAATGCGCATGGTTTCTTCAAAGGGGTCGGCGGCTGGACTGCGATCACCGAGATGGAAGCGGACAAGAGCCTGGTGGACGAAGTGCGCGGCAAATATGAAGCCAAGCTGAAGGACATGATGCCGGCGGCGATCCTGGCGGACAGCGAATTGACGGAATACGTAACGCGTTCCGGCAAGGTGCTGTTTGGCGACAACTGTGCCGCCTGCCACGGCCAGAACGGCGTGGGCACGATAGACAAACAGGGATTGTTTGCTCCCATCCTGCGTGACGACGACTGGTTGTATGGTGGCAAGATCGACGATATATACACATCCATCGTCGGCGGTCGCCAAGGCATGATGACTCCGCACAAGGGTGTACTGTCTGACCAGCAGATCGAGGACGTGGCCAAGTGGGTCAAGGCAAGCAGCGAAGGCAAGGGTGATGATGCCGAGGTTGCCGCTGGCAAAAAGGTATTCCAGACCAGTGACTGCACCGCTTGCCATGGTCCCGATGGGAAAGGTATCCAGGCGATGGGTTCTGCCAACCTGACCGACAAGGTCTGGCGCTTTGACGGATCGCTGGAAGGCATCAAACAGACCATCGCGTATGGCGTGAATGCCGGCCCCGATTCGCGTATCGCAGTGATGCCGTCCTTCCAGGCGGCAGGCAAATTGAGCGATGCCGAGATGAAGAAGCTGGCGGTTTATGTATACAAATTCGGCGGTGGCCAGGCCGACACTCCCGCAGCCAAGTAAATCTGCCTCAGTCTGCACGGGATGACCGTGCAGACGTTTACTAACAGAAGGAGTAAATGAGATGAATCATGATATGGTTTTCTGGGGTGTGATCATCAGTGTCGCAGGTTCCGCCCTGGTGGTAGTCTGGTTGTTCTACATGGCATATCGCAACGCCACCAAGGATAAGGACAAGAAATAAGCAAGAAGGGAAAAGGAGGAGAGAACGACTCTCCTCCTTTTTTCATAGGGCACAAGGTACTTGCGCATCGGCTCTGTGTTGGTGAATGCTGCGAACCGATCCGGAAGTATTTTATTCTCGGAATTAAAAAATCAGCAGTCAATAAATATTTGGAGAGAGATTGTGAATGGCGAAGCAGACAAGAAAGAGATTGGCACCGTCACGACCATCTATCACGAGTTCGAGTCGTGGAAGGTCAATCGGGGCGAAAAGACCATCCATGCCAAGCGCATGCCCGGCTTCTTCCGTACGGTAAAGAACTATACTCAGCTCGGGCTCTGGCTTCCTTTCTTCCTGTTTCCCTATCTGCGCTGGAACGGCAAACAGGCGATATTGTTCGACATCCAGAACCGCCAGTTCCATTTCTTCAATCTGACGGTGTTGCCGCAGGATATCTGGATGCTGTCGCTGGTGTTGCTGATGGCGGCGATGACGCTGTTTGCCGTGACATCGGTCGCTTCGCGCGTATGGTGTGGTTTCTTCTGTTTCCAGACCGCCTGGACCGATTGGTTCACCTGGATCGAAGACAAGATCGAGGGCAATCCGCTCGCGCGGCGTAAGCTGGATGACGCGCCATTGAGTGTCGACAAGATCCGGAAGAAAGGCATCAAGCACGCGATCTGGATGCTGATCGCCCTGCTCACCGGCATCAGCTTTTCGATCTGGTTCGTCGACGCATTCGACTATTGGAACAACCTGGTTCACCTCAACTTGCCGAAGGTGGGCTGGGTGGTCCTTGCCATGTTCTTCTTTGGCACCTATATCCTGGCAGGTTTCCTGCGTGAGCAGGCCTGTATCTGGCTGTGTCCCTATGCGCGGATCCAGGGGGTCATGACGGATGCGCAAACCATCCTGCCCACATACGATGCCAAACGCGGCGAACCGCGAGGCAAGTTGCGCCGCGGTGGTGAGGCGGTCGCACAGCAAGGTGACTGCATCGACTGCTTCCAGTGTGTGCAGGTCTGTCCGACCGGCGTCGATATCCGGGATGGTCAACAGTTGGGGTGCATCACTTGCGGCCTCTGCCTGGATGCTTGCGACAGCGTCATGGACAAGATCGGCAAACCGCGCGGGTTGATCCGCTATGCTTCGCTGGACGAGCTGTCCGGCAAGCAGGCGCGGAAGATGTATCAGCACCCGCGCACATTCGTATATGTAGGCATCATCCTGATCGCTCTGTCCGGGATCGTTTACGGGTTGACCCACCTGGGCGCGATGACGCTGAGGGTGATTCCGGAACGCCAGCCCCTGTTCGTCATCATGAGTGACGGATCGATCCAGAACAAGTACGATTTCAAGGTACTCAACAAGACCGATAAGGATATCCATGTCCGGGTTTCGGCCGAGGGAGGGGTGCCCGGTCAGGTGATCATCGGTGCCGAAGAAAATCCCATCACCCATCATGGTCGCGGCACTTCGTTTACCATCTTCGTCAAGGCACCCGGCCAGAACGTCAAGCAGGAGGTGACGCCGATCGAATTCAGGGTGGAAGGAGTGGAAGATCCGGGCATATCCGCCGAGTACACCAGCAACTTCAATGGCCCGAAACATTAACAGGAGCGACGAAATGATTTCACAAGGCAATAAATCCGGACTGCGCAATCCCTGGGTGTGGGGCATGCTGGCGTTGATCGTGATCGTGCTGTCGGTCAATGCGACCTTTGTCTGGTTCGCCACCAAAGGGACTCGCTCGGCCCTGGTCGAGCGCGACTACAAGACCGGTGACCGCCAGTCGAACGAGTCGTTGCTGAGCGAACTCAGGATGCAGCATCAATTGGCATGGCAAACGGAGATCAAGAAGCCGGAATCCGTGGTTGTGGGAACGCCGGCGACATACCAGATCGCTGTGCAAGACCGTGATGGCAAGCCGGTGAGCGGGAACATGGAGGTGGTGTCATATCGTGCATCCGATGCCAGCCAGGACTTCTCCACGCCATTCCGGGAGGTGGCTCCGGGCCGTTACCAGGGGTATATCAATTTCCCGCTCAAAGGCTATTGGGAGTTGCATATTCGCGTCCAGCGCGGTGAGGAACGGTTCGGTGTCGACACTGAAAAGTTCATGGTCTCCGCATCTTAATTAGCAGCAGGTTTGCACGATGCAGCGTAGCCATCCTGCCGCAGGCGGCTGCTTTCATTGCGGGTTGCCGATCCCGCCGGAGGCTGATTTCCATGCCAGACTGGATGATGCCGAACGGGATTTCTGCTGTTTCGGCTGTCAGTCCGTGAGCGCTGCCATCTACGAAGCCGGGCTGCAGGGCTATTACCAGCGTACGCCGGAAGGCGTGCTGCTCGCGCCCCCTCCGGAGCTGCCCAAAGACATCGAAATCTACGATTTCGACGAAGTCCAGCAGGAGTTCACGACCTGTTCCGGCGACATCCGCGATATTCATCTGCTGGTCGAGGGCATCCACTGTGCAGCCTGTGTCTGGCTGATCGAACGGGGGCTGCAGCGCGTTCCCGGCGTGCAGTCTGCCGATGTCAATCTGGCCGCGAAACGCCTGCATCTGCGCTGGGACAACAAACAGAGCAAACTTTCCGATCTGATCCGGGCACTGGCCAGGATCGGTTATGCCGCGGTTCCTTATGATCCGGAAAGTGCGGAAGGCGCAATCAAGAAGAGCAACCGGGCCATGCTCTACCGCCTGTTTTTCGCAGGCTTTGCCATGATGAACATGATGTGGATCGCCATCGCGTTGTACAGCGGTGCGGATCATGACGAGTTCCGCCAGTTCTTCCACTGGATCGGGCTTGCCCTGGCGACGCCCACATTGCTGTATTCGGGATATCCGTTCTTCCGCGGTGCGATGGGGGGATTGCGCGGCGGCCACCTCACCATGGATCTGCCCATCGCAATCGGTCTGACCGTCACCTATGCCTATTCGCTGTACGTCACGGTGACGCGTAGCGCGATAGGCGAAGTATATTTTGACACCGTCACCAACCTGATTTTCGTGATCCTGATCGGACGTTATCTGGAGGGGATGTTCCGCCATCAGGCGGTGTCCGCCACCAAGCGCCTGATGGAACTGCAGCCGCGCGTCGCCATCGTCATGCGTGACGGGCAGGAGCAGATGACCCCGATACGCGGCGTGAAGCCGGGCGATCATGTGTTGATCAAGCCCGGCTACAAAGTGCCGGTCGACGGCGTGGTGCTGGAGGGGCACAGCGCGATCGACGAAGCCATGCTGAGCGGGGAGTCCGCGCCGCAGAACAAGGCGGCGGGTGCGCAAGTTTATGCGGGCACGGTGAACACGAACGGCGCATTGCTGGTGGAAGTGCGTGCGCAACTGCAGGACACCACCCTGGCCAAGATCATCCGGCTGGTCGAGGAGGCGCAATCGTCCAAGGCTCCCATCCAGCGCCTGGCGGATACCATCGTGCCGTGGTTCGTGCTGGTCACGCTGGTCTGTGCGACGATCACCTTCTTCATCTGGAACAGCCACGATTTCGAGATCGCGCTGATGGCGGCCACTTCGGTGCTCATCATCACTTGCCCCTGTGCGCTGGGCATGGCGACGCCCATGTCTATCGCCGTGGCATCCGGGCTGGGGGCCAAACACGGCATCCTGGTCAAGAACGGCCTGGTGCTGGAGACGCTGTCCAAGGTCACGCATTTCGTGTTCGACAAGACCGGGACGTTGACCGAAGGCAGGATGAGCGTGGCACAGGTGCATGTGGCGGCAGGGTGCGATGAGGAGGAGGTGCTGCGGCATGCCGCAGCAGCGGAACGATACAGCGAACACAGTCTGGCCAAGGCCATCGTGGCTGAGACCGAAGCGCGGCAACTGCCTTATCGCGATCTGTCGTCCTCCGGCTTCCGGGCGACAGCGGGGCTGGGAGTTGCAGCAATGGTGGCGGGCAGGGCAGTGACGATGGGCAGCGCGGAATGGCTGGTGCGGCAGGGCATCGCGCTCGACCCGGCATTGCAGGCGATCGCGCATGACTTGGAAAAGCAGGCGATGAGCTGCGTATATATGGCCCGGGACGGCAGGCATGTGGCCATCATTGCTCTGGCAGACAAGTTGCGCAGCGATGCCCGGCAATTGATCGACGCGCTGCGCGCGTCGGGCATCACCATGATCCTGTTGAGCGGAGATCGCAGGCCGGTGGCCGAAGCGGTCGCGCGCCAGCTCGGCGGCATGGAGGTGATCGCCGAGGTGTTGCCGCAGGACAAGGACCAGGTGATCCAGCGCATGCAGCAAGGCGGCGCGGTAGTGGCGATGGTGGGCGACGGCATCAACGATGCCCCCGCGCTGATCAGGGCCGATGTCGGTATCGCGCTGGGGTCAGGTACCGACGTGTCGGTGGAGAGCGCCGACATTGTGCTGATGTACAACGAACTGGACAAGGTGCGTCAGGCCACGCTGCTGTCGCAACGCACCTTGCGCACCATCAAGCAGAACATCGGGCTATCGTTCGTGTATAACGCCATCATGGTGCCGCTGGCAATGATGGCGAAAGTCAGTCCGCTGGTGGCGGCGATCAGCATGCCGATCAGTTCGCTGGTCGTGATCGGCAATGCGGCGCGCATTCGGACATTATTCAACAAGCAGTGAGGTGACGCGATGGATGTGATCTACAGCCTGATACCCGGCATGATGTTTTTCGGCGTGCTGTTCGTCATCGTGCTGGTGTGGGCGGTGAAGAAAGGGCAGTACGAGGATATGGAAGGCAGCGCCAACCGCATCCTGCTGGATGACGATGACGATCTGCTGCACGATGCCGACAAGGACAGGAACGCCGGGGCCGACAAGAAATAGCCGGCTGCGTCAGCGTTACTGCAAGACCGAGCCGTTCGCCATCAATGGGTTCACCAGCCTGTCGAAATTCCTGGGCGGGACATATTGCAACAACGGCTTTTCGCCGTTGCCCAGCGTGATATCCAGGCCATCCTGCGGATACAGCCAGTGGACCAGCCCGCTCTTGTTCTCCTGGATGCGCTGCGCAGGCCGGCCGAAGCGTTTCAGGAAAGCGGCTTCGTCCACGTTCAGGCTGGGCAGGTAGGTCAGGCTGCTGATCGGCCAAGTGCGCAGCTTCGCGATGTCATCCGGCGTCATGGTGATCTTCTTGCCGCTCCCGGTGGCTGCCATGCGCAGCCCGCGCTCGTACATGCCCTGCAATTCCGCAGCGGGAACGTCGATGGTCAGCACGATCTTGCCGCGCAGGCCGGCCAGGTCGACCTGCTCGAAGAACACCTCGGCGATCAGTTTGCCTTCGGGAGATTTGAACAGGCTGGGCTTGGCTTCCTCCTTGAAGCGGAGCTCGGCCTCATTGGCAACCGATTCCCCCAGCGTCAGGCCGAATACCCGCACCGAATCCGGCGTCGGGTGCTCGATGTGCCAAGGCAGGTCATCGCTGCGCCTGGGTTCTCCCGGAATCAGCAGCGATCCGGCGATGACCAGCGCCGATACGATGCCGACGCCCCAATAGATCCTGCTTTCGGTGGTCATGCCCGGCCTACAGGGAGATGGCCGGATCGGACGGGGCAGCGTGCTGCTCGGCGAAGCGCTTGGGCAGCTTGCCGTGGCGTGCCTGATACATCGAATCGTTGCCCAGCACGATGAGCACCAGCAAGGAGACCATGAACGGCAGGATGCCGAAGCCGCCGAGTGTGGCGAGCGTGGTGATCTTTGACCATGCCATCATTTTCGACAGCCACAGGCCGCCGCCGACGATGGCACAAGTGATGACCAGCAGCCGCAGGAAATTGCTGTTGCGTTGTGCGGCGATCTCCCAGTGCGATTTGACGAACCAGGTCTCTTCAGACCTGGCGATCTGCCGGGCCTTGAAGACGATGTAGCCGGTGATGGCGAAAGAGGTGATCGGCACCACCAGCACCATCAGCGGGAAGGTGCTGAACACGCCGAAGGTCGCGGCAAACACCAGAATGTGGTTGAACACCAGGTTGATCAGAAAAATCTCGTGCGGCCATTTGGCGCGGACGGTCTCTTCGTGCGATACGCTGAATTGCTGATGCATGTTGTACTCCGATGAATGGTTGTTCGGTGGCAAGAGCCGGTCTTTCGTGCAGGATAACTGTTCAATGGCGAGGCTGGAATGCGGCAAAACGACGCATCAGGCGCCGCCGACGAAACTGCGCAGGCGCAGCATGTCCATGATCTCCACCTCGCGCACCTTCACATTGAGCAGGCCGCATTCCTGGAAATTGGACAGCGTGCGGCTGACCGTTTCCAGCTTCAGGCCCAGGTAGCTGCCGATCTCCTGCCGCGTCATGCGCAGGTGGAAGGCGTTCGGCGAATAGCCGCGGGCGCTGAAACGCTGCGACAGGTTGAGCAGGAAGGTGGCCAGCCGCTCTTCGGCCCGCATCGAGCCGAGCAGCATCATGATACCGTGGTCGCGCACGATCTCGCGGCTCATGATCTTGTGCAGATGGCGCTGCAGGCTCGGCAGTTCGCGGCTGAGCGCTTCCAGCTGGGCGAACGGTATCTCGCAAATCTCGCTGTCCTCCAGCGCGACGGCGTCGCAACTGTGGGCGTCGGAGCAGATCGCGTCCAGGCCGATGATCTCGCCGGGCATCTGGAAGCCGGTCACCTGTTCGCGTCCGTCTTCATGCAGCACCTGGGTCTTGAAGAAACCGGTGCGGATGGCATATAGCGCGCGGAACGGCTCGCCGCTGCGGTAAAGATACTCGCCGCGCCGGAACGCGCGTTTCAGGCTGGTCAGCGCATCCAGCCGCTGCATCTCCACTCCGTCCAGGTCGACCGGCAGGCATAACTCGCGCAGGTTGCAGCTGGAGCAGGCGATGCGCAGGGCAGGGTTGGCAACGGCGTTCTGTGCCGGGCTCTTCAGGGGATAGATTGCGGTTTCCACGGCCGAAATATGACACGGTTTTTGACCTATATCAAACGCATTTTGCGGTATCCTGTCACATTCCGAAACCGAATTATTTGAAGCTTTTCCCATGTCAGCCAACAAAGAAATAAGCTCCCAGCTGGAAGTCGATCTGGACCTGATCCGGCGCCTGGACAAGAACGGTCCCCGCTATACGTCCTATCCCACCGCCGACCGTTTCGTCGAGGCGTTCAATGCCGAGATGTACGCGCAGTGGATGGGCAAGCGCGAGGTCGGCGGCATCAGCCGCCCGTTGTCGCTGTATGTCCACATCCCGTTCTGCAATACCCTGTGTTTCTATTGCGCCTGCAACAAGGTGGTGACCAAGGATTTCAGCAAGGCCGACCAATATGTCAAATACCTGATCAAAGAGATCGGGATGCAGGCCGCGCTGCTGGGCAAGGACCGCCGGGTCGAACAATTGCACTTCGGTGGCGGCACGCCCACCTTCCTCAGCGACGACGAATTGCGCGCAGTGATGGGGGCCATCCGCAGCAACTTCCAGCTGGTGGAGGATGGCGAATACTCCATCGAGATCGACCCGCGCAAGGTGAGCGATGCCACCGTCGCCCTGCTGGGCGAACTGGGTTTCAACCGCATCAGCATCGGCGTGCAGGATTTCGACCCTGCGGTGCAAAAGGCGGTGAACCGCATCCAGAGCGAAGCGGAGACGCTGCAGGTCATCAAGGCGGCGCGCGCCAACGGCTTCAAGTCGGTGAGCATCGACCTGATCTACGGCCTGCCGAAGCAGACGCTGGAAGGTTTCAAGGTCACGCTGGACAAGGTCATCGCGGCCGACCCGGACCGCCTTTCGATCTACAACTACGCGCACATGCCCAAGCTGTTCAAGCCGCAGCGCCGCATCCACGAGGAAGACCTGCCGGCGCCGCAGGCCAAGCTCGACATCCTCAAGCTGGCGGTGAACACCCTCACCGACGCCGGCTACGTGTATATCGGCATGGACCATTTCGCCAAGCCGGACGACGAACTCGCCGTGGCCCAGCGCCAGGGCCGTTTGCACCGCAATTTCCAGGGTTATTCGACACATTCGGACTGCGACCTGATCGCGGTCGGCGTCAGCTCCATCGGCAAGATCGGCCCGACCTACAGCCAGAACTTCCGCGAGCTGGAACCCTACTACGATGCGCTCGACAACAACACTCTGCCCATCATGCGCGGCATGGAGCTGAACGCCGACGATCTGGTGCGGCGCGCCATCATCCAGGCGCTGATGTGCCATTTCGAGATATCGAAAGAGTCGTTCAACATCGCCTACCTGATCGATTTCGACCAGTACTTTGCCACCGAACTGAAGGAACTCGCCGAATACGAAAAAGAAGGACTGCTCGAGTTCTCGCCGCAATGGATCAGCGTCACCCCGAAGGGGCGCATGCTGATCCGCAACATCTGCATGGTCTTTGACAAATACCTGCGCGCAAAACAAGAACACACGCGCTATTCCAAAGTCATCTAGGCAATCGGCAATTGCCGGTCAGGGCTCCCCGCAGGCACTTTTGCGGGGGCCGCATGGCACTTTGGGGTAAAATGAGCCTCGTTTAGGAGCGAGAGAAATAATGAAACGTGTTGATGATTTCCGCCTGAAGTTCGGCAAACGAGAGCTGGTCCCGATCATGATCGGGGGCATGGGCGTGGATATCTCCACTGCGGAGTTGGCGCTGGAAGCAGCCCGTCTGGGCGGTGTAGGCCATATTTCGGATGCCATGCTGCCCACCGTCTCCGACCGCCGCTACGAGACCGACTTCGTCAAGACCAAGCTCCTGCAGTACAAATACAACATCGACAATTCCGACAAGGCCGACGTCAAGTTCGATCTGGGCCACATCGCCGAATCCACCCGCCTGCACGTAAGCAAGACCATGGAGGCCAAGCGCGGTTCCGGCATGGTCTTCATCAACTGCATGGAAAAGCTCACCATGAACGCGCCCAAGGAGACGCTCAAGGTGCGGCTTTGGGAAGCGCTGTCCGGCGGTATCGACGGCGTCACCCTGGCGGCGGGCCTGCATCTTGGATCGTTCGCACTGATCGAGGAACATCCGCGTTTCCGCGACGTCAAGCTGGGCATCATCGTCTCCAGCCTGCGCGCGCTGCAACTGTTCCTGCGCAAGAATGCCCGCACCAATCGCCTGCCCGACTACATCGTGGTGGAAGGTCCGCTGGCCGGCGGCCACCTCGGCTTCGGCCTGGACGACTGGATGAAGTACGACCTGCGCACCATCACCAACGAGATCCATCAGTACCTGCGCGACGAGAAGCTGGATATCCCGGTGATTCCCGCCGGCGGCATCTTCACCGGCAGCGATGCAGTCGGCTTCCTTGAGGAAGGCGCTTCTGCCGTGCAAGTGGCCACCCGGTTCACGGTGTCGAAGGAATGCGGCTTGCCGGAGGATGTGCAGCAGGAGTATTTCAAGGCCAGCGAGAGCGACATCGAGGTCAATGCCACCTCGCCCACGGGGTATCCGATGCGCATGCTGAAGAACAGCCCGTCCATCGGTTCCGGCATCCGCCCGGGCTGCGAGTCTTATGGCTACCTGCTCGATTCCACCGGCCATTGCGACTACATCGATGCCTACAACCGCGAGGTGGCCCTGCATCCGGACGCCAAGAAGATCCAGGTCTTCGACAAGACCTGTCTGTGCACGCACATGCGCAACTTCAAATGCTGGACCTGCGGGCACTATACCTACCGCCTCAAGGACACCTCGCGCAAGGCGGCGGACGGCAGCTACCAGCTGCTTACCGCGGAGCATATCTTCAAAGACTATCAGTTCAGCACCGACAACAAGATCGCATTGCCGGACGCCTGAATATTGCCCGTCGAGGCGGGCCGAGGGCCCTGATTCGACGATGCTCGAACGTGGCACGGTGGCTGTCATCATGGATGGCGGTCCCCTTGTTTATAATTCGTACAACATCTTTCGACGGGTGACGATATGAACAGATACCTCAAGTACGGCCTGTGGACGATCGGGGCGCTGCTGGCGCTGGCTGCGGCGCTGGTCGGCTATGTGGCGGCGACTTTCGATCCCAACGCCTACAAACCGCAGATCATCAAGGCGGTGAAGGACAGCAAGCAGCGCACGCTCAGGCTGGATGGCGACATCCGTCTGCATTTCTTCCCCAGTATCGGCGTCAGCCTGGGCAAGGCCTCGCTGTCGGAATACCGGAGCGAGCAGGAGTTCGCCTCGCTCGACAGCGCCAGCATCTCGCTCAAGCTGCTGCCCCTGCTTGCCCGGCAGGTCGTGGTGGACGAGGTCGCGGTGAGCGGCGTCAAGGCAAGACTGGTCAAATACAGGAACGGCAAGACCAACCTCGATGACTTGCTGGGCAAGCCCGCCGAACCCGCCACGCCGGCGCCGCCCGCAGCGGCGGAAGCGGGCAGCTCGCCGATGCTGTTCGACATCGCCTCGGTACAGATGGACAAGACCGATCTCAGCTACAGCGACGAAGCTACAGGCAACAATTACAGCGTGCAGGACCTGAACCTCAAGACCGGGCGCATCGCCAACGACGTGCCGAGCCGGATCGATTTCTCTGCCCACATCCAGTCCAGCCAGCCCAGGCTGGACATCATGGCGCAGATCAGAACCACGCTCACCTTCGATCTGGAAAAGAACTTCTATCAAGTGCAAGGCCTGGAACTGCAGGCGAACGGCAAGGCGCTCGACATCGCTGACCTGCTGGTGAAGGCCGGCGGCGATGCCAGCGCGCATCTGGCGACACAGGAATTCTCGCTGCGGAAGTTCACGCTCAGCGCGAGCGGCAGCAAGGCGCAAGGCAAGTTCGAGGCAAGCTTCAATGCGCCCGAGCTGAGCCTTGCCAAGGACAGCTTCAAGGGCGACAGCGTTGCCCTGAATGGCAAGCTGGACGGCGCATCCGGCAACATCGTCGCGGCGCTTGCACTGCCCGGTATCGAAGGCAATGCCGGTTCGTTCAAGGTGGGCTCGATGGCACTGGATGTGGAGGTGCGGCAGCCCGAGCAGTCGTTCAAGCTCAAGCTCACGTCGCCGCTCACCGGCAGCATCGAGGCGCAGCAGTTCAACCTGTCCGATCTCAGGCTGGCGCTGGATGCCAGCGGCGACAAGCTGCCCGGCAAGCACATCAGCAGCGAATTGAAGGGCAGCGTGCAAGCCGACCTGGGTCGGCAGAGCATCCAGGCCAAGCTGGACGGCGGCCTGCTGCAGAGCCAGGTCAAGGCCAAGTTGGCGGTGAACAATTTCAGCGTGCCGATGATCCGTTACGACCTGGAGATCGACCAGTTCGATGCCGATCCCTACCTGCCGAAGAAGGCCGAACAAACCCAGCAGCAGGGCCAGGCCAAGCCGGCGGAGCCGGAGCAGCCGTTCGATCTCTCCGCGCTGAAGACGCTGAATGTGGAAGGCAGCGTGCGCATCGGCTCGCTCAAGGCTGCCAACGTCAAGCTTGCGCAGTTGCGCGTCGACGTGAAGGCGCGCGGCGGGCAGGTGAACATCGCGCCGATCTCGGCCAAGCTGTATCAGGGCAGCGTCGACGGCAGGGCATCGGTGAATGCGATGACATCCACCTTCGCCATCGACGAGAAGCTGACCGGCGTCGACACCGCCCCGCTGCTGAAGGATGTCGCCAATCTCGATCTGATCGAGGGGCGCGGCAACATCGCGCTCGACCTGACTGCGCAGGGCAACACCGTCAGCGGCCTGAAGAAGGCCCTGAACGGCAAGGTTGCGGTGAACCTGGCGAACGGCGCGATCAAGGGCGTCAATCTGGAGAAGCTGGTACAGGGCGTGCAGAACCTGGGCAAGGAAACCAGTGTCCAGACCCTGGGCGTGGACAAGAACGAGAAGACACCGTTCAGCGAATTCAAGGCCAGCTTCAAGGTGCATAACGGCGTGGCACATAACGACGACCTCGCGGTGAAATCCACCGTGTTGCGCGTGACCGGCAAGGGCGACATCGACATCGGGCGCGGCAACATGGATTACAACGCCAAATCCATTTTCGCGAAGACGGAGCAGGGCAAGACCGCAACACTGCCGGTGAACATCAGCGGCACGTTCGACGACCTGAAATACAAAGTCGATTACAGCGCGCTGATCGCCGATGTCGCCAAACAAAAGCTCGATGAAAAGAAGGACGAACTTAAAGCCAGAGCCCGGGACGAACTGAAGAAGGGCTTGAAGGGCTTGTTCAAATGAGCGGTTCGCGACACACCTGAACCGTTCATCGATGTCATCGTTCGCCCATCAGCTCATCCGCTGGCAAAAGCAGCACGGACGCCACCACTTGCCGTGGCAAGGTGCGGATGCCTACCGCGTCTGGCTGTCCGAGATCATGCTGCAGCAGACCCAGGTCGCCACCGTCATCCCCTATTACCAGCGTTTCGTTGCGGCTTTCCCCGATGTCGCCGCGCTGGCCGCCGCCAGCGAGGACGACGTGCTCGCGCACTGGAGCGGCCTCGGCTATTACGCCCGCGGCCGCAACCTGCACAAGGCGGCCCGCATCGTCGTCGAGAAATTCGACAGTGCCTTTCCGCGCAAATTCGACGACATCGTCGAACTCCCTGGAGTAGGACGCTCAACTGCCGCCGCCGTGTGCGCACTGGCATACCACGAACGGCGCGCGATCCTCGACGGCAACGTCAAACGGGTGCTGGCGCGTTACTGCGGCATCGAAGGCTGGGCGGGCGATAAAAAGGTGGAAGAACGGTTGTGGCAACAGGCCGAAGCGCTACTGCCGGAAAGCGATATCGCCACCTACACCCAGGCGCTGATGGATATGGGTGCCACCGTCTGCACACGCATCAAACCCAAGTGCGTCTTGTGCCCGGTGCAGGCGGATTGCGTTGCGCTGGCGACGGATCGGGTTGCCGCACTGCCCACGCCGCGACCGCGCAAGGCGGTGCCGGAACGGCATGCCGTCTTCCTGCTGCTGATGCATGGCAACGACATCCTGCTGGAGAAACGGCCAAGCAGCGGCATCTGGGGCGGGCTCTGGTGTCCGCCGCAATTCGAGGATGAGACCGCGGCGCGGGAGTGGTTCATACGCCAAGAACTGGAGGCAAGCGCAGGGGAAAGGCTGGAGGAGTTCTCGCATACCTTTACGCATTTCAGGCTGCATATCACGCCGTTGAAAGTGCAGCTTGCACATAAGCCTTTGCGTGCTGCGCAACCGGGTGCTATGTGGCTGGAGGTGGAAGAGGCGTTGGGGGCGGCGATACCGACGCCGGTGAGGAAGGTGTTGTCGGTTTTATCCCCTCTTCTTTCAAATCAACATCAAAACCGTCGGGGGTAGCCCGACAGCTAGTCACTTTTTCTTGCGTCGCCAAGAAAAAGTAACCAAAAAGAAGGCGACCCCGGTGCGCCGCTGCTTCGCAGTCCCCTGCGTTGCTCGACTGGTCAGGCCTCCTCATAAACTCGCACGACCCGCTACGCGGTCACGTGCTCAAACATATTCGTCGGACTACCCCTGACCAGCCTGCGCTACTCGGCGGCGCACAGGGGAAGAAAAGGCGAAATTCAAAGTCACAGAGAGGGCACTTCGTGCCCTCTCTGTCTAACATCTGACGATGAGAAGATGGATGGACGTTACTTGATGGAACGGTAGGTCACTTCATTCCATGGATATAACCCGGTCGATTGATAAACATGCCTTCTAATCCTGTTATTTGTTTTTATCGCAAGGAAGAGGAGATGGCTTGCATATCCATCCACTAGTTTTCTAGTTACCTTGTGGCTTGTATTGATTCGGTGAGCTATGGAGCCACGCAGCGAAATGAGCGCACTCAATTTATCTTTAGACTGTTTATTTGGCATATGCTTCCAAGTCCAGCATGCAGACAGAGTTTCAAGCCCAAGAACATTCTTGTAGAGATCATCAATATTTCCAGCACGTGGGGTATTGAATGGTCCAAGATGCTTTGAAAGCATGGCCTTGTAATGGCTTTTCGCTACCAATTTCCACCCACCATCAGCCAGCTCCCAAACTTTGATGTCGTTCTTATCGACTTTTAGCTCCAAAGCAATCGACTTCAATAGTTCCTTCGGCAAATTTGTAGGGGACTTAACATTGTCTATTATGAAGCTTAACCCGGCTTCAGCGGCATCTTCGATAAAGGCTTCCCAGCAGGCAACCAAAAGTACCGCACACGATTTGGTAAGAACTTCATGAGTATGGTGAGTCTTCTTTCCTGAGTTCTTCTCTTCGTGTAGCTTTAGTAATTCGAGAGCCTGTAACGCATTATCAAGAAAATCATCAAAAGGGGCTTCCATGATCGTTCAATCCTTTATGGTTGCAACGCTTCTCGCCGTGTTATTTATGGCCTAATTCGTACCCACACTCGTTAATAACCTTGCTATCCACAGTCGAATAGCGGGGGCACGAAGTGCCATCGCTGTGGATTTAGGTTTTGCCTTTCCCTCCCCTGTGCGCCGCCGAGTAGCGCAGGCTGGTCAGGGGATTTCGGCGAGGACTGTCTGAGCGCGTAGCGCGAGTTCCGCAGCCGCCTGACCAGTCGAGCAACGCAGGGAACCCCGCAGGGGCGGCGCACCGGGGTCGCCTTTTCTTTGGTTACTTTCTTTTTGGCGAAGCAAAAGAAAGTAACTTGCTGTCGGGCAACCCCCGACGGTTTTGGTTTTGATTGAAGCTACTCGCCCCACTTCTTCATCAACGTCTGCTCCACCCCAAGGTGATCCAAAATCCGTGCGACAACAAAATCCACCATATCCTGCACACTCTGCGGATGATGATAGAACCCCGGGTTCGGCGGCATGATCACCGCACCCGCATGCGACAGCTTCAGCATGTTCTCCAGATGGATCGCCGAGAACGGCATCTCGCGCGGCACCAGGATCAAAGTGCGTTTTTCCTTCAGCATCACATCCGCCGCGCGGGCGATGAGGTCGTCGCTGATGCCGCCCGCGATCTTGCCCAGCGTACCCATGGTGCAGGGACAGACCACCATTGCGTCGCCGGGGTTGGAGCCGGAGGCCATCGGCGCGTACCAGTCCTGGATGCCGAACACTTTCAGCTCGCCGCTGAAGTTGCCGATGCGATCGGCGAACATCTGCTCCGCTTCCTGCGAACGGTTCGGCAGGGTGAAATCCAGTTCCTGCTTGGCGACGATCTGCGCGGCCTGGGTATATACCAGATGCACGCGCTGTCCGCCTTGCAGCAGGCATTCGAGCAGGCGCATGCCGTAGGGCAGGCCGGAGGCACCGGTAAGAGCAAGCGTGATTGTTTTCATGGTTGTGGTTCCGTCTCGGTTTTTTCGCCATTATCCATGAAACTGGCCGCGATCAATCCGTTCACCGTGCCGAACACCAGGGCTGCCGTGGCAAAGATGGGGATCAGGTAGGCGATGCCGCTGTGCGGGATGAGCCACAGGTAGACCACGGTCATCTGTCCGGCGATATGGGCGAAGGCGGCAAGGATGCTGTGGGTGACCGGGCCGAAGAAGCGTTGCGGCAGGTGCATGCCGAGTGCCAGCACGGCGAGGCTGCATAGCGCGCCGGACAGGCTGAGGAAGAAGCCGGGGGCGAGGAAGTTGCCGAACAGCAGGCTACCCGCGAGCACGCGCAACAGCGATACCCATGCCGCAGTGCGCCAGCCGAAGCGCGCCAGCACGATCAGCGTGACGATGTTGGCGAGTCCCGGTTTCACGCCCGGCAGCGGCGAGGGGATGGCGTTCTCGAGCACGGTGAGGCCGAGCGCCACCGCCGCCATCTTTGCGATGTGGTGGTCTTCGGCCGATGTATCGAGTCTTATCGTTGTAGTCATTTATCAAAGTGCTGAGTGCTGAGTAAACCCGCCGCAATTACTCGGCACTCGATACTCGGGACTCAGTACCGCATTAATAGTTGAGGCTGTCATACTTTTTCTGCCCGCCGCTCAGTTCAACGCTCACCTCGTTCGGCAGGCAGATGGCGATCTCGCCTGCCTGCTGCAGCCAGCCCTGGCGCACGCAGTATTGGCGCGGGCTGGGGTCGGAGGTGATGCGCGCCCTGCGTTTCTCAATGGTGACGATGCTGGTGCCAAGCGGGCCGGGCACTTCGATCTGCTGGTCGCGCGACAGCGGCACTTCGCGGAACACCTTGCCGCCGCTGCGGATGATGGCCTTGTCGGCGGCGCCGCCGGACCAGACCGTGAGCGTGATCCAGATGGTGCACAGGCCGCCGACCAGCAGGGTGAGGTAGTCGCCGGGCTTGATATGCTGGAGCACGGGTCAGGCTTGTTGCGCGAGTTCGCGGTGGCGCAGCAGCACTTGCTGTTGCGATCTGAAGTGTAGCGCCAGCTTCTCGGCAAAATACACCGAGCGGTGCTGTCCGCCCGTGCAGCCGATGGCGACGGTGAGGTAGCTGCGGTTGTCGGCGATGAAACTGGGCAACCAGCCCGCGATGAAATCACGGATGTCGGTGTACATCTTTTGCGCGAGCGGCGTGCCATCGAGGAAGTCGATCACTGGCTGGTCGCGGCCGGTCAGCGGACGCAACACCGGGTCGTAATGCGGATTGGGCAGGCAGCGTACGTCAAATACGAAATCGGCATCCAGCGGCAGCCCGTTCTTGAAGGCGAAGGATTCGAACAGCAGGGTCAGGCGCGCGCGGTCCAGCGCGATGAACTGCTTGATCCAGGCGCGCAGCGCGTTGGCATTGAGGTCGCTGGTATCGATGTGGTGCGCGATGCTGGCGATCTCGGCCAGCAACTCGCGCTCCAGCGCGACGCTCTCGGTGAGCGTCTTTACGCCGTCGCTCAGGGGGTGCAGGCGGCGCGTCTCGGAGAAGCGCTTTACCAGCGTCTCGTTGTTCGCGTCGAGGAACAGCAGATGCACGTCGATATCCTGCTGTTTCAGCTTCTCGATGTATTGCGGCAGCAGCACGACGCTGTTGCCGCTGCGCACGTCGACGCTGACGGCGATCTTCCTGATGCCCGCCAGTTTCAGGTTGTTGGTCAGCACGTGCAGCAGTTCCGCCGGCAGGTTGTCCACGCAGTAATAGCCGCTGTCCTCCAGAACATTCAGCGCGACGCTCTTGCCGGAGCCGGATAAGCCGCTGATCAGGAAGAGCTGCATGCTCACTGCTCCTGCATCAGCTGCTCTTGGCGGGAGATGAATTCCTGCATGGTGTCGATGCCGCGCTGCTGCAGCACGAAGTTGCGCGCGGCGGCCTCCACCAGCACGGCGAGGTTGCGCCCGGCCATCACGGGGAGTTCCACCTTGCTGATCCTGACGCCCAGTATCTCCTCGGAGCCGGAGGTCGGCAGGCGTTCCAGCTTGGAAAGATCGTCGTGCGGCGGACGATACAGGTGGACGATGAGCTTGAGGCTTTTCTTGCGGCGCACCGCCGTTTCGCCGAACATGGTGCGGATGTTGAGCATGCCGAGGCCGCGCACTTCGAGGAAATCGCGCAGCAGGTCGGGACAGCGTCCCTCCAGCGTTTCCGGCGAGATGCGGTACAGCTCCGTGATGTCGTCGGCGACCAGGCCGCTGCCGCGCGTGATCAGTTCCAGCGCCAGTTCGCTCTTGCCCACGCCGCTGTCGCCGGTGATCATCACGCCGACGCCGAGCACATCCAGGAACACGCCGTGGCGCGTGGTGGAGTCCGCCAGTCCCTTGACGATGTAGTGGCGGATCATCCACATCAGCTGCACGCTGCCCAGCGGCGAGTGGAACAGCGGGGTGTGGGTGCGGTTGGCGAAATCCAGCAGCCCCTTGGGGATCTCGGTCTCGCCGGCCACGATCAGGCACAGCGGTTGCCCCTGTTCGAGCTGGGTCAGCGTGGCGGAGAGGTCGGCGGGGGAGAGCGCGTGCAGGTAATCCAGCTCGGTGTTGCTGAACACCTGCACCCAGTTCGGGTGGATCACGTTCATGTGGCCGATCAGGCCGCGGTTGGAAGCGTTGACGGTATCGCTTTCCAGCACGCGATCGCCGCCTTTGGCGCCACCTACCCAGGTCAGGCTCAGGCGTTCCTGCTTGTCTTCGAAGAGTTGCTGGATGTTGACCTGGGCCACGATATTTATCCTTGCCAGTCGATGAACAGTTTGTGGATCGCCACGGGGTCGTCGGTGGCTTGCAGGCGGTCGCGGAACGACTTGTCGCAGAACATCTGCGCCAGTTCGCCCAGCAGTTGCAGGTGCAGGTCGGTCGCCCGTTCGGGAACCAGCAGCACGAAAATGAAATTCACCGGCAGTCCGTCCGGTGCATCGAACGGGATGGGGTTCTGCATCTTAACGAAAGCCGCGACCGCATCGCGCAGACCCTTCACGCGGCCATGCGGGATGGCGACGCCCTGTCCCAGTCCGGTGGAGCCGAGTTTTTCGCGCGCGAACAGGCTGTCGAACACCTGGCTGCGTGCGATGTGGTGCGTGTTCTCGAACAACAGTCCGACGCGCTCGAACACGCGCTTCTTGCTGGCGGATTCGTTATCCAGCAGCACGCACTCGGGGGTTAGTATCTTGCTGATCAGGCTCATGCTGTTTCACCGTGACGGAAAAACGGGGCCATCATTGCTGATGGCCCCGTATCGACTTCATTCTGCTGCGCTGTGTTTGCCCGATTCGTCGTGGCGGCGCGCGGTGTGTTTTTCCTTGTGTTTCAACACCTGGCGATCCAGCGAATCGACCAGTGCGTCAATGGCCACATACAGGTTGCTATCCTCGGTCTCGGCGAAGATGTTCTTGCCGGAGACGTGGACGTTGGCCTCGGCCTTCTGCACCAGTTTGTCCACCGACAGGATCACGTTGATGTCGATCACGTTGTCGAAATGGCGTTTGACCTTGTCCAGCTTGCTGAGCACATGCTCGCGGATGGCCGGGGTGATTTCGAGGTGACGTCCTGTGAGGTTGAGGTTCATGGCCTGCTCCTTATGGTTAGAGTGATTTACGAAGATTTACCGGAAGGATGTTCATTCCCTCGCGGTATTTTGCCACGGTACGGCGGGCGACCAAAATGCCCTGCTGTGCCAGGATTTCGGACATGCGACTGTCGGTGAGCGGATGTTTGGCATCTTCCTCGCTGACCAGCTGCTTGATGAGTGCGCGGATGGCGGTGGAAGAACAGGCGCCCCCGGCTTCGGTGGCGAGGCCGCTGCCGAAGAAATACTTGAATTCGTAGATGCCGCGCGGGGTGAGCATGAACTTCTGCGTGGTGACCCGCGAAATGGTGGATTCGTGCAGTTCGAGCTGCTCGGCGATCTCGCGCAGCACCAGCGGGCGCATGGCGATGTCGCCGTGTTCGAAGAACTGGCGCTGGCGTTCGACGATGGCCTGCGCCACGCGCAGGATGGTCTCGAAACGCTGCTGCAGGTTCTTGATGAACCAGCGCGCTTCCTGCAACTGGCCGGCCATCTCCTGCGCGTTCTTCTCGTTGCGCTGCTGCAGGATGTTGGCATACACCTGGTTGATGCGCAGGCGCGGCATCGCTTCCGGATTCAGCCGCGCGCGCCAGATGCCGCCGTGGCGTTCCACCAGCACGTCCGGCACGACATAGTCGGCTGCGCGGTGTTCGAACGCGGAGCCGGGCTTGGGCTGCAGGTGGACGATCAGATCCTGTGCGGTGCGCAGGGCATTGTCGTCGCAGCGCAGGGCCTTCTTCAGTTTGTTGAAGTCGCGTGCGGCGAGCAGATCCAGGTGCTGGCCGACGATGGCCAACGCCAGTTCGCGGCCGGGCAGGTCTTCCGGCATGGCGCGCAGCTGCAGGGACAGGCATTCGCTCAGGTTGCGCGCGCCGATGCCGGGCGCATCGAGGTGCTGCAACTGCACCAGTGCCGTTTCCAGGTCGTCCAGCGTGATGTCCAGTTCCGGCGGCAGCAGTTCGGCGATCTCTTCCAGCGGTTGCGACAGGTAGGCGTTCTCGTCCAGCGCATCGATGAGCAGGCCGACGATCTTCTTGTCGCGCTCGTCCATCGGGTTCATGTTCAGTTCCCACAGCAGGTGTTCGCGCATGCTGGGTTTTTCGGCAGCCACCTCGGAATAGCCGTCGTCTTCGTCGTCGGGGCTGGAGGAGGAGGAGGATGAGGACGAGAACGACGGCTCCGGCCATTCGCTGCTGTCGCTGTCGCGCGATTCCGCTTCGGCCGGGGCGCTTTCCGCGCTGCTGGACGGGGCGGGCGTGTCGGTGCTGCTGTTACCGCTGTACGTCTGGTTGGTGGTGTCGTCCTCGCGCTCGAGGAAGGGGTTCTCGTCCAGCAGGCGCGCCGCTTCCTGATTGATCTCGAGCGTCGACAGTTGCAGCAGCTTGATAGCCTGCTGCAACTGCGGCGTGAGCATCAGTTGTTGGGACTGCCTGAGTTGGAGAGAGTGTTTC
The DNA here is from genome assembly GCF_021654335.1 of Sideroxyarcus emersonii. NCBI lineage: Bacteria > Pseudomonadati > Pseudomonadota > Betaproteobacteria > Nitrosomonadales > Gallionellaceae > Sideroxyarcus > Sideroxyarcus emersonii. Next base: position 350,060 of record NZ_AP023423.1, read on the forward strand.
ATTGCCGGGTTGTGGTATGTGGGCGGTGCGATCTTATAACTTGAAGTGCTCGCCCAGATACACCTTCCTCACGCCTTCATTATAGATGATTTCGTCAGGCTTGCCTTCCGCCATCACCGAGCCGGCGTTGATGATGTAGGCGCGGTCGCAGATGCCCAGCGTCTCGCGCACGTTGTGGTCGGTGATCAGCACGCCGATGCTGCGCTCCTTGAGGAAGCGGATGATCTTCTGGATGTCCAGCACGGCGATGGGATCGACGCCGGCGAAGGGCTCGTCGAGCAGGATGAAGCGCGGATCGGTCGCCAGCGCGCGGGCGATCTCCACGCGCCGCCGCTCGCCGCCGGACAGGCTGATGGCCTGGTTGTCGCGGATGTGGGTGATATGCAGGTCGTTCAGCAGCGCCTCCAGCCGTGCGTCCAGCTCGGCCGGCGCATAGCCCTGCAATTCCAGCACGGCACGGATGTTGTCGCTCACGCTGAGGCGGCGGAAGATGGAGGCTTCCTGCGGCAGGTAGGCCAGGCCGAGGCGGGCACGGCGATGGATGGGCAGGTGCGTGACGTCCTGGCTGTCGACGAAAATCTCGCCGCCGTCCGCCGCGACCAGGCCGACGATCATGTAGAAGCTGGTGGTCTTGCCCGCGCCATTCGGTCCCAGCAAGCCGACCACTTCGCCGCTCTTCACGGACAGCGAGACATCCTGCACCACGGTGCGGGCGCGGTAACGTTTTTTCAGGGAGACGGTTCGGAGTTCACTCATGGCTTGGGCCTGGATAGAGTCGGGCTGGACTGGATGGTGAGGGGCGCATTCTTTGGGTCTGTATCGGTGGCTGCCGGTTCTTTGTTCTTGGGCTGGATTACTGCATGCACACGGCCTTTTTCGGAGGAGTCCGCGTGGGCCGGATCGCTGCTGCCCTGGAATATTTCAGTGCGGGTGCTGTACGAGATATGGTCGCCCTCCACTTCGTCCTGGGCTCGTTTGACTTTCGCCTGGCCAAAAAAATCGATTGTCTCGGCGAGGGTGTCGTATTCGATGCGTTCGCCGTAGCCTTCCATGTATTCGTCGGTGCCTTCGTGTTTCTGGCGGAAGCTGGCAAGATTGCCGGTCGCGGTGCAATGCCTGTTGCCTTGTTTGTCCTGAGTCATCACGATTTTCTCTGCCATGATGTGCAGTGTGCCCTGTGTCAATTCCACTTTGCCTTCGAATATGCTGATCTGTTTTGCATCGTCGATGAGGACGCGATCCGATTCGAGATGGATCGGCTTGCTGCGATCCGCATTCTCGGCGAACAGCGGATCGCAGCACAGCAGCAGCAGGCCGAAACAGACAGCTTTATGGATGGAGCGGTTCATGGTTTGCCCTGACGTTGGACAGCAGTCTGACTGTGCGCGCTTTGTTGTCGAGTTCCATGCCGACCGCACGGATGATGTCGTGCCGGCTGGTCATCACGATCGACTGGTTTGTCTCCGCCCAGTCGCGGTCGGGGATGACATGCAGGTAGCCGGTGACGAAACGCTGTTCGCCGATGTCTCCGCTGGCTGGACGCAAGATGTTTACATCGTCATACAGGTATACGTCATCCCCCTTGCTGGAGATCATGCCGGTCTGCGCCGTGGTGAGCGTGGGCGGGCGATTCGCATACAGGCTGGTGATTTTGGGCATTTGCAGATGCGTGCTGTCGTCGTCCGGGTAGTGCCAGAGCTTCTCCGCTGCCAGGGTGTAGCGCGGCTGGCCTTGCGGGTTCAGCGTTATGGCAGTGAAATTGTCGACCGCGTAATCGATGTCGTGACGTTGCTGGCTCGACAGCGGCGCCAGCGGCTGTACCTGCTGGTTGAGCCAGTAGGTGGCGGCCAGCAGCAACAGCAACGGCAACAGCGGTAGCCATGCGCGTGCCTTGTCCGTGAAGCGGGATGCGAACATCACTTCAGGTAGGGCGCGAGCTGCGCCTCCAGCGTGCCCTGTGCGCCGAGGATCATTTCGCACACTTCGCGCACCGCACCATGCCCCGCTTCGCGCAGGCTGACGTAATGCGCGTGGTCGCGCACCACCTGCGGTGCCGCCGGGACGCTCAGCGCCAGGCCGACGCGGCGCATCACCGGCAGGTCGACCACGTCGTCGCCCATGAAGGCGGCGGCTTCCGGTGCCAGCTTCAGTTCCGCCAGCAGCGCCTGCATCGTTGCCAGCTTGTCTTCCACGCCTTGATACAGGCGCGAGATGCCGAGGTTCCTGGCACGCAACTCAACGCACTTCGAAGTGCGCCCGGTGATGATGGCCAGCTCCACGCCGGATGCCTTGAGCATCTTCAGGCCATGCCCGTCGAGGGAGTTGAAGCGCTTGAATTCCTCGCCCGAATCGGAAAGGTACAGTCCGCCATCGGTCAATACGCCGTCCACGTCGAAGGCAACCAGGCGCAGGGGTTTGATCCGTTCCGCGAGCGACATCAGATCACCTTGGCCTTCAGCAGATCGTGCATGTTCAGCGCGCCGACCAGTTTTTTGTGCTCATCCACCACCGGCAACTGGCTGATGTTGTATTTCTCCATCATCTGCACGGCGTCGACCGCCAGCGCATCGGGACCGATGCTGCGCGGGTTCTTCGACATCGCGGCATGGACGGGAGTGGTGCTGAAATCCACTTTCCTGGCCAGCGTGCGGCGCAGGTCGCCGTCGGTGTAGATGCCCAGCAGGTGTCTGCTGTCGTCGACAATGGCGGTCATGCCGAGGCCTTTGCGCGAGATCTCCAGCACCGCATCGGCCAGGGTGGCCTGTTCGTGCACGGACGGGATGCTGGCGTTGGTGTGCATGACATCGCTCACGTGGGTGAGCAGGCGGCGGCCCAGGCTGCCGCCGGGATGCGAGCGTGCGAAATCCTCTTCGCCGAAACCCTTGGCGTCGAGCAGGGCAACGGCGAGCGCGTCGCCCAGTGCGAGCGCGGCGGTGGTGCTGGCGGTGGGGGCCAGGCCCATCGGGCAGGCTTCCTGGGCCACGGAACCGTCCAGGTGGGCATCCGCCGCCAGCGCCAGGCTGGATTTCGGATTGCCGGTCAGGCTGATCAGGTGCGCGCCCTGGCGCTTGACCGCAGGCACGATGGTGAGCAGCTCATCGCTCTCGCCGGAATAGGAGATCGCGATGAACACATCCTGCGCCGTGACCATGCCGAGGTCGCCGTGGCTGGCCTCGCCCGGATGCACGAAATAGGCCGGCGTGCCGGTGCTGGACATGGTGGCGGCGATCTTGCGCGCGATATGCCCGGACTTGCCCATGCCGCTGACGATGACCCTGCCCTTGCAGGCGAGGATGAGGTTCAGTGCATGCAGGAAGCTGTCGTCGATGCGCTGCGTGAGCATGCGGACGGCATCGGCTTCGATGCTGAGCACCTGCCGTGCGAGGTCGAGCGCATGCGGCGCGGCGGAGAGTGGTTTGTTCATGTGCAAGATTATAACAGTGCTGTTTGGGGGCGGCGTTTTTTTGAAATTGTGGCATCATCGAACCATGAACAATTCGCTCCATCTCATCCTCATTCTGCTGGCCGTCGCGGTCGGGGTGGTGGTGTTGTGCCGCATTCTGAAACTGCCAGCGATGCTCGGCTACCTGCTGGTCGGCATCATGATCGGGCCGCATGCGCTGGGCTGGATACCGGACGCGCCGGAGACGCGCCATCTGGCCGAATTCGGCGTGGTGTTCCTGATGTTCAGCATCGGCCTCGAATTCAGCCTGGCCCGTTTGCGCGCCATGCAGCGCCTGGTGTTCGGGCTGGGGACGGCGCAGGTCGCCGCGACCATGGTGCTGGTGATGCTTTCGTCGCTGTTCTTCGAGATCGATTGGCGCGCCGGCCTCGCGCTGGGCGGCATTCTGGCGATGTCTTCCACCGCCATCGTCAGCAAGATGCTGGTCGAACGGGCCGAACTGAATGCGCCGCACGGGCAGAAGATCATGGGCGTGCTGCTGTTCCAGGATCTGGCGGTGGTACCGCTGATCATCATCATCCCCGCGCTGGCGGAAAGCGGCACCCATCTCGGCGGTACCATCGCGATCGCCGTGCTCAAGGCGGCGGTACTGCTTGCCGCGCTGCTGATGTTCGGGCAGAAACTGCTGCGCCCCTGGTTCCATGTGGTGGCGGGGCAGAAATCCTCCGAACTGTTCATGCTCAACGTGCTGCTGTTCACGCTGGGCATGGCCTGGCTCACCGAACTGAGCGGACTGTCGCTCGCCCTGGGGGCGTTCGTCGCCGGCATGCTGATCTCCGAGACCGAATACCGCTACCAAGTGGAAGAGGACATCAAGCCGTTCCGCGACGTGCTGCTCGGCTTGTTCTTCGTCACCATCGGCATGCTGCTCGACCTGCACGCGGTGATCGCCGGATGGGGGTGGATACTGCTGCTGCTGCTCATCCTGATCCCGTTCAAGGCGGCGGTGGTGGCGCTGCTGGTGCGCGGATTCGCGGGCGAATGGGGCGCTGCGTTGCGCACCGGCATCGGCCTGGCGCAGGCGGGAGAATTCGGTTTCGTGCTGCTGACGCTGGCGGGCGAAGTCGAATTGCTGCCGGCCGACGTGATGCAGAACGTGCTGGCCGCCATGCTCATCTCCATGCTCATTGCGCCGTTCCTGATCCAGCATGCCGAAGTCATCGTACGCCGTCTGTCCCCGGAGGAGTGGATGAACCGCGCCATGCAGATGCACCAGATCGCCGTGAGCAGCATGTCGAGCAAGCAACACATCATCATCTGCGGCTACGGCCGCAGCGGCCAGGCGCTGGCCAGGTTCCTGGCCGAAGAGGGCATCAGCTTCATCGCGCTGGACCTCGATTCGCGGCGCGTGCGCGAAGCCGTGGCCGCGGGGGAGAAGGTGGTCTACGGCGATGCCGGCAAGCTCGAGGTATTGCAGGCCGCCGGCCTGATGCGCGCCAAGGCGCTGGCGATCACTTACGACGACAAGCACTCCGCCCTCAAGATATTGCACCACACACAGGCTGCACGCCCTGACTTGCCGGTGGTGGTGCGCACCGCCGATGATACGCATATCGCCGCCTTGAAACAGGCGGGCGCCGCCGAAGTGGTGGCCGAAGTCACCGAGGGCAGCGTCATGCTCGCCTCGCAGGCGCTGCTGCTTTCCGGCGTACCGCTCAGCCGTGTCATCCGTCATATCCAGGAGACGCGGGCAAAACGCTACAGCATGTTCAGCGGCTACTTCCGCACGACACCGCCGCCGGAGGAAGCCGAGACGGAAGATGGCGAGAATCAGCAGCCGCGCTTCCAGACCGTGCGGCTCAATCCGGGCGATGCCGCGGTCGACCGGCGCCTGCTGGAGATGAAGCTGGACCAGCTCAGTGTCGAAGTGAATGCCGTGCGCCGCCATAACGTGGAAGGCAGCCAGCCGGCGGGAGACATGGTCCTGCGCGCCGGCGACGTGCTGGTGCTGCTCGGCCAGCCGGTGACGCTGGAAGCTGCGGAGAAACGGTTGCGGCAGGGCTGAGAGTTTGCGGGACGTGAACTCTGCCGGCACTCCCTCTGCTGCGCAGGAAGTCGCCGATGGCTGATGCGGATCGTCTGCGCCTTCGCCCCAGCCCTCTGGTTGTTCATGGCATTACTGATGCCCCAACCATGCAAATGATCGATGCCTAAATGACGGCATGAAAAAAGCCCGCCGAAGCGGGCTTTGAGGTGTCACGCCGGAGTTCGGTTAAACGCCCATGCAGACAACAACGATGTCGGCATCACTAATTTGGGCAGTAGCTGTTGCAGCTTTTCCTATGGCGTAAGCGCCGCCGGTGGTTACGTCATACGACATCATCGAACCCGTCTGGGTGTTGCCATCGTCCAGCTGGATATCCAGTTGCTTGGCAAACTTGCCCAGGATGTTGGGCGAGCAAATGATGTAGGTACCGCGGATCGCTGCGCCGTTTAGATCTAGCATGGGGGACGAAGCAACAAGAGAAGTCCCGCTTTGAATGCCAATCTCGCCGCCCACAGCATTGACCGGCCTGTATCCGTCGCCAATCGCGGGCGCACCTGGAATGACGGTGGTACCGGTTGTCAAACCAGCCAGACGTACATGCTGCCAGAACAGGTAGGATTCATCGGTTTTTGTATACGAATCCCATGAACCTTCGATCAGTCCATTGCCAACCACTCCAGGCGTTGTAGCTTTACAGGAGGTAGTTAGGCATTGACCGCCGAGGTGTGCATCCACACCGGCATCGTCGCCAGGCAGTGCCTTGAACTTATCCTGATAACCGTAGATGAAGACAGGGATGTTCCTGAAGTCGGTCGCCAGATTCTTCACCTTGGCGCTGTTGATGAGCTCTTGACCCTTCAGCACGCCGCCGAGCAGCAGGCCGATAATCACCAGCACGATGGCGATTTCGATTAAGGTAAAGCCGGATTGGTTGCGTTTCATTATGTTGTTTCTCCCAAAATGGTTCGGTGTTTGCTTGCTGACGCCTTGCGCGCTATATGTAGCAATACTTATGCCAAATATAAACCGGATCGGGTGGGCGGGCGGCGATTCTGCCGATGCGGCGGGCAAGGGGCAGGCCGAATCTCTTTGTATTGACTGAATGTATTGAATCTTAAATGAATAATCGCACGGCTTGCGCTGTCGTTTCGGCGCTTCGGGAGGTTTCGGGTCAATCTGGGTTAAACTTGGGTCGATTTGCTTTGATTTGACGAAATTCTGACAGGAATGACGAAATGCTGACGCTCTCGCCCGAAAAATTGATGCGTTCCAGCCGCTGGCTGTCTTTTGCCATGCTGGTGGATTTGCATCTGGCGCTCTGGCTCGGAACGGAAAGTCTATGGATGCGTCCGCTGCTGCTGATGCATCTGGGTTTGTTCCTGCTTTGGCAGCCCTTGTGGCGCGGGGAGAGCAGGCTGCGCACCGGCGGTTCGGTCTTCATCATCGCAATGAGCATGGCCACCATCTTCCTGCTCAACTGGTGGGTGCTGGCGTTCTGGATCAGCGTGCTGTTCGCGCTGGTGGGCGGGCGGGTGTTCTCTTTCCATGCCCGCTGGCAGCGTTTGTACTACCTGCTGACGATGGCCTATTTGCTGGCCATCCTGATTCTGTACATCACCCCGAACCTGTTCCACCTCGAGGGCATGGGCGAGGTGATGGCCAACCTGATGAATGTGGGCTTGCCGCTGTTGCTGGTCATCATGGCTTTCATCCCGTTCGAGTGGAACCAGGTGGAAACCGAACAGGCGGTGGACTTCATCTATATCCTGCTGCTGTTCACCCTGCTGACTCTGCTGGTGCTGGGCAGCCTCGCCTTCATGACCTTGGGGCACCTCGATTACCTCGATGCCTTGTTGCGGACCTTGATCATCATCGCGGTCATGTTGCTGGCCCTGGGGGCTTTGTGGAATCCGCGCCTGGGGTTTTCCGGATTCCAGGCGCTGTTTTCGCGTTACCTGCTGAACATCGGCACGCCGCTTGAGATCTGGCTGGAACGGCTCGCGGCGGTGGCGCACCATGAGCAGAATCCGGAGGCATTTCTCGTGCATGCGACCGAATACCTGGTCGAGATGCCGTGGATTTCTGGGTTGTCCTGGTCGTCGGATTACGGGCACGGGACGCTGGGGCTCTCCAGTCCGCACCGCATCGAGATGTCGGACCAGGATTTGCATCTTACCCTGTTCAGCCATCAGTCGGTCTCGCCCACCGTGTTGCTGCATGTGCGCCTGCTCACCCACTTGCTGGGGCACTTCTACCAGGCCAAGCGACGCGAGCAATCGCTGCGCGAGATCACCCGCCAGCAGGTCATCTACGAGACCGGGGCGCGACTGACCCATGACCTGAAGAACATGCTGCAATCCCTGTTCGCGCTGACATCGGTCGCCCAGCATCAGCCGGAAAAGGCGCAGCCCATCCTGCAGCGCCAGTTGCCCGTGCTGACGCAGCGCATCGAAGCCGTGCTGGCCAAACTCAAGAGTCCGGAAACGCAGGACGAGGTGGTGGAAATGCCGCTGGCGACCTGGTGGGAGGTCCTGCGCCAGCGCCACCCGTACCGCGATATCGAGTGGAAAGCCCCGCGGACAGTGGACGGGCGACCGATCCCGGCCCCGCTGTTCGACTGTGTGGCAGACAACCTGATCGACAACGCCTGCAAGAAGCGGCTGCGCGAACCCGGCATCGCGGTTGTCGTTACGCTGGAAACCGAGCCGTTCTCCCTCACCATCAGCGACAGCGGCAGCGCCATCCCCGGCGGCATCGCCAATCAGCTGCTGAACACCATCGTGCCGTCCGAAGATGGCATGGGTATCGGGTTGTATCAGGTCGCCCGCTGGGCTGCGCAAACCGGTTATCGCCTGGAACTGAGCGAGAATCGCAATGGCAGAGTGACGTTCCGTCTGGTCAGGCCGTAACAGCCGTTATGTCTGGCCCGCGGCACTTTTCGTGCGGGCGGAAACCGCAACGGGTAAAATCGCATCGTCATGAATGCAGCCCTGTCCCCCCTCGCCCAACGCCGTCTGGCGCGTATCCAGCAACTCTCCGCCATCGAATACCCCGCCGACCTGCCCGTGGTGGCGCGGCGCGAGGAGTTGGCGCAGGCCATCGAAAAACACCAGGTGGTCATCGTTTGCGGCGAGACCGGCTCGGGCAAGACCACGCAGCTTCCCAAGATATGTTTGAGCCTGGGGCGCGGTGTGCTCGGCGTTATCGGCCACACCCAGCCGCGCCGCGTGGCGGCACGCTCGGTCGGCGCGCGCATCGCGCATGAACTGAAGTCCGAGCTCGGCGGTCTGGTCGGTTACAAGGTGCGCTTCAACGACAAGGTGTCGCCCGACACCTGCATCAAGCTGATGACCGACGGCATCCTGCTGGCCGAGATCCACCACGACCCGAATCTCCGTCAATACGACACCATCATCATCGACGAGGCGCACGAGCGCTCGCTGAACATCGATTTCCTGCTCGGTTACCTGCGCCAATTGCTGCCGCGCCGCCCCGATCTCAAGCTCATCATCACCTCGGCCACGCTGGATGCGGAGCGCTTTTCCAAGCACTTCGGCAATGCGCCGGTGCTGCAGGTCTCCGGCCGCACCTATCCGGTCGAAGTGCGCTACCGTCCGCCGCAGCAGAACGAGGAGGGCGACACCCAGGATGTACCGCAGGCAGTGTGTAGTGCGCTGGACGAACTGAGCATCGGCGGCCTCAAGGGCGACGTGCTGGTGTTCCTGCCCGGCGAGCGGGAGATCCGCGACACTGCCGAGGCACTGCGCAAGCACCAGCACAAGGGCATCGAGATCCTGCCGCTGTTCTCGCGCCTGTCCATCGCCGAGCAGGATCGCGTGTTCAAGCTCGCCTCCGGCATGCGCCGTGTGGTGCTGGCGACCAACGTGGCGGAGACTTCGCTTACCGTGCCCAATATCGGTTACGTGATCGACAGCGGCCTGGCGCGCATCAACCGCTACAGCGTGCGGCAGAAGGTGGAGCAGCTGCGCATCGAGAACATCTCGCGCGCCGCCGCCAACCAGCGCGCCGGCCGTTGCGGCCGCGTGATGAGCGGCATCTGCATCCGCCTGTACGACGAGGCGGATTTCCTGCAGCGCCCAGAATTCACCGACGCCGAGATTTTTCGCGTGTCGCTGGCCACGGTCATTCTGCGCATGAGTGCGCTGGGCCTGGGCGAGGTGGAGGCGTTCCCGTTCATCGAACCGCCGGGTTCGCGCGCGATCGCCGATGGCTACCAGTTGCTGCAGGAACTCAATGCCATCGACGACAAGCGCACGCTTACGCCGCTCGGCCATGAACTGGCCAAGCTGCCGCTCGATCCCAAGGTGGCGAGGCTGTTGCTGGCGGGACGGCAATTTCACTGCCTCAACGAGATCCTCATCATCGCCAGCGCGCTGGCGTTGCAGGATCCGCGCGACCGCCCAGCCGAACGGCGCGAGGCGGCGGACGCGGCGCACCAGCGCTTCAACGACGAGCGCTCCGATTTCCTTGCCTATCTCAAACTGTGGGCCTGGTTCCAGGAAGCGATCAAGCACAAGAAGAGCAACAAGCTGTGGGCGAACGAGTGCCGCGAGAAATTCCTGTCGCCGCTGCGCCTGCGCGAGTGGCACGAGCTGCACCAGCAATTGCATGCGCAGGTGTCGGAGATGGGGATGTTCGAACCGAACAGCCGAATCGACCGTCAATCCGGCGCAGACCGGAATCCAGCCGAAAAAAATATCCCGCGAAGCGGACAAAATCCAAGCGTTGCCCCACTGCGTGGGGATGTTGAAAATCATCTGGATTCCGGCCTGCGCCGGAATGACGGGAGTAGTTCACAGCCCGCCACCTACGAGCAGATCCACAAGGCGTTGCTGACCGGCCTGCTCGGCAACATCGGCTGCAAGGGGGTGGACAAGGAGCCGTATTACCTCGGCCCGCGCGAGATCAAGTTCTTCATTGCATCGAATTCGGTGTTGGCGAAGAAGGGCACGAAATGGGTAGTGGCGGCCGAGATCGTGGAGACGACCAAGCTGTTCGCGCGTTGCGTCGCGCGCATCGAGCCGGAGTGGCTGGAAGAGGTCGGCGCCCATTTGATCAAGCGCAGCTATTTCGAGCCGCACTGGGAGAAGAAGGCGGCGCAAGTGGCGGCGTGGGAGCGCAGCACCCTGTACGGGTTGCTGATCAACCCGAAGAAGCGCGTGCACTACGGACCAATGAACCCGGAGGAGTCGCGCGAGGTGTTCATCCGCGAGGCGCTGGTGAACGGCGAGTTCAACACGCAGGCACCGTTCTTCGCCTATAACCAGAAGCTGATCGCCGACATCGAGGCGCTGGAACACAAGGCGCGCCGCCCCGATGTGCTGGTGGACGACGAACTGATCTTTGCGTTCTACGATGCGCGCATCCCGGCCGGCATCCATAACGGCGCGGCATTCGAGCATTGGCGCAAGGAGGTCGAGCGCGAGCAGCCGAAACTGCTGTACCTGAAAAAAGACGACCTGATGCGGCACGAGGCGGCCGGCATCACCACCGAGCAGTTCCCGCCGCAGATGCTGATGAATAACGTGAGCTATGCCTTGGCCTACAACTTCGCGCCGGGCAAGAACGACGACGGCGTCACGCTGACCGTGCCGCAGGCGTTGCTGAACCAGGTGTCGGCGGCGCGTTGCGAATGGCTGGTGCCGGGCATCCTGGCGGAGAAGGTCGCGCAACTGGTGAAGTCGCTGCCGCAGAAACTGCGCCGCCATTGCGTGCCGGTGCCGGAATTTGCGGCGGCGTTCTGCGCCGGAGTGAAAGTTTCCGATACGCCGCTGTTGCAGGCATTGGCGCGTTACATCCGCGAGCAGAAGCAGGTCGACGTGCCGCTGGATGCGTTCCGGCTGGAACAGCTGCCGCCACACCTGCTGATGAACTTCCGTGTGGTAGACGAGCACGGGCGCCAGCTCGGCATGTCGCGCAATTTTGCGCAATTGCGCGGCGAGTGGTCGCCGAAGCAGGCCGTGGCTGCGCCAGTGCAGACTGCCCGGAATGCTGCGCCACAACAGAAGAGCAGCGGCGAACGCTATACCGAATGGCGCTTCGGCGACTTCAAGCCGACGCGCGAGGAGAGCCGGGCCGGACAGACCGTTACCGTGTTCAACGCGCTGGTGGACGAGGGCGACGCGGTAACGCTGCAGAGTTTTGATACGCGCGATGAAGCGCAAGCTGCACAACGCCTGGGCTTGCGCCGCCTGTTCATGCTGGCGCTGAAAGAACAGGTGAAATACCTGGAGAAGAACCTGCCCAGCCTGCAGGCGATGGCGATGCAGTTCCTGCCGTTCGGCTCGCAGCAGGACCTGCAGCGGCAGATCCTGGCGGTGACCTTCGATCGCTGCTGCCTGAACGATCCCTGGCCGGAAAGCGAGAAGGAATTCGCCTCACGCAGCAAGGAGGCCAAGGCGCGCCTGAACCTGGTGGCGCAGGAGATCGCACGGTTGGTCGGCGCGGTGCTGGCGGAATACCACACGCTGCAAAAGGCGCTGCCCGGATTCAAGGCGCATGGGCAGGTGCAACAGGACATCCGCAGCCAGTGCGAATGGCTGCTGGGCAAGGAATGGATAGCCCGCACGCCATACGAGCGCATGCAGCACATGCCGCGTTACCTGAAGGCGATCAACGTGCGGCTGGAGAAGCTGCGCACCAACCCGGCACGCGATGCGCAGAACATGGCGCAGATGAATCCCCTGTTGCAGCAGTGGCAGCGCCGGCTGTCGTCGCAGCATGGCGAAGCCGATGCGCGGCTGGAGGATTTCGGCTGGATGCTGCAGGAACTGCGCGTGTCGCTGTTCGCGCAGGAGCTGAAAACGCCGGTGATCGTGTCGGTGAAACGGCTGGAGAAGATGCTGGCCGGGTTAAGCGGGTAGAATTTGCAGCATGGATGTGCTTCCTTCCCGCGCCGGGGAGGGAACACGCGGGATGAGACTAGGCCAGGGATAGAAGATGTCAGCCAAGAAAGTAGATGTGTTGTTGGTCGGGGCGGGCGTAATGAGCGCGACGCTGGGGACGTTGCTGTCGCAGTTGGACCCGTCGCTGAAGATCGTGATGGTCGAGCGGCTGAGCAAGGTGGCGCATGAGAGCACGCATAGCCTGAACAATGCGGGCACCGGGCATGGCGGGTATTGCGAACTGAATTACACGCCGCAGATGGCCGATGGCAGCATCCGCATCGACCGCGCGCTGGAGATCAATGCCGCATTCGAGGTTTCGCTGCAATTCTGGTCGTACCTGGTCGAGCAGGCGGTGTTGCCGGCGCCGGAGAAATTCATCAACCCGATCTGCCACCAGAGCTTCGTCTGGGGCGAGGAGGATGTGGCGTTCCTGCGCAAGCGCTATGCGGCATTGCACAAGCACCACCTGTTCGAGGAGATGGAATACAGCGAAGATCATGCGGTGCTGCGCAAGTGGATGCCGCTGGTGATGCAGCATCGCGATGCCGGACAGGTCGTCGCGGCGACGCGGGTCCGGCACGGCACGGATGTGGATTTCGGCATGTTGACGCGCGGCCTGGTGAAATCGCTGAACCGGCATGCCGCCTTCGACCTGAAGCTGAGCCATACCATCGTCAGCCTGAAGCAGCACGAAAACGGGCGCTGGCATGTGCGGGTGAAGGACAATCACAGCAAAGAGACCCGGACCATCGATGCCGGGTTCGTCTTTCTCGGTGCCGGCGGCGGCGCGCTGCCGCTGCTGCAGAAATCCGGGGTGCCGGAGGCGCGCGGCTACGGCGGGTTCCCGGTCAGCGGGCAATGGCTGATCTGCAAGAATCCGGACGTGGTGAAACGCCACAGCAGCAAGGTATATGGCAAAGCGGCCGTGGGTGCGCCGCCGATGTCGGTGCCGCATCTGGATGCGCGCATCATCGACGGCGAGCCGGCGCTGCTGTTCGGGCCGTTCGCCAGCATCACCACCAAATTCCTCAAGGAGGGATCGGCGCTCGACCTGTTCACTTCGCTCAAGCCGGGCAACCTGAAGCCGATGCTGTCGGTCGCGCGCGACAATTTCGACCTTACCCGCTACCTCGTCACCGAGGCGTTCCGTTCGCACAAGGAGCGCGTGGGGATATTGCGCGGCTTTTATGTGGATGCGAAAGAGGAAGACTGGGAGCTGGCTTCGGCCGGCCAGCGTGTGCAGATCATCAAGGGCTGCGACCAGAAAGGCGGCAGGCTGGAATTCGGCACCGAGATCGTGACGGCCGGGGATGGTACGCTGGCAGCGCTGCTGGGCGCATCGCCGGGCGCTTCCACCTCGGTCCAGGCGATGATCGAAGTGATCGAACGCTGTTTCAAGCCGCGCATGAAGGAGGCCGAATGGAAGCACAGGCTGAAGGAGATGGTTCCTTCCTATGGCGAGTCGCTGGATGAGAACGTGGCCCTGCTGCACGAGGTGCGCAAGAGGACGCTGGCTACGTTGCGGCTGGATGGCGGCAACAGCAGGCGCGAGACTTAGCGGGCCGGTAAATGCCCGCTAACCATTGTAGCGCCTGGCGATCAGCACGGCATTGCTGCCGCCGAAGGCGAACGAGTTGGACATCACGGCGTCCAGCCTGACGTTGCTGCGACCTTGGTTGGGTACGTAGTCCAGGTCGCATTCCGGATCGGGTTCGTGCAGGTTGATGGTGGGCGGGATGGCCTGGTTGTGCAGCGCCAGCACGGCGGCCATGAATTCCACCGCGCCGGTGGCGCCCATCAGATGGCCGTGCATGGATTTGGTCGAGCTGACCGGCACCTTGGCCGCATGCGTGCCGAACACCTGCTTGATGGCCCTGGTCTCCTCGATGTCGCCGGCCTGCGTGGCGGTACCGTGGGCGTTGATGTAGTGGATGTCCTGCGGCTGCAGCTGCGCTTCACGCAGGGCGTTGAGGATGGTGCGCGACTGTCCGGCGGCATCGGGCTTGGTGATGTGGCTGGCATCGGACGAGCAATCGTAACCGACCAGTTCCGCATAGATCCTCGCGCCGCGTTTCACCGCGCGCTCCGCATCTTCCAGCACCAGTACGGCGGCGCCTTCGCCGAGCACCAGTCCGCTGCGGTGCTTCGAGAACGGTTTGCAGGAGGCGCCCGCGTCGTCCGGGTCTTCCTGCGCGAGGGTGCGCAATGCCTCCCATGCTTTCATTGCGCCCAGCGTGAGCATCGCTTCCGAACCGCCGGCCAGCATCGCATCGGCATAGCCGTGTTTGATCTGGCGATAGGCCTCGCCCACGGCGATGGCCGAGGAAGAGCAGGCGGTGGCATAAGTCATGTTCGCACCCTGCAGGCGATATTTGATGGAAAGGTGCGAAGCTGCGGCATTGTTCATGCTGAGCAGTACGCTGAGCGGTTTGACGCGCGGGGGATTGCCCAGCAGTGTTTCCACATAGCCGTCTTCCAGCGTGCCGGCGCCGCCCAGGCAGGAGCCCATGCAGACCCCGGTACGCGGGTATTCGGCTTCGGTGAGCTGGAGTTGCGCATCCTGCACGGCCTGTTCGGCGGCGACCAGCGCGAACTGGCTGAAACGCTCGATGCCGCTGAGCTGCATCTTGCTGAAGTGGGCGGCGGGGTCGAAGCCCTCGACCGGTGCGCCGATGCGGATGGAGAGCTGCTCGATGAAATCCGTCTGCAGGCGCTTGATGCCGGAACGTCCGGCCATCAGGTTGCCGAAGAATTCGGCGGGATTTTTGCCGACTGGCGAGATGACGCCCAATCCGGTGATGACGACACGCCTGGCCATGGAGGTTACTGCTCTTTGCCCTTCTGCTCGGCGACGATCTTGTCCACCAGGTTGACCACATCCTGCAGCGTCTTGAGTTCGACGCGCTCCTCCGGCATGGTGATCTTCAGTTCGTCTTCGAGGTTGAAGGTGAATTCGATCACCGACAGCGAGTCCAGGCCCAGGCTTTCCAGGGTGGCATCGGGCTTGAGATCTTCCAGCTTGAGGTCGAATTGCTTGACCATCATGTTTTGTATGGTTTGCAGAGAACTCATGGTTGCTTGCTTCCTGTTGAAATTATGGCGGATTATAGCAGATACGAATTCTTCACAGAATCTTAACCTGGCGCGCGCAGGGAGCGTGCATGGTCGAAGAAACGGATGGTGTCGGCGGCGACCTGGTCGCGGTCGTTGTCCACGGTGATCATGTGGTAACTGTTGTGCAGCATCACGCTTTCCACCGTTCTGGAGCCGATGTGCCGGGCGATGTAGCGTGCGCTGCGCGGGGAGGCGACCTCGTCCTCCACGGCATGGATGACGATGGCGGGGGCGGTGATGCGCGACATCGTCTTCTTGACCACGGCGATCATGCGCTCGGCTTCCTGGATGGCGGGCAGGTTCAGCCGGCTGGCGCCGACCATGGAGGCATCCTTGTGGGCCATTTCGCGTGCGACCCAGCGGCGCAATTGCTCGTTCTTGAGGCCGAAGGGCTCGCGTTCCTTATAGGTGTACCAGTAGCGGATCGGCCAGATGTAGCCGAGATAGCGGAAAGGCCGGTACCAGGGCATGGCCCAGCCGTCATACCACAGCGTGGTGGACAGCAGCGTCAATGCAGTGACTTCATCTCCCAATTCGGCCGCGATGCTGAGCGACAGGGTACCGCCGATGCACAGGCCGCCGACGGAGACGGTCTTGTATTGTTGCTGCAGTGCGCGGAACTCTTGCAGGGCCTTGGCGTGCCAGTCCTGCCAGTGCGTGACCGAACGCGGCGTATCGCCGTGTTCGAATCCGTAGCCGGGGATGTGCGGCAGATGCACGGTATAGCCGGCTTGCTGCAAGCGTTTGGCCAGCGGCAGCAATTCGGCCGGACTGCTCTGCAGTCCGTGGATCAGCAGCACGGCGTTTTCACCTCCGGCGAGCGTGACTGGGCGCATGATTATCGATGGTCTGTAACGACAAGGGGCGGCATTCTAGCAAAATCGGTCTTCACGAACTTCAGATTAGATTCCCAATGCGGCGAATGTACAACAGTGCGCGAATCAATGAGGGTTTCCCCTAGGGGTCGACGGATGTGCCGTAGCGATGGCGGCGGGCAGGTCCGGCGCGGACGGGATGCACGCTGAGCTATAATCGGCGCGAGATTCATACCGGATGTCGCGATCACCATGGATAAACAGTTGCGCGAAGCTGCGCTGCAGTATCACCGCCAGGCTCCGGCAGGCAAGGTCTCGGTCCATCCCACCAAGCCGATGATCACGCAGCGCGATCTGGCGCTGGCGTATTCGCCGGGCGTGGCGGCCGCCTGCGAACTCATCGTGGCCGACCCTGCCGAAGTCCGCAACATGACCGCGCGCGGCAACCTGGTGGCCGTCATCAGCAACGGCACGGCGGTGCTGGGCCTGGGGGCGATCGGCCCGCTGGCGGCCAAGCCCGTGATGGAAGGCAAGGGCGTGCTGTTCAAGAAGTTCGCCGGCATCGACGTGTTCGATCTGGAGATCGACGAGCGCGATCCGGACAAGCTGGTGGACATCATCGCCGCGCTGGAGCCGACCTTCGGCGGCATCAATCTGGAAGACATCAAGGCGCCGGAGTGTTTCTACATCGAGCGCAAGCTGCGCGAACGCATGCGCATCCCGGTGTTCCACGACGACCAGCACGGCACGTCCATCATCGTCGGCGCCGCGCTGCTGAACGGCCTCAAGGTGGTGGGCAAGAAGATCGGGGAGATCAGGCTGGTGGTGAGCGGTGCGGGTGCCGCGGCCCTGGCCTGCCTGGACATGCTGGTGAGCCTGGGGGTGAGGATGGAGAACATCGTCGTCACCGATATCAAGGGGGTGGTGTACCAGGGCCGCACCGAAGAGATGGACGACAACAAGGCGCGCTACGCGGTACAGACTTCCGCGCGCACGCTGGGCGAGGTCATCGCCGGGGCGGATGTGTTCCTCGGGTTGTCGGCGGGCGGCGTACTGAAGCCGGAGATGGTGGAGCAGATGGCGGCCAGGCCGCTGATCTTCGCGCTGGCCAACCCGACGCCGGAGATACTGCCGGAGCTGGCAAAGGCGGCTCGCCCCGACGCGATCATCGCGACCGGCCGTTCGGACTATCCCAATCAGGTGAACAACGCGCTGTGCTTTCCCTACATCTTCCGCGGCGCGCTGGATGTCGGCGCCTCCACCATCAATGAGGCGATGAAGCGCGCGGCGGTGCATGCCATTGCGGAACTGGCCCAGGCAGAGCAATCCGATGCGGTGGCGGAAGTCTACGGCGAGGAGAGCCTCTCCTTCGGCACCGAATACCTGATTCCCAAACCCTTCGATCCGCGCCTGATCACGCGCATCGCGCCCGCCGTCGCCCAGGCGGCGATGGATAGCGGGGTGGCGCAGCGCCCCATCGCCGATATGGCGGTCTACCGCGAGCAGCTGTCGCAATTCCTCTACCACTCGAACATGCTGATGAAACCGGTGTTCGAGTTCGCGAAAAAGAACCCGAAGCGCCTGGTATATGCGGAGGGCGAGGACGAAAGAGTGCTGCATGCGGTGCAGACCGTGGTGGACGAGGGCATTGCCAGCCCCATTCTGGTCGGCCGGCCGACGGTGATCGAGCAGCGCATCGCCAGGCTGGGGCTGCGTATCCGCGCAGGCGAGCACTTCGAACTGGTGAATCCGGAAAGCGACAGCCGTTATCGCGAGTATTGCAACGAATACCATCGCCTGATGCAGCGCCGGGGCGTGACGCCGGATGCGGCCAAGCGCGCCATGCGCAGCCACAACACGCTGATCGCGGCGATGTTGGTGCGCATGGACGCCGCCGATGCGATGCTGTGCGGCACGGTGTCGCAACCGCTGAACCATCTGCGCTATATCGACGAGGTCATCGGCAAGCATCCGGGTGCCAATGTGTATGCGGCGATGAACATCCTGATGCTGCCCGGCCATACCCTGTTCATCTGCGATACGCATGTGAACCTGGATCCGACCGCGGAGCAGATCGCCGCCATGACCCTGCTGGCGGCGGCCGAAGTGCGACGCTTCGGCCTGACGCCCAAGGCTGCGCTGCTGTCGCATTCCAATTTCGGCAGCCACAAGGACGACTCGGCGCACAAGATGGGCCGCGCGCGCGAACTGCTGGAGCAGCTTGCCCCCGAACTTGAGGTGGAAGGCGAGATGCACGGCGACGCGGCGCTGTCGGAGAACCTGCGCCTGCAGACTTTCCCGGCCTCGCGCCTGAAGGGCGAGGCGAACCTGCTGATCATGCCGAATCTGGATGCGGCGAACATCGCCTACAATCTGCTCAAGATCACGGCCGGCGAGGGCATCACCATCGGTTCCATCCTGCTGGGGGCGAACCGGTCGGTGCATATACTGACCTCGACCGCCACCGTGCGCCGCATCGTCAACATGAGTGCGCTGGCTGTCGCCGGCGTCAAGAAATACTAGGAGGATGTAATGAACAAGCATGAAGTCGAGTTGTTGAGCCAGGAGATCGAAATGTTGATGGGCGAGCGTGCACGCCTGCTCAAGGTGGTGGGCGCGGCGGCCGTGCTGGTGGCCAACGCGGACGCTGCATTGCTGCAACCCAATGCGGTAGAGGCGGCAGAGATGCTGTCCGAGACCCTGAATGCGCTGCCCGAAGAGACCCTGAAGGATGCGCTGGATGCGGTCCAAGCGGAGCCGGATGAGGCCTGATCGCGAAGGGCGAGCATGGTCCAGACCCCGCAAAAGATCGCACTCATCCTCACCGGCGGTGGTGCCCGCGCGGCCTACCAGGTCGGTGTGCTCAAGGCCATCGCCGACCTGACGCCGCGGCGTTCGCCGTCCCCGTTCCAGATCATCTGCGGAACCTCGGCCGGTGCGCTGAATGCGGTGACGCTGGCGGTGAATGCGCGGCAATTCCGCAAGGGCGTGAAATACCTGCTCGGCATCTGGAGGCATGCGCAGGTGAGCGACATCTACCGTGCCGACGTGCTGGGTGTGCTGACCAACAGCGGACGCTGGCTGGCCGGGCTGTTCCTGAGCGTGCTGGGGATCAATCGCATGAACCGTATCTCGCTGCTGGACAACGCGCCGCTGGCGGCATTCCTAGAGCGGACGCTGCCGTGCGACAAGATCCAGGAAAGCATCGACGCGGGTGCCCTGCATGCCCTGAGTGTCACCGCATCGGGTTACGGATCGGGACATTCGGTCACGTTCTACCAGGGAGTGCCGGGGCTGCAGCCATGGAAACGGACGCGCCGCCTCGGGGTGGAAACGAAGATCGGCATCGAGCACCTGCTGGCGTCCGCGTCCATCCCTTTCATCTTCCCGGCAGTGCACATCCACCGCGAATATTTCGGCGACGGTTCCGTGCGCCAGATCGCGCCGATCGGTTCCGCGCTGCACCTGGGAGCGGACAAGGTGATGCTGATCGGCGCCTGGCATGCCGACGACGAGGAGGGGCGGCGCAACCGCATGGATACCTATCCCTCGCTGGCGCAGATCGCCGGCCATGCGCTGGACAGCATCTTCATGGATGGGCTGGAGCTCGATCTGGAACGTTTGCAGCGCATGAACACCATCGTCAGCCTGATCCCCGAGTCGTTGCGTTCGGCCACCGCCGTGCGGCATATCGATGTGTTCGTCATCACCCCCAGCCAGCCTCTGGAAAGGATCGCCGAGCGGCATATCGCGCGCCTGCCCTGGCCCATCCGCCTGCTGTTGCGCTCGGCGGGCGTGATGCGCCGCAGCGGGGCCAACCTGGTGAGTTATCTGCTGTTCGACAAGGACTATTGCCAGGCGTTGATCGAGCTGGGTTACCAGGATGCCATGAAGCGCCGCGACGAGATCATCGGTTTTCTCGGCTACGACAGGGCGGCCACGGGTAGCGACATGCCGCAATGAACGCAGCCGAATCGCCCAAACCCCTGACGTTCGCGTTGCTGCGCCTGCTGGCCGATGGCGAATTCCATTCCGGCGAAGTGTTGGCGCGGCAATGCGGCGTCACGCGGGCCACGGTGTCCAATGCCTTGCAGGATGCCGGGAAATTCGGCCTGACCTTGTATAGTGTGCGCGGCCGCGGTTACCGTCTGGCGCGCCAGCTGCAATGGCTGGATGCCGGGCTGATCCGCGCAGCGCTCGGGGAGAGGCAGGACGAACTGCATATCGAGATCCTCGATCATGCCGCCTCCAGCAACGCGCTGTTGCTGCGGCGTGCCGCACAAGGCGAGCCAAGTGCCACGGTACTGGCGGTGGAATACCAGACTGCCGGGCGCGGCCGTCTCGGCAGGACATGGCATTCGGGCCTCGGTGATGCGCTCACTTTTTCCCTGCTGTGGCGTTTCGAGAGCGGGCTTGCCGCGTTATCGGGCCTGAGTCTGGCTGTCGGCGTTGCCATGCTGCGTGCTTTGACCGAGCTGGGTGTGCAGGAGGCCGGATTGAAATGGCCGAACGATGTGTTGCTGAACGAGGGCAAACTGGCGGGCATATTGATCGAGGCGCAAGGCGATATGCTTGGTCCCAGCGCGGTAGTGATCGGCATCGGTCTCAATCTTGTCGTGCCGGAGGCGTTGCGCGGTCGCATCGACCAGGCGGTGAGCGATCTGGCTGAACGGGACAAGGCACCGCCCGAGCGCAACCTTGTGCTTGCGGTATTATTGAAACATCTGCTGTCGGTATTGCGCGGGTTCGCCGAGAGCGGTTTTGCGCCGCTGCGGGCGGAATGGGAAAGCCGTCACGTGTTTCAACAACGCCCGGTGGTATTGTGGCTGCCAGACGGTTCGCAGGTGGCTGGCACAGTGCTGGGTGTCACGGATGGAGGGGCTTTGCGTCTGGAGACGGCGCAGGGGACGC
Organism: Sideroxyarcus emersonii; assembly: GCF_021654335.1. NCBI lineage: Bacteria > Pseudomonadati > Pseudomonadota > Betaproteobacteria > Nitrosomonadales > Gallionellaceae > Sideroxyarcus > Sideroxyarcus emersonii. Next base: position 371,258 of record NZ_AP023423.1, read on the forward strand.
AGACGTTCAATGCGGGCGAGGTCAGCCTGAGGAAGGCTTAAGTGCTATTGCTGGACGTGGGAAACAGCCGCTGCAAATGGGCACTGGTGCGGGATGGGAAGTGGCTGCATCAGGGCGTGGTGGGCAATACCGAATGGGTGGTCTTGCAGCATGCCTTTGCGGCATTGCCGACGCCGGCCCGTGTGCTGGCGTCCAATGTGGCAGGCGAGGCGATGGCGCAGTGCATTCGTACCGTCTGTAACCGGTGGACATGTCCGGTGGAATTCGTGACGGCCCGCGCCGGGCAATGCGGCGTGCGTAACGGTTATGAGCAGCCGGAGCGGCTGGGCAGCGACCGTTGGGCGGCGCTGATCGCTGCCAGGCACCACATGCAGGACGCCTGTCTGGTGGTGAACTGCGGGACAGCGACAACGATCGATGCGCTTTCCGCGCAGGGCGAGTTCCTCGGCGGATTGATCTTGCCCGGCGTCAGCCTGATGCAGCGCAGCCTGGCGACGAATACGGCCCAACTTGCAGCTGAACAGGGCATGCTGCAGGACTTTCCCCGTAATACGGCCGATGCCATCCATAGCGGCATGCTGCGCGCCACGCTCGGTGCCGTCCGGCATCAGTTCGGGCTGCTGCAGGCGCGCGGCGGTCCGGTGCGTTGCCTGCTCGGCGGCGGCGCGGCGGATGTTGTCCAGCCGCATCTGGGACTGCCTGCGGAGCGGATGGACAATCTGGTGCTACAAGGTTTGCAGATCATTGGAGAAACGGAAGCATGACGAAGTGGATCGTGGGATTGTTGTTGCTGGTCAACCTGGCATTGTTCGGCTGGATGCGCTGGGGCAATTTGCTGACCGAGGATGCCGACTCGGGAACCCTGCAGGCAGCATTGCATCCGGACAAGATCCGGTTGCTCGATGCGCTGCCCGCTTCTGCCGTAGCGGCGCAGAGCGAGACCCCCGGCCTAAGCCTGACCTTGTCGCCGGTCTCGGCACCCGCTAGCGTCCCCGCCCCGGCGGCCACGCACCCGGCCACCCACTCTTCTCCTGGGGTGGCGTCTTCGCCTGTTGCGGTATCCGCTCCGCTACGCCCGCCGGTTGCCGTAGCGGCGAGTGCACCGCTTAACCTCGCCAAATGTGCGGAGTGGGGCGAATTTTCCGGCGACGATCTGTCGCGTGCACAACAGGCGCTGGCTGTGCTCAAGCTGGGCGACAATCTGACCCGGCGCGCAGTGGAACGCAATCACGGATACTGGGTATACATCCCGCCGTTGAAGAAGCGGGCCAGCGTGGAAAAGAAGATCGCGCAACTGAAAGAGCGCGGGGTGAAGGATTACTTCGTGGTGCAGGAAAAGGGGAAATGGCAGAACGCAATCTCGCTGGGGGTGTTCAAGACCAGGGATGCGGCGGAAAAATATATCGCCATGTTGCATACCAAGGATGTGCGCACTGCCAAAGTGGGCGAGCGTACCAGCAAACTCAAGTACACCGTATTCCTCATCCGGGATCTCGATTCGGGGACGACGGACAAGCTCAATGCCTTGCAGCAGGAATTCCCCGAGAGCGAGCTCAAGGTGGAGGCATGCAATAATTGACAGGCGGGGGTGAAATCAGCAAAATGCCGCCCTTCGTCAAGGCGCCCAAGCGGGAATAACCCGTCAACAGCGCCCGGATACGGTGATATAGCTCAGTTGGTTAGAGCACAGCACTCATAATGCTGGGGTCGGTGGTTCAAGTCCACCTATCACCACCAAGATGCAAATGACAAAAGCCCGCCAAAGCGGGCTTTTGTCATTCCAGAATTCAGTATTTGCAAGGTTTTTAGCCATTTTGCGCGTCTCGCGCTGTCTCGTTTTGTCGCAGGTTGACTCACCCTGTCTAGGCAATTTGTGAGTATCGCTGTGAGTATCACTAAATGGGCAAGTTAAATGATAAGACGGTTCAGTCTGCACAGATCATCTAGAGCATTGCCTGGTCGCATTTCACATCACAAAATCGCACTAAACCTCACAGTTTCGTGAGTATTTGAGATAGTGTCAGAAATCTTCGAGAAACCTCATGACCCAAGGATTTATGCGGGTTCTTCCGAAACACCATCCCCCACTCTATATGTATGAGACAGCCCCGTGCGGGCAGTCTGGCAAGTTTGGCTTCGTTAAACTAGAATTTGGCAGGAAGCCGCCGGCAACAAGGCGGTGGCTATGTCGCCATGTTCCGCAGGAACTGTCACCAACCGCCGAGGCGAAAGTTTCGTTGCGGCAATTCGGGAAAGGACCATCATGAAAACGACTCTTCAGGCAACGGGATTTGTATCCCTGCTGTTTTGCGCTATGGCAGTTCATGCAGAAACTCCGTACATCAATCTTACGGTCGGCGGCGAGGTCAGTCCGGGTGTCTATGGCAGGGTGCAGATCGGCAATGCACCGCCACCTCCGGTGGTGTATGCGCAGCCGATGATCGCGGTCCGGCAACCGGAGGCCGATTCGATGGAGCCGATTTACCTGAATGTGCCACCGGGCCACGCGAGGAACTGGGCCAGGCATTGCCGCGAATACGATGCCTGCAACCGGCCGGTATATTTCGTGAGGTCTGCCGAGTACGAACCCGGTTACCGTGGGCGTGGCGACAATTACCGCGACGAAGATCGTGGGGGCGATCGGCGCAGGGACGAGGGGCGCGGCGACGAAGGATACCGGGGCGAAGGCCGTGGGGGTGAGGAACGCAGGGGCGAAGGACGCGGCGGCGACCGGGATTAAGGTCTGTCCGGCCGCATTGGCCGGCAGCGCTTCAGGCCGAGGATTTTCGGCAATGCGGGAATGTCGATCCGTTCGCCTGATCTGCAACTGAAAGCAAAAACTCCAGCATCTGCTGGAGTTTTTGTTTGGTGCTGTGTAATTTCTGGACTAGTTTTTGTCGGTAAAGAGTTGCTTCAACATCCACAACGAAAAGACAACAGCCAACAATGCCGAACCGATTGCTGCAATATCTGCGACGAATGACATTTTTCGCTCCTCTCAAGGGAATGGATTACACGCACTTTTCCAAGTGGTATTGAAATCCTAGCACAGTCGGATTTTGCTTAACAATAATTTAACGCTGGGCGGGCGCCTGGCAGGGTTGCTGCTTGCAGGGGAATACGGGAACCGGGATGGGAAGCCGGGGGATCGGCTTCCCGCGTAGTGCGGCTTAGTCAGCCTTTTTGAACAGCTGGATGGTGATCCAGACTGCGAAGAAAACCGAGAATATTGCGGTACCGATGGATGCTACGTCTGCAATCAATGCCATGCTCTGCTCCTAAAGTGCGTCAGTTTTTTGGATGAACTCTATAATGGCGATAGTTGACTAAAGCCGTTTCAATTATATGAGCAATTTAACGGGATATTGACATTTAATTTATAAGGTTATTGCCGGGGTGACCGGATCCGGCTGCCGCAAATCGAAAATCGACAGGTATCGAGCGTGTTAACAAAACTCTACATCAAGACTTATGGCTGCCAGATGAACGAGTACGACTCCGACAAGATGGCGGACGTATTGCATGCCTGCGTCGGAATGGTGCAAACGGACAAGCCGGAAGAAGCCGACATCATGCTGTTCAACACCTGCTCCATTCGCGAGAAGGCGGAAGAGAAAGTATTTTCCGACCTGGGGCGGGCGCGGGCGCTGAAACAGGCCAACCCGAACCTGCTGATCGGCGTCGGGGGCTGCGTTGCAAGCCAGGAAGGCGAGGCCATCGTCAAGCGGGCGCCTTATGTCGATGTGGTGTTCGGTCCGCAGACCTTGCACCGATTGCCGCAGCTCATCGCGGCACGCCGCGCAAGCGGTAGACCGCAAGTGGACATCAGTTTCCCCGAGATCGAAAAGTTCGACCATGTGCCGGTCTCGCAGACCTCGCATGGCACGGCCTTCGTTTCGATCATGGAAGGATGCAGCAAATACTGCACGTTTTGCGTGGTGCCCTATACGCGCGGCGAGGAGGTCTCGCGTCCGTTCGCCGATGTGATGCGGGAGGTGGAAAGCCTGGCGGCGCAGGGCGTGGGCGAGATCACGCTGCTGGGGCAGAACGTGAACGCTTATCAGGGCGAGACGGAAGACGGCGATACGGTGGACTTCGCATTCCTGGTCCAGGCCGTCGCCGCGCTGCCGGGCGTGCAGCGCCTGCGCTATACCACTTCGCATCCGCGCGAGATGTCGCAGCGCCTGATCGACCTGTATGCGACCACGCCCAAGCTGGCCGCCCACCTGCATCTGCCGGTGCAATCCGGATCGGATCGGGTCCTGATGGCGATGAAGCGCGGTTATACAGCGCTGGAATATAAATCCATCGTGCGCAAATTGCGTGCGGCACGGCCCGGCATTTCCATTTCTTCCGATTTCATCGTCGGTTTTCCCGGCGAGACCGAGGCGGACTTTGAGGCCACCATGAGACTCATCGACGAAGTCGGTTTCGATGCCAGCTTCAGTTTCATCTTCAGCCCTCGGCCCGGCACGCCGGCGGCGGAAATGGCAGACGACACGTCCGAGGAAACGAAACAGGCGCGATTGTCTCGCCTGAAAGCGCGGCTGCAAGAGCTGGATCAGCAGATCAGCGAGACGATGTGGGGCAGCGTGCAGCGGGTTCTGGTGGAAAACATCTCGCGCAAGAACGCGCAGGAACTGGCGGGACGCACGGAAAACAACCGGGTGGTGAACTTTGCCGGTTCGCCGGGCATGCTGGGGCGCTACGTGGATGTGCGGATACTGCCGGGGTCCGCACATACATTGCGCGGCGAACTGGTGATGCAGCCGTGAGCGACGCAGTGAGCCTTTCCTTCGAGCCGGTGGATAACGCCCGCCTGGCCAACCTGTGCGGTGCGTTCGACGAAAACCTGCGCCAGATCGAGACGGCACTGGAAGTGAACATCGCGCGGCGCGGCGAACGGTTTACCATCACGGGAGCGCAGGCGGCTTTGGCGCGCGCAGTGATGGAACGCTTCTATCTCGAAGCCAAACACGACATCACGCTGGAGCGCCTGCAGCTTGGCCTGATCGAGTGCATGAAACACGATCTGCCCGATGCGCAAAGCGAATCGGTTCCCCTGCTGATGACGCGCAAATCCGAGGTGCGCGGGCGCACCGTGCGCCAGAACGAATACCTGCAGGCCATCCAGGAGCACGACATCACCTTCGGCGTCGGTCCCGCGGGTACCGGCAAGACCTATCTTGCCGTCGCCTCCGCAGTCGATGCGCTGCAGCGCGAGACGGTGAAACGGCTGGTGCTGGTGCGGCCGGCGGTAGAGGCGGGTGAGCGCCTGGGCTTCCTGCCGGGCGACCTGGCGCAGAAGGTCGATCCTTATCTGCGTCCCCTGTACGACGCGCTGTACGACCTGATGGGGCTGGACAAGGTTGCCAAGGCATTCGAACGCGGCATGATCGAGGTCGCCCCGCTGGCTTACATGCGCGGCCGCACGCTGAACCATTCCTTCATCATCCTGGACGAGGCGCAGAACACCACGCCGGAACAGATGAAGATGTTCCTGACGCGCATCGGTTTCGGCAGCAAGGCGGTGATTACCGGCGATGTGACGCAGATCGACCTGGCACGCGGGCAGAAGAGCGGCCTCAACGATGCGCGCATCGTGCTGAAAGATGTGCGCGGCATCGCCTTCCAGCAATTCCTTGCCGAGGACGTGGTGCGCCATCCGCTGGTGCAGAAGATCGTCTCGGCTTACGAAAAATACGAACAGCAAAAACCATGACTGATCCGCACAAGCTCTCGCTGTCGGTGCAATACGCCAGCAATGCCAAAAAACTGCCGACGCGGCAGCAATTCCGCCGCTGGGTGAAGGCGGCGCTGGAACAGGATGTGCAGATCGCATTGCGCATCGTGGACGAGATCGAGGGGCGCGCGTTGAACCAGAGCTATCGCGGCAAGGATTACGCGACCAACGTGCTGACTTTCGTCTACGACGACTCGTCACCGTTGTATGGCGATGTCGTCATCTGCGCGCCGGTGGTGGCGCGCGAAGCGAAAGAGCAGGGCAAGGATCTGCTCGCGCATTATGCGCACCTCACCATCCATGCGGCGCTGCATCTGCAGGGTTACGACCACGAAAAGAAGCGCGAGGCAGAAGAGATGGAAGTGCGCGAAACTGCGTTGATGCTCAAATTGAGGTATCCTGCTCCCTATCTCGTTAGTTGATGTTTTGAGTAATGGACGGTTCGGAAAGTAGTCACAAGCCCACCTTGCTGGAACGGCTCTCCATGATGTTGCTGCGGGAGCCGGAAGACCGCGAGCAGTTGATCTCCCTGTTGCACAGCGCCTACGAGCGCAACCTGCTGGATGCCGATGCGCTCTCCATGATGGAGGGAGTCATCCAGGTCTCCGAGCGCCAGGTGCGCGAAATCATGATCCCGCGTGCGCAGATGGATGTCATCGACATCAGCCAGCCGCCGGAAAAATTCATCCCGTATGTCATCGAAACCGCCCACTCGCGCTTCCCGGTCACCGACGGCGACAAGGACAACATCATCGGCATCCTGCTGGCGAAGGATCTGTTGCGCTATTACGCCGGCGAGCGGTTCGACGTGCGCGACATGTTGCGCCCGGCCGTGTTCGTGCCGGAATCGAAACGCCTCAATGTGCTGCTGCGCGATTTCCGCAGCAACCGCAACCATATCGCGCTGGTGGTGGATGAATACGGCGGCGTGTCCGGCATGGTGACCATCGAAGACGTGCTGGAGCAGATTGTCGGCGACATCGCCGACGAATACGATTTCGACGAAGACGAAGACAACATCATCCGGCAGGACGATGCGCACTGGCGGGTGAAGGCCGATACCGAGATCGCCGATTTCAACGAGGCGCTGGGGACCGACTTCAGCGACGAAGAATATGACACCATCGGGGGCCTCGTGCTCAAGGCCGCCGGTCAGTTGCCCAAGCGTGGCGAACGTTTACAGATCGGGGAATGGCAATTCACCGTGCTGCGCGCGGACAGCCGCAGGCTGCATTCCCTGCTGGTGGAGCGCACGCTGATCGAGGCGGGCGAACAGGCTTAGCACCGCGAAAAGCCCCGGTGATGGCGAAATGAAAGCATTGGAAATGCCACTATGGTCGCCGGGCATGATGGCAGTGCTGGCGGCGCAATTCTTTTCTGCGCTGGCCGACAATGCGATCCTGATTGTGGCCATCGCAATCGTCCGATCCCAGGACTACGCCAATCTGGTTCCCTTGCTGCAAGAGTCGTTCGTGCTGCCGTTCATCCTGCTCGCGCCATTTGTCGGGCAGGTCGCGGACGGATATCCCAAGGGCCGCGTAATGCTGGCGGCAAACCTGCTCAAGCTGGCTGCCGCGCTGATTATGGCAGCGGGGGCCAATCCGCTGACCGCCTACGGTTTGATCGGCATCGGCGCCACAATCTATTCGCCGGCCAAGTATGGCATCCTCGCGCAGATGTTCGGGGCGGCTGCGCTGGTACGTGCCAATGGCATGATCGAGGGCTCGACCATTGTCGCCATCCTGCTCGGGGTGATCCTGGGCGGCTGGCTGGCGGATCATTCGATGGCTTGGGCCTTTGCCGGAGTGATCGCGGCATATGGCCTGGCGACTCTTGCCAACTTGTTCATTCCGCGCTTGCAGGCAGAAAGGATCGCGACGGGGTTGCGCCCGTGGTTGTTGACCAGGCAGTTCCTGGTGTCGCTGTCGTTGATGTTCAGAAACCGGGACTCGCGCTTCAGCCTGCTGGGAACCAGTGTGTTCTGGGGCAGCGGGACGACCTTGCGCTTGCTGTTGTTTGCCTGGGTTCCGGCAGCATTGTTGATCACCGACAACCGGACGCCGGCCAACCTGATGGGCGCGGTGTCTATCGGCATCGTATTGGGTGCGGCTGCGGCCGGCTGGTGGGTGTCGCTGCGCAACGTCAACCGGGCGTTGCTTGGAGGACTGCTGCTCGGGCCGCTCATCCTTGCACTGACTTTCGTGCATGGTCTTGCATTGGCCGCGATCCTGATGATTGCGATTGGCACCTGCGGCGGCCTGTTTGTCGTCCCGCTCAACGCTTTGCTGCAAGAGCGCGGTCACGCCAGCATCGGGTCGGGCAAGGCATTGGCGGTGCAGAACTTTGCCGAGAACCTCGCGATGTTATTGTTCGTGGGCGCATATGGCTGGGCGGTGTCTGCGGGCGCGCCTGTGACGATGATCATCGTCGCATTCGGCCTGGTTCTGTTAATCGTGATAGCGGCGCTGGCGGTTTTCAGGTGGGAACGCGCGTGACCGCCTACTGGTTCAAGCCGTTCCAAGCGGGAATGCCGGGCTGCAAGAGCTGAAGGGAATCATGCGGCCACTTCCCGGTACTCAGAACTTCTCATCCTCGCGCAGATAGCGCCATTGCCCCTGCGGCAGCTCGCCCAGCCTGACCTTGCCGATGCGTACGCGCTTCAGCGCGGTGACCCGCAGTCCCACCATCTCGCACATGCGGCGGATCTGGCGCTTCTTGCCTTCGACCAGGATGAAACGCAGCTGGTCCTCGTTCTGCCAGCTGACCTTGGCGGGCTTGAGTTTCTTGCCGTCCAGCGACAGGCCGTGATTCAGCAGCGCCAGGCCGTTGCCGACCAGCTTGCCCTGCACGCGCACCAGGTATTCTTTTTCGATCGGCGAATCTTCGCCGATGAGCTGTTTGGCGATGCGTCCATCCTGGGTGAGCACCAGCAGGCCGGTCGAATCGATATCCAGTCTCCCGGCAGGCGCGAGGCCGAGCAGCTGGCTGCGGTGGAAGCGTTGCGGCGCAGTGTCCTGTTCCCAGCGCGTGGCGGCATCGAGCAGCAGGATGGCGGGCTTGTAGCCTTCCTCCGCCTGGCCGGAGACGTAGCCGACAGGCTTGTGCAGCAGAATGGTGACGCGCCCTTGCTGCTTGGCCTGTGCGGCCTTTTCAAGAGTGATTTTTTGCGTGGGCAGAACCTTGGTGCCGAGTTCGCTGACGACCTCGCCGTCCACCTTCACCCAGCCGCGGGCGATGTAGTCATCCGCTTCGCGGCGGGAGCAGAGGCCCTGTTCGGACATGAGTTTTGAGAGTCGTATTTTTTCCATGGGTAAAGGGGCTGTTGTGGGCGAAGCATGATGGGGAAGACGGGATGGCCGGAGCTGCGCTCACCCCAACGTGGGGAACAGGCCGCGCAAGCCGCCGGCGATGAACTCGACCGCAATGGCGGCCAGCAGCAGCCCCATCAGGCGGGTGACGATGTTGCTGCCTATCCTGCCCAGGCGCTGCGAGACCCAGGGGGCGATGAGGAAGGTCAGCCACACGGTCAGGCTCAGTGCCGCGAGCACCAGTGCCATCATGCCATAGTGGCCGGCGTTGGTGCCCTTGTGCGCATCGAGGATCACCGTGCTGATCGCGCCGGGTCCGGCCAGCAAGGGGGTCGACAGCGGCACGATGGCGATGGACGAGGTCGCGTCGACATCGATATCCTCCGGCGAGTGCGCCTGCTTGTTGCCGAGCAGCATGGTGATGGACATCAGCAGCAGCAGGATGCCGCCCGCAGTGCGGAAGGAATGGATGCTGATGCCGAAGAATCCGAGTATCGCCTCGCCCAGCAGCAGGGCGGCGAGCAGGATCAGGAGTACCGAAAGCGATGCCATGCGCCCTACGCGTTCGCGTTTCTGCGCGGTCATGCCGGCGGTGAATGCGATGATGATGGGGATGATGCCGACCGGATCGATGATCGCGAACAGGCTGATGAAGATTTTGGTGTATTCGGTGAAATCGAGCATTGGATGCCTTTATAAATTCGTTTTGTGGGCGCATCGCTGCGTCGCGTGCTCGCTCATTCCTTGCCTACCAATGCGGTATGTCTCGTCATTCGCTGCGCGGCTCCTTGCGCTGCATCCCGCAAAACGATTTCTAGAGGCATCCAAGGGCGTTCCTAAATGATGTGGTCGACCAGTTGTCCCACCGCCATGCGCAGCCGGCGCGACAGGCTGACGGCGATGGCACGGATGACGCGGGCAGCGATGCGCGGGTGTTCTTCCAGCATCTTGTCGAGCGCCTCTTTCGAGAGCGTGAGCAGGATGCTGTCTTCGGCGGCCCGGCAGGTGGCGGAACGCCGTTCGCCGTCCAGCACCGCCATTTCGCCGAAGGCGCGGCCGTGCCCCAGCTTGACCATCTCCACCAGTTCTTCGTTCTGGTTGGCCTTGATCACCGCGATGCTGCCGGAATGCACGATGCACATGAACGAACCGATATCGCCCTCGTTGAAGATGACTTCGTCCTCGGCGATCTTGTTGACGCCGAAATAATGCGCGGCAGCGCGCAACTCCGCGGGCGACAGGTGGCTGAACAGGTCGCTGTCGAGCAGCATCGAGCTGATCTCTTCGAGCAGGGCGGAGCGGTCGGACATGGTGAAGAATATGGCGGTTACGATGACGTGCGGCGGAAGTTACACCGTATAATTGAACGAATCAACTTTATCGCCGACTATTGTGAAAAGACTCGTCGCTTCACCCCGTGCGCAGGCATTCCTTGCCGGTATCGTTGCCGTATTCGGTTTCGCCCCCTTCGGTTTCTTCCCCCTGCCCATCCTTGCTCTCGCCGTGCTGTTCCGGCTGTGGAGCCGGGCCGAACGTCCGGCGCAGGCGGCATGGCAGGGGTTCGCCTTCGGCATGGGACTGTTCTGCGTCGGCATACACTGGATCTATGTGGCGCTGCATATCTATGGCTACATGCACCCCGTCCTCGCTGCCATCGCCACGGCACTGTTCGCTGCCGTGAACGCCACGCTGCCGGCGCTGGCGGGCTATGCGCAGGCAAGGTTCAAGGTATCGGCGAACGTGCGCTTGCTGTTGCTGATGCCCGCGATCTGGACGCTTGCCGAATGGCTGCGCGGCCTGTTGTTCACCGGCTTTCCGTGGCTGGTGACGGGCTACTCGCAAGCGCCGGACAGCCCGCTGGCCGGCTATGCCCCGCTGCTCGGCGTGTACGGCGTATCGCTGGTCGCGGCGGTGAGCGCGGGAGCCCTGTTGCTGCTGTGGAACGCGCGCTGGAGCCGGCCCGGCAAGGCCGCCCTGGCGATCCTCGCCGCGTTGTGGCTGGGCGGCGCAACCCTGCGCAGCATCGGCTGGACGCAGGCGGAGGGCGAGCCGATCAAGGTCAGCCTGCTGCAAGGCAACATCGCGCAGGACACCAAATTCTCGGAAGAGGCGCTGGTCGGCACGCTGGAGACCTATCGTCGCCTGGCACAGGCCAGCGACGGGCGGCTGATCGTGATGCCGGAGACGGCATTGCCGCTGCTGCGCGACAACGTGCCGGAAAGTTACCAGACCCTGCTGCGCGAGCATGCGCGCCAGAACGGCGGCGATATCCTCATCGGCGTGTTCGAGAAGGAAAGCGGAGGCTATTACAACAGCGTGTACTCCCTCGGCAGCTCGCCCAGCCAGCACTACCGCAAGGACCACCTCGTCCCCTTTGGCGAATTCATCCCGCTGCGCAGTGTGCTCGGCTGGCTCATCAACGACGTGCTGGACATCCCCATGGGCGACCTCGCCAGCGGCGGCGCGCACCAGGCGCCGCTCAACGTCGCCGGGCAGAAAGTGGCGGTGGATATCTGCTACGAGGATGCCTTCGGCGAAGAGATCGTCCGCGCCCTGCCCGCGGCGACGCTGCTGGTGAACGTCACCAACGATGCCTGGTACGGCGATTCGCATGCCGCGATGCAGCATGCCCAGCTGTCGCAAATGCGCGCACTGGAAACCGGACGCATGATGCTGCGCGCCACCAATACCGGGGTGACCGCCGTGATCGGCTCGGATGGGCACATTCGGGCCATGCTGCCGCAACATGAGGAAGGGGTGCTGACGGCGCAGGTGCAGGGGTATGCTGGGAGGACGCCGTATGTGGTTTGGGGGAATGCGGGGATGCTGGTGTTGGTTGTGGCGATGTTGATCGCTGCATGGTGGATGCAGCGCAGAACATCCCCTCTCCCTTTGGGAGAGGGTTAGGGTGAGGGAGAGCTTGTTGCATACCCGCTTATCTCTAAACCAAAACCGTCGGGGGTAGCCCGACAGCTAGTTACTTTTCTTGTCTTGCCAAGAAAAGTAACCAAAAGAAGTCGCCCCCGGTTTGCCGCCCCTGCGGGGTTCCCTCGATATTTCGCCAACAAGCGGGGCTGCGCAACTCGCCCTGGCGGGGCACACAAACCGTGCCCCACTGCGGAGCTCGGACAGTGCTCGCCTAAACCTCCGCTTGTTGGTGAAATATCGAGGCGGCGCACAGGGGAAGAAAAGTCAAAACCTAATCCATCCCGTGGGCACTTTGTGCCCACCTTACTTAACCCGGGGGAACTGACGATGTTGGATATGCAAAGAGCAAAAGACTGGAGTGACCTATTACTCAAGTGGGTGACAATAATCGCTATTCCCATTGGGGGATGGTGGACGTACCACAATTTTTCAATCACCGACACGGCTGAATGGAATCCCGTAATTAACGTATCGGCTAATGCATTGCCGTATGACTCTCATTCGAGTTTGCTGGTAGTGCATGTCAAACCTAAAAATATTGGCAAGGTGCCAATAGTCCTGAAAGGCAAAAATTCTGGCGGTGATATAGCTATCACACTTAGAACATTGCCGGCTAATCTCAAGCAAGGAAGAATTGACGAAGACAAACTTCCAAAACTGAATGAATTGAAGAGCGTCGTGAGCGAATTCTCTGGCGAGTATGTTTTGGAACCAGGTGTTGAATATGATGATGTTTGGAGCTTTATAGTGCCGAAGGGAAAAACATACTTTGTCCATGTTGAGCTAGACTGGCCCTATAAAGGAAATAAACCACAGGATGGTTACGAGGTGGATTCCTCTTATATAGTTGAAGTGAAGTAGCCTAACAGAGTGGGCACGAAGTGCCCACTCTGAGGTTTTGAATTTCGCTTTCCCCCCCCTGTGCGCCGCCGAGTAGCGCAGGCTGGTCAGGGGTAGTCCGCGAATATGTTTGAGCACGTGGCCGCGTAGCGGATCGTGCGAGTTTATGAGGAGGCCTGACCAGTCGAGCAACGGAGGGAACCCCGAAGGGGCGGCGCACCGGGGGCGACTTCTTTTGGTTACTTTTCTTGGCAAGACAAGAAAAGTGACTAGCTGTCGGGCTACCCCCGACGGTTTTGGTTTTAAGATGAGTGAAAATACAACGTGCCCTCCCTCACCCTGGCCCTGATGGAACTACTAGCCATTCGACTAGGCTGCCAAACGACGTCAGCCAAGTCGCTGGTTATCTCCCATGAGGCGAGGGGACGAGAGGCACTCAGCACGAACGGCCATCAGGTAATCCACAAAAATGAAAGCACCGAACAACAACGCCTGGACCTGCTACCTCCTCCAATGCGCCGACCAGACCCTCTACTGCGGCATCACCAACGACCTCACCAAACGCCTGGCCGCGCATAACGCCGGCGAAGGCGCCAAATACACGCGCGGACGTACGCCGGTAGCTTTGGTTTACCAGGAACCTTGCGCCGACAAGTCCTCCGCATTAAAGCGCGAGCGGGAGATCAAGGCCTTGCCGCGTGCGGACAAACTTGCGCTGTTTCGTTGATGCCCGGTTTTTATCTTGGATGGAAATGGACGCTGCGAGCCGGCTGGGTTGCCAGCCTGTGGCGCAAATGCCGCACCATGTCGTTTTTCTTCAACTGGGCGGTCAGTTCTGCAAAAATCAGATACCCATTGCAACCGACAGGATGGGAGTAGACTGGCAAGAGGGGTGGTTGCGGGCAGTTTTCTTTTCCGTCGGAAAAGGACGAACGGTTCGGCGCTTCCCCGGTTATTTCAGACAATGAGGAGTTCACATGAAAAAATTCTTGGTGGTTTCTGTCGCTCTGGCGGGCGCATTGTTGGCGGCAGCATCGGCGCACGCAGAGGTTCGGCATGTGGCGGATACGAACGAAGTCGCGGGTACGGTCGATGTGAACAATTCCACGATCGGAGCATCGCTTGGGCACTGGTTTAGCGATGACATCGGCGCATCGGTCGGCTTGAGCAACGGCAACAGCTTCACCACAATCGAAGTTCGCGGCACTTATCTGATCGACAAGCCGTTCGACATCGCCCATTCTCCTGCGCTTCCTTACGTTGGCGCCGGCTTTATCTCCATCAGTGGCCCGACCTATTCCCTTGGTGGTGCGAGCTCGCAAAGCAAGGGCTCCGGTCTGGAAATCTTCGGCGGTGTGCAGTGGCAGACACCGTGGGTGAAGAACCTGCTGTTCCGTGCTGAAGCACGGCTTTCCACGGCCAAGGTGGACACCACGGTTAATGCTGGCGCGGTCGCATATCGATACGATGCGGGCTACAACAACGTGAGCGCACTGGCTTCTGCGGTCTATCAGTTCTAAACAGGCAACGGCAGGCGGTTCCGCGTAAACGCGGAGACGCCTGTTTATTGCGGTGGTTGAAGGCCGGGGCGATCCCGGCTTTTTCCGGGGGGGGGGCTGGCGCTGCTGCGCCGTATCACCTGCTTGCCGAGGCCAACGTCGCTTGATCGGGACGAATTGCGTTCCCGGTTCCCGCCGCTGGGATATTGTGGCGTGACGTAACAGGCGGGAACCCGTAAAATGCGGCCTTTCGCAAATACGGGTGGTTTTGAGCATATGCAAACCTTTGGTTCCGACGTCACGCGCTCCGCGCATGAGTCTTCACCGAAAGCCGGCCAGGGGCCGACTTTTCAGCAAGTCATCCTGACGTTGCAGCAGTTTTGGGACAAGCAGGGCTGCGCACTGCTGCAACCCTACGACATCGAGGTCGGCGCGGGTACCTTCCACACCGCTACCTTCCTGCGTGCGATCGGCCCCGAGCCCTGGCGCGCGGCTTACGTGCAACCTTCGCGCCGTCCGAAAGACGGGCGCTACGGCGAGAACCCCAACCGCCTGCAGCACTACTACCAGTACCAGGTGGTGCTGAAACCCTCTCCCGACAACATCCAGGAACTTTATCTCGACAGTCTGCGCGCGCTGGGCATCGACACCGGCGAGCACGACATCCGCTTCGTCGAGGACGATTGGGAATCGCCGACGCTGGGCGCCTGGGGGCTGGGCTGGGAAGTCTGGCTGGACGGCATGGAGGTGACGCAGTTCACCTATTTCCAGGAAGTCGGTTCTCTCACCTGCAAACCGGTGCTGGGCGAGATCACTTACGGGCTGGAGCGTCTGGCCATGTACCTGCAGGGCGTGGAGAACGTGTTCGACCTGGTGTGGGCGAAGAACGGCGACACCGTCATCACCTACGGCGACGTGTATCACCAGAACGAAGTCGAGCAGTCGAAGTACAACTTCGAGCATTCCAACGTCGAGATGCTGTTCCGTCATTTCAACGAATATGAATCCGAGGCCAAACGCCTGATGGAGGCGGGGCTGCCGCTGCCGGGATTCGAGATGGTGATGAAGTGCTCGCATACCTTCAACCTGCTGGATGCGCGCGGTGCGATCTCGGTGACCGAACGCGCGGCCTACATCGGCAAAGTGCGCGCCCTGGCGCGGCAAGTGGCCCAGGCATATTACGATTCGCGCGAAGCATTGGGTTTCCCGATGGCCAGGATCGGGGGTAAGAAATGAAAGCGACGTTGCTGATCGAACTGCTCACGGAAGAGCTGCCGCCGAAGGTTCTGGAGAAACTCTCCACCACGTTTGCCAATGAAGTGTTCGCCAGCCTGAAAGAACAGGCATTGCTGGGCGAGGCGAGCGTGTGCACGCCATATTGCACGCCGCGCCGCCTGGCCGTGAGCATCACCGCGGTCGAGGCGCAGCAGCCGGACCGCGTGATCGAACGCAAGGGGCCGGCCGTCGCGGCCGGACTGGATGCCGACGGCAAACCGACCAAGGCGCTGGAAGGTTTCATGCGCTCGGCCGGCGTCACGCTGGCGCAGTTGCAGCGCGTGGTCGACGGCAAGTCCGAATACTTCGTGGCGCGCGTCGAGCAGAAAGGCAAAGCTCTGGACGAATACCTGCAGGACATCGTGACGCAGGCGCTGAAGAAACTGCCGGTGCCGAAGCTGATGCGCTGGGGCGATTCCGAACACCAGTTCGTGCGCCCGGTGCACGGGCTGACTATCCTGCACGGCAATCGCGTGGTGTCGGTGGAAGTGCTGGGGCTGACCAGCGGCAACGTCACCAGCGGGCACCGTTTCCTGTGCAGCGAGCGCGTCAGCATCGAGCATGCCGACGATTACGAAGCGACGCTGGCGCGCGACGGGCGCGTGATCGTCAGTTTCGCGCACCGGCGCGAGAGCATCGTGGCGCGCCTGGACACACTGGCCGAGCAGAACGGTGCGATCTGGGTGGGGCACGCCAATTTCGACCTGGAGAAACTGCTCTCCATGTCCAACGACGAACGCAGCGTGTTGAGCACCCTGCTGGATGAGGTGACGGGGCTGGTCGAATGGCCGGAGGTGTATGTCGGCGAGTTCGAGAAGGAATTCCTCGACGTGCCGCAGGAATGCCTGATCCTCACCATGCAGCAGAACCAGAAATATTTCCCGCTGCTGGATGCGACCAGCGGCAAGCTGCTGAACAAGTTCCTCATCGTCTCCAACATGCAGGTGGCCGATCCGAAACACATCATCGGCGGCAACCAGCGCGTGGTGCGTCCGCGCCTCGCCGATGCGCGCTTCTTCTTCAACCAGGATCGCAAGCAGAAGCTGGAATCGCGCGTCGAGAAACTCGGCAATGTGGTGTACCACAACAAGCTGGGCAGCCAGTTGCAGCGTGTCGAACGCATCACCACGCTGGCAGGAACCATCGCGCGGCTGCTGGACGCCGACAAGGCCAATGCGGAGCTGGTGGCGCGCCTGTGCAAGGCCGACCTGCTCACCGACATGGTGGGCGAGTTCCCCGAGCTGCAGGGCATCATCGGCCGTTACTACGCCTTCCATGACGGCGAGGACCTGGAGGTGGCGAACGCCATCGAGGCGCATTACCACCCGCGTTTCGCCGGCGATTCCATCCCGGTGGGCGCAGTCGCGAGTTCGGTGGCGCTGGCCGACAAGCTGGAGACGGTGGTCGGCATCTATGGCGTCGGGCAGGTGCCGACCGGCGACAAGGACCCCTTCGGTTTGCGCCGCCAGGCCCTGGGCATCCTGCGCATCCTGGTCGAAACGCCGCTCGACCTGCCGCTGCCTGCGCTGCTGAAGGCGACGGCAGAGAACTTCCCGGCCGGCATGCTGAGCGCATCGGTGGCGGCGGACGTGGAAGGTTTCATGATGGATCGCCTGCGCGGCTATCTGCGCGATCGCAGTTTCGACCCGTCGCATATCGAAGCCGTGCTGGCGGTGCTGAACGGCCGTTTGCACGAAGTGCTGCCGCGCCTGCAGGGCGTGCGCGCCTTTGCCGCGATGGCGGTGGCGAAGGATCTGGCGGCCGCCAATAAGCGCGTGCAGAACATCATGCGCAAGAACCATGAAGAGCTGGGCACGGCGATGGCGAGTGCGGCATTCGATGCCAAGCTGATGACGGACGAGGCCGAGCGCAACCTGCATCAGGCCATGGTGGACATCACCCCGTTCGCGCAGGGCTACTTCAGCCGCGGCGAATATGGCCAGAACCTGAAGGCGCTGGTCACGCTGAAACCGTTCATCGACGATTTCTTCGATCAGGTGATGGTGATGGCGGAGGACAGGAAGCTGCGCATCAACCGTGCGCTGCTGCTCAGGCAGCTTGGCGGCCTGATGAATCAGGTTGCGGATATTTCCAGGCTGGCGGCTTAAGGGGTAGAACGGTTACATGAGCAAGCTCATCATCCTCGATCGCGACGGCGTCATCAACTTCGATTCCGACCAGTTCATCAAGAGCCCGGAAGAATGGAAGCCCATTCCCGGCAGCCTGGAGGCCATCGCGCGCCTGACCCAGGCCGATTACCGCGTGGTGGTGGCGACCAACCAGTCCGGTATCGGGCGCGGACTGTTCGACATGCCGACGCTGAATGCGATCCACGACAAGATGCACAAGGCGTGCGCGCTGCTTGGCGGGCGCATCGATGCGGTGTTCTTCTGTCCGCACACCAACGATGCGAACTGCGGCTGCCGCAAACCCAAGAGCGGGATGCTGGAGGAGATTGCCATGCGTTACGGCGTCAATCTGAGGGGCGTGCCCGCGGTGGGCGATTCGCTGCGCGACCTGCAGGCGGCGGCCCGGCTGGAAGCGCAGCCGATTCTGGTGCTGACCGGCAAGGGCGCCAAGACACAGGCCAAGGGCGAGCTGCCTGAAGGTACCCTGATCTATCCCGATCTGGCATCCGTGGTGGCGACACTGGTATGACGCCACTCCGTTCCCTGGTTTTCTTCCTGGTGCAGCTGGTGTGGACGCCGATTTATGCGTCGCTGGTGCTGTTCCTGTTTCCTTTCAAGCCGCATACCCGCTACCGCATCGCCACCGGCCTGGCCTACAGCACGATGTGGCTGTTGCGCGTGATCTGCGGTATCCGCATGGAAGTACGCGGCGCAGAGAACATCCCGCAGCAGCCGTGCATCGTGATGTGCAAGCACCAATCGGCATGGGAGACATTCGCGCTGCAGACCGTGTTCCCGGACCAGGTCTGGGTGCTCAAGCGCGAGTTGCTGTGGCTGCCGTTCTTCGGCTGGGGCCTGGCGCTGACCAGCCCCATCGCCATCGACCGCAGCAAGGGCAAGCAGGCGATGAGGCAGCTGCTGGAGCAGGGCAAGGACCGGCTTGAGCACGGTTTCTGTGTGGTGATCTTCCCCGAGGGCACGCGCATGCCCTATGGTGTACGCGGCAAGTACAAGATCGGCGGCGCCCTGCTGGGCGAAAGCACCGGCGCGCCGGTGGTACCGGTGGCGCACAATGCCGGAAAATTCTGGGGGCGCAATTCGTTCCTGAAACATCCCGGTACCATCGTCATGAGTATCGGGCAGCCCATCGATCCCAGGGGCCTCAAGGCGGAAGAGATCAGCCGCCGCGTCGAGGACTGGATCGAAGGCGAGATGGGCAAGCTCGACTGATGTTCAGAGCGTTACGCCGGAAGCTCCCCCCGCCTGTCGTCGAACAACGCAATATCCATCTTTCCGGCAAGGAAATCAGCTACACCCTCAAGCGCAGCGGCAGGCGCCGCAGCATCGGCCTGCGCATCGACGAGCGCGGGCTGACCGTCAACATGCCGCTGCGGGCTTCCGAAAAGTGGCTGCACAGCGTATTGCAGGACAAGGCCGACTGGGTGGTGAAGCAGCTGGAGGGATGGCAATCGAAAAAGGTGCCGCCGATATTCTGGGCGGAAGGAGCGCGCATCCCGTTCCGTGGCGAAGAGTTCCTGTTGACGCTGACACCCAGGTTGCGCGGCGCCATCCCGCAATTGCACGGCGAGGTATTGCACGTGCCGGTCGGGCTGGAAGCGGACGCTGCACACATCGAAAAGGCGGTGATGCTCTGGTACCGGCAGGAAGCGCTGCGCGTGTTCCAGGAATGCGTGGAGCATTTCGCGCCGTTGCTGCAGGTGATGCCGCGCGAGATCAAGCTGTCGGCGGCGCGCACCCAGTGGGGCAGCTGCACCGCGCGCGGCGTGGTACGGCTGAACTGGCAGCTGGTGAAGATGCCGTTGCACCTGATCGACTACGTGGTGGTGCATGAACTGGCGCACCTGGTCGAGATGAACCATTCGCCCGCCTTCTGGCGCGTGGTGGAAAGCGCATGCCCGGACTATATGCAGTGTCGCGCGGAATTGCGCAGCTACGGCGTGGCGGAATAGGCAGGGCGGCGCCCCGGCTACGCCAATCTGCCCCGCAAGTTGTCCAAAGGCATTTTTCCCTGCGACAATTTGTCACATTCCCAAACAGCGGGAACGGTTCTAGAGTTCGTCCTGCCAGGTGGACGAGGATGCGATCCCAGTAGTCTCCTCCCCCAGATCACTGAAGCATCGAAGCAAGCTATTCCGTCTGCCTGGCTCCTTCCCGTCGCTTGCCGCCGGTCCCGACGCTTCCCGGGTCGGATCGCAGGCATCTAGAACACCAGTTTCGTTCCTGCACCCAGTTGCACGAGTTCGCCCAGTCTGGCGAACAGCTCGCTGCCGTCGCGCTGGCTGATCCAGCGGCCGTCCTGCAGGGCATAGTGGAATCCGCCCGATTTCGCGGCGAGCCAGATCTCCCGGTTGGGCACGTGGCGATTGATGATGACTTTGCTGCCATCGGCAAAGTCCATTTCCAGCACCGTGCCGTTGCTGTCGTAATCGATATCTGCATCGCCGTCGTCTATCGCCCGTTCGATGCGCCGGAATACCGCATCGGCCTGTTCGTTGAATTCGCTCTCTGTCATGTCCGGTTCCTCGGTTAACGCCGTCCGATCAGCAGCTGGCTGTCGTGTTGGCTGACTTGAAAATTGCGCAGCACGTTGGTGCCGAGCAGGTTGGTTTCCGTGTCCGGCAGTACCGCCACGGTGATGTTCTCCAGTGCGAAGCGGCCAAGCTTCATGTGCGGCACCAGGGCGATGCAGCCGGCCGCAGGGGTGTTCGCAGCCGGAGGCTGTACCGCCTTGCAGTTGCGGATGCCTGCCTGGCGGGCAAGGCTGCTGGAGACGGAGGTGACCGGTGAGTCGGTATCCAGCATGAACACGATGGGGGTGTCGTCGATGCTGCCCGGCAGGTAGAAGTGTCCATCCGCATGGCGTGCCACCTGCATGCGGCCGTCGCCGGTGTAGTTCGGGAGCGGTGCCGAGGCGGCCGGATGGAAGGTTTTAACCAGCACCTGCAGGTCCGCGATGCCGCTGCCGGATGTTTGCATGGCGACCTGCACCGGTTTGCCGGCCTGCACGCTCAGCGGCTGGTCGAATTTCAGCAAGTGGCCTTCCGAGAAACCGTTGCGCGGGTTGCACCAATTGTCGCCGACACTGAACATCATGTCGTACCGTCCGGCAGGCAGGCGCACGGCGGCAACCTGTCCGGCATGCACCAATATCGACAACGAGGGAGTGGCGCTCTCTGCCGCGGTGAGGATCAGCAGCACGGGATGCGGGTGGTCGTTCTTCAGGGTGACCTCGGGGTCGTCCGGGCCGCCGGTGCGCATGCGGTTGGCCGGGAAGAGGCTCACATTGCCGTTGGCGGGCAATGCGCCTTCGCACGGGTAGTGCAGCTGATTGAGCGACAGGGTGGGTGTCCGGGTCGTCGCCGGTCCCGATGCCTGCGGTTTCCCCGGCCGCTGCATCGACCAGAAGATCAGCGCGGAGGCGAGCAGTACGATGACGACATTGCGCAGCATGTGGTTGTTCCCGGCGGTGCGCATGGGGACGGGAGAGGGCGTTGCCTGGGCCATGCGCGCGCGCGCATTGCGCGGATCGCTGGCGATCGCCAGATCGATGGCTTCGTTCAGCCTGGCGAAGAGCTCGCTCTGGTCGTGCGCACGCCAGGTGCCTGCGTGATGGATGAACTCGATGCCGCCGGTGCGCGCGGCCAGCCACACGTTGTTTGTCCGCGCATCGAGGTTGATCAGGATGCGCTGCTTGTCGGCGAATTCCAGGCGCAGCGCATTGCCGTCCAGGTGCTGGCGGATATCCTCGCTGCGTGCATCCACCATCTGCCTGATGCGCGCGAACAGCGCGCTGCGCGGTTCGTTGCCTGGGCTTTCCGTCATATAATCGCGCCCGTTCTGATTGTTATGAAAGATAAAGTCATGCGCATCGCCGGCATTATGTTGCTGTTGACCGTCATCCTGCAAGGATGCGGACGCAAAGGTCCGCTGTTCCTGCCGCCCCCGCCGACCGCAGCTCCGGCGGCAGCCGCCCAGCCGGCCGCCTCGCAAGTTGCTCCGGCACAACCCGCTCCCGCAAATCCAGAAAGCAAGAAGTGACCATGAACGAATATTTCCATTATCAGCAGGACCAGTTGTTCGCCGAGGGCGTGGCGTTGAGCGATATCGCCCGGCGCTTCGGTACGCCGTGTTACGTCTATTCCCGTGCGGCGCTGACCGATGGCTATCGCCAGTTCGACGAAGCGCTCAAGAGCCGCGAGCATCTGATCTGCTACGCGGTGAAAGCCAATTCCAACCTCGCCATCCTCAATCTGTTCGCCCGCCTGGGAGCCGGATTCGACATCGTTTCCGGCGGCGAACTGCAGCGCGTGCTGGCGGCAGGCGGGGCGGCCGGCAAGGTGGTGTTTTCCGGTGTCGGCAAGAGCGAGGCGGAGATGCGCCAGGCGCTGGAGGCGGAGATCCTCTGCTTCAACGTCGAATCGGCACCCGAACTGGACCGGTTGAATGCGCTGGCGGGCAGCATGGGCAAGGTGGCGCCGGTCAGCCTGCGCGTGAATCCGGACGTGGATGCCAAGACCCATCCTTACATCTCCACCGGACTCAAGCAGAACAAATTCGGCGTGGCCTATACCGAAGCCCTGGCGCTGTACCGGAAGGCAGCCGACATGCCGCACGTGCGCGTCACCGGCATGGACTGCCATATCGGTTCGCAGCTCACCGAGACCAGCCCGTTCATCGCGGCAGCGGAGAAAGTCCTGGCGCTGGTGGACAAACTGGCTGCGGCGGGCATCACGCTGGAGCATCTCGATCTGGGCGGCGGGCTGGGTATCCGCTACGACGACGAGACGCCGCCTTCCATCGCCGAGTATGGGAAAGCCCTGTTGGCAGCGCTGCAAGGCCGTTCCGAGAAGCTCATCGTCGAACCCGGCCGGGTGCTGGTCGGCAATGCCGGCGTGCTGCTGACGCGCATCGAATATCTCAAGCATGGCGAAGAAAAGAACTTTGCCATCGTCGATGCGGCGATGAACGACCTCATGCGCCCGGCACTGTACGATGCCTATCACGCGATTCTGCCGCTGCAGAAACGGGATGATCCGGCGCAGCGATACGAGGTGGTGGGGCCGATCTGCGAGACCGGGGATTTCATCGGCCATGCACGCGAGATGGCCGTGGATAAAGGAGATGCGCTTGCCGTGATGTCCGCCGGAGCGTACGGAATGAGCATGAGTTCGAACTACAACACGCGTCCCCGGGCTGCCGAAGTGATGGTCGACGGGGCAGTCGCACACCTGATCCGGGAACGCGAAACAGTGCGCCAGCTCTACGCTGCAGAGAAAATCGTCGCGTGAAAATTATTCGAAAATAATGCACAAAAGTGTTGCGCAATTTTTTTAATCGCGCATAGAATGGCATCACCGTGCGTGTTGGGAGATTTCAAGCAGTAGAAAGGCGCATCGGGAGTGCAGTTGGTGCACGCAATGTTGTCACTGGTTAGTCCATCAATTTTTATAAGGAATGAAAATGGCTGCAACAACCAAAGCAAAGAGCACCACCACCAAGAAGGCTGCCGCCAAGAAGCCTGCAGCGAAAAAAGCAGCAGCGAAGAAGCCAGCCGCCAAAAAAGTAGCCGCCAAGAAACCGGCAGCGAAAAAGGCAGCAGCGAAGAAGCCAGCCGCCAAAAAAGTAGCCGCCAAGAAACCGGCAGCGAAAAAAGCAGCAGCGAAAAAACCTGCCAAGAAAGCAACAGCCAAATCGGCTGCCGCTCCTGCAGCAGGCAAAGGCATCCTCGGCGCCTAAGCTTCGTAGATTGGGGCGGGCGCCGGGTCGTTGCGTTTCGCCCTTTCTGCGACCTCCGCTTCGTCGGAGTGCAGCATGTTGTTCCCTTCGTGTTTGTTGAGCCTCTTCAGCGAACCGCTCTGTTATTCACCCCGAAATTTCCGCTCATGAATGCTGCGCGCAGGTTGCGTTCGCGCACGATTTGCTTCTTGCGTGCAAAAGGTTTTGCTGCGCGGGATTCGGCTGGCGCCGCCGTCGCGGGCCGATACGGGGCGAGGATTAATCCGCTGCAGCGAGGATGGGCTTGGCCTCGGAATACAGGAATTCCAGGTCGTCCTCATCGATCTGCAGGATCGCCAGGCAGGCAGCGGCCAATTTCGGCCATTCCTGCGTGACTCCCAGACCGAGTTGCTGCTGCGAGAAATATTCCGCCAGCTGGGCGGTCGCGATGAACTGGCAGCTGGATTTAGGCAAGGTGGAGTCGGCAGCCAGGGCTGCGAGCGAATGGTGATGGCGGATGGCTTGGTACATGTCTTCTTCCAGCCACCAGCTCTGGGCCAGTCTGCTGCCGACGATGGTGTGGTTGATATTCAGCTGCAAGTCTTCCGATGCGGTGAATTCATTGAGTGCATCGCTGTTCGCCTGCCCCAGGATTTCCTTGTAGTTCGGAAAACGCATCATCAGCACCGGGATGCCGCAGTCATGGAACAGGCCAAAGGTATAGGCGTCGTCGGCGTTCAGGCTGGGGGTATCCAGTTTGCGCGCGAGCCAGGCGGAAAGGCGCGCTGTACGTGCCGATGCATCCCAGAAACGGAGCATGTTCGGCGTGTCCGGGAACAGGTTGCGCAGGATGATGCCGGCGATGGTGTGGCTGGCCACCCTGAGGCCGAGTATCGACAGCGCATCGTAGACCGTGCGCGCGCGCTGCGGGCGGACGAAGTGCGGCGAATTGGTGGCCCTGATCAGCCCGGCGGCAAGGGCGACGTCCGCGCTGATGATGTTGCTCAATCGATGGTAGTCAGGATCTTCCTTGTGCATCTCATCCATGATGCGCATAAGGATTTCGGGGCAGGGCGGAATCTCTATATCGAGCAGGGAACGTTCAAGTTGCGTGTCGACCCTGGAAAGTTGAATGGGTGAGCTATCGGTCATTTCAGAGTCGTGTGCGTGATAAGATTGCCGCCTAATGATTGTTGTCTTCGCCAGTGCGCCGATAGTGCAAAATAACACAGGTCGGGTTTTGCTGGCTACGGATTTCAAGTCATCGGGCAAGCCTTGGGGGCAATGATCCCGCCCGTGCAGCAACGCAAGAATAACCATCCAAAATCCCGTCCGGCCAGGAGAGATTCGCATCAATGAAAAAGAACGGGTCGTTCAATCCGAATAGCGCCAGTCAGGGACGGAACGAGGGGTACAAGGCCGCCTTCCTCGACAGCGTGTTCCTGTTCGGCGGCATCATCGCGCTGGGGATGGGCTTCATCCGCTGGCAGACCAGCGTTACGCTGGGCATGATCGATTTCGGCTTCGCCGGTTTCTGTTTCGCCCTGCGCATATATTTGCGCCGGCCTGGCAGCAACGTCGATCTGGCAAGTTCGGTCGCGCTGGCGCTGTCCTATGGAATGTTCACGGCAGTCTACATACTGGCGCCTTACAACACGATGCGGTTGTCGCTGTTCTTCCTGCTGTCGGCGGCGGCGTTCTTCCTGCAAGGTCGCAGGGCCGGGCGCATCTGGCTGGCCATCATCCTGCTGACCATTGTGGTCATCGATGCATTGCCCTATTTCTCCACGGGTTACTCGCACGTCGACGCGCTGAGCGGTTGCCTGTATCTGCTCGTGCTGTTCATGATCTTCGAGAAATACGAGACCTTCCGCGAATTGCAGCGCGCGCACGAGGACGAGCGGGAGGTGTTGCGCCTGACCGAAGAGCGTTTGCGTCATGCGCTGGAAGGGGCGGGCGACGCGGTGTGGGACTGGCGGCTGAAAAGCGGGGAATTCCATTATTCCAGGCGTTTTGCCGAGATGCTGGGGTATGCCGAAGATGAGCTGGGCGATCGTTCCGGGAGCGTGTTCAAGGTCGTGCATGCCGACGATGAGCGGCGCGTCAGGAACGAGTTGCGCGGGTTCCTCAAGCGGAAGACCGGCTACTATGTTTCGGAGATACGCCTCGTATGCAAGGACGGCAGCTGGAAGTGGATACTGTGCCGCGGCACAGTCACGCAGCGGGACGAAGCGGGCGAACCGGTCCTCATGGTCGGGACCTTTTCCGACATCACCCAGCTGAAGCAGCACGAGAAACAGCTGGAGCACATCGCGCACTACGATGCGTTGACCGGCATACCCAATCGCGTGCTGCTGGCCGACCGCCTGCAGCAGGCGCTGGCGCACAGCAAGCGGGAAGGCACCATCCTGGCAGTCTGTTACCTCGATCTGGACGGTTTCAAGCTGGTCAACGACACCATGGGGCACGAGGCCGGCGACAAGGTCCTGATCGAAGTGACGCAGCGCATCAAGAACTCGATCCGGGGCGACGACACGGTCGCCCGCCTGGGCGGCGACGAATTCGCCGTCCTGCTGCTCGGATTGCACGCCGCCGACGAATGCTCGGCCAGTCTGAACCGCCTGCTGGAGGCGATCAGCCAGCCGATCGAGATCCGGAACAAGCTGTTCGAAGTCAGCGCCAGTATCGGCGTCGCAACCTATCCCGGGGGTGACCACGATGCCGACACCCTGCTGCGGCATGCCGATCAGGCGATGTATACCGCCAAGCAATCGGGCAAGAATCGCTACTTTCTCTACGATGCGGAAAACGACCAGCGCACGCGCAGCCACCACGAATTCCTGCGGCGCCTTGCGCTTGCCCTGGGGCGGAACGAATTCGAGCTGTATTACCAGCCCAAGGTCGACATGCGCTCCCTCCAGCTGGTGGGAGCGGAGGCGCTGATCCGCTGGCGCCATCCCGAGCGCGGCTTGCTCGCCCCGGCGGAATTCCTGTATGCGATCGAGGGCACGACGCTGGAGATCGAGCTGGGGGACTGGGTTGTCGCGACGGCACTGCTCCAGCTGGAGAGATGGCACCAGGCGGGCTTGCCGATGCAGGTGAGCATCAATATCTCGGCCGGCTACCTGCAGGCGAAGGATTTCGCCTGGAAATTGAAACGCAAGATCCTGCGCCACCCGGGCTTGCCGCAAGGCTGCCTGCAGGTCGAGGTGCTGGAGACGGCCGCGCTGGAAGACATCCCGCGGGTGAGCGACACCATCGAGCGTTGCCGCAAGATCGGCATCAGCTTCGCCCTGGATGACTTTGGTACCGGCTATTCCTCGCTGTCCTATCTGGGGCGCCTGCCGGTCGACACGCTCAAGATCGACCAGTCCTTCATCCGCGACCTGCTGGGCGACCCGGGCGACCGCGCCATCGTGCAGGGCGTTATCGCGCTGGCCAAGGCGTTCGATCGCAAGATCGTCGCCGAGGGCGTGGAATCGGAAGAGCTGTTTCGGGAGCTGGTGGCGATGGGCTGCGAATACGGGCAAGGCTACGGTATCGCGCGGCCCATGCCGGCGAGCGAGTTGCCGGCATGGCTGGAACAGTGGAACAGCGCACCGTTCAGCTGAGCACGGCTGGCGCAAGGCCGTCCCCGGCATGCTCCGCGACACCACCGCAGGCCCGCTCCAAAATACGGCGGTAAAGACAAAATGCACCTGAACCGCCAGCGTTTGTAAGGCTATAATTCCGCCCATGTCGAACGAACCCAACATCCAATACCAGGACCATCGCCAGGCTGTGCTGACTCTATTGGAGAAGCGCAGGGTGACCGAAGAAATGGTGCACAAGCAGGATATGCCGCACCATGACCTGGTGGAGACGCTGGTACGCAAGCAGAACCTGGCGCGCATCCAGCTGCTGTTGAGCGAGATGGCGCCGGCCGAGATCGCCGAAATGCTGGAGATCCTGCCGGATGCCGACCAGCTGTTCATCTGGGACCAGATCGACGAGCGGCGCAAGGAGCAGGTGCTGCCCGGGGTTTCGGTCTCCATCCTGCATGCCCTGGGCAAGCGGGCGTTCAAGAACGACCGCGCCCGCATCAAGGCGTTCGAACTGTTCGAAGGCCGCATGCGCGAGATACAGGTCAACACCCAGGACGACCTGACCAACGCCAAGCCGATCTGGATCGACCTGGTCGATCCTTCGTTCGAGGAGCGCACCTGGGTCGGCGATGCCTATGGCATCGAGCTGCCCGATCCAGACCGGGTGAGCGACCTCGAATCGAGTGCGCGTTTCTATGTGGAAGAGAACGGCGAAATCCACTTGCGCTCCGACTTCCTGCTCGACAAGGAAGATGTCTCGCGCAACGTCGGGGTGAATTTCATCCTGCATCAGGACATCTTGTTCTCGGTGCGCAAGGAGGAACTGCCGGTGTTCCGCCTGCAGCGCCTGCGCGCCTTTTCCCAGCCCAACTATGTTTCCGATGCGCGCGACGTGCTGCTGGACCTGTATGCGGCGGATGTGGAATATTCCGCCGATGCGCTGGAGGATGTCTACCAAGGGCTGGAGAAGGTCGGCAGCCATGTGCTGAGCAAACAGATGACCGACGAAGAGGCGGCCAAGATGCTGTCCGACATCGGCCAGGAGGAAGACCTGAACGGGCGCATCCGCCGCAACGTGCTGGATACGCGCCGCGCCGTCTCCTTCCTGATGCGCAGCCGGGTGATCGAACGTCATCAGCTGGACGATGCGCAGCAGATCCTGCGCGACATCGAATCGCTGGACGGCCACACCACCTTCCTGTTCGGCAAGATCAACTTCCTGATGGATGCCACCGTCGGCTTCATCAACATCAACCAGAACAAGGTCATCAAGCGGCTGACCGTGCTCAGCGTGGTGTTTATGCCGCTCAACGTGATCGCCGGCATCGGCGGCATGTCCGAATTCTCCATGATGACCCAGGGTATCCCGTGGCCGATCTCCTACACCGCCTTCACCATCGGCATGGTGTTCGTCGCATGGATCACTTTCGAATTGCTGCGCCTCGCCGAGAAGCGCGAGAAGCTCAAGCTGAACAAATAGGGAAATTTGCTGGGGGAACGAAAAATTGGCAGATACATCGGTGGTCTCTACCTGGGCAAGCGTCTATTCCAACGACATCATCAGTTTCATCCTGTCCGTCCTGATCCTGGCGGTCTATCACGTCTACCTGCGCAACAAGGTGCGCAAGGACCCCACCTATACGGTGCAGGCGATCAACCGCATCGCCCGTACCCTGTGGGTGGAAACCATGATGAGTTCGGGCAAGCCCGACGTGATCCCGGTGCAGACCCTGCGCAACTCCACCATGGCGGCGACTTTCCTCGCTTCGACTGCCGTGCTGCTGATCATGGGAGTGCTGACCCTGAGTGCCCAGGCCCAGGGCGGGGCATGGCATACCCTGAACCTGTATGGAGCGACCCATTCCGAGCTGTGGGCGATCAAGCTGATCCTGCTGCTGATCAACCTGTTCGTGGCCTTCTTCAGTTTCTCCATGGCCATCCGCATCTTCAACCATGTCGGTTTCCTGATCAACGTGCCGCTGGGACTGAACCATAAATCGCTGACGGCGCAGCATGTCGCGCTGTACCTGAACAGTGCGGGGAAGTACTACAGTATCGGCATGCGCACCTACTATTTCTGCGTGCCGCTGGTGTTCTGGCTGTTCGGCCCGCATTTCATGGTGGTCGCGACCATCGTGCTCATCCCCTTGCTGTACAAGCACGACCGTGCGCCGAAGGTGCTGGCGGACGACTTCCGTTAGGCAGGAGCCAGCCTGATTCGAACGTCAGGGGATGTCCGCATCCGGCATGCGGTCGAGGATGACGATGGTCTTCGCCAGCAAGCCGCGCGCTTCGCGGTGTTTGTCGTAATAGCGCGGATTGGGGACCATCGCGGCGAGCCTGGCCGCCTGTTCCGGACTGAGTTGTGCCGCGCTGATGCCGAAATAATGGCGTGCCGCCGCTTCCGCACCGAACACCCCATCGCCCCATTCGATCACGTTCAGGTAGATCTCGAAGATGCGCTGCTTGTCCATCACGGCTTCCAGCATCAGGGTGATGACGGCTTCCTCGCCTTTGCGCCACGGGGTCTTCCTGGTGGAAAGGAACAGGTTCTTCGCCAGTTGCTGGCTGATGGTGGAGCCGCCCGCCACGATCCTGCCCTTCTTCAGGTTCTTCTCGTAAGCCTTGGCGATCCCTTCCCAGTCGAAGCCTTCGTGATCGACGAACTTGGCATCCTCAGAAGCGATTAATGCGCGCTTGAGGTTGTCGGAGATCCTCTCGTAAGGTACCCATTTGTATTGCAGCCCGGCCTTCGGGTTCCGGTCCTGCATCACCTCCAGGCGGTCTTCCATGAAGGCGCTGGTGGCGGGGTTGAACTTGATCCACCAGCAGACATGGGCGAACAGCCACAACTGGTACAGCAGCAACAGCACGAACAGCCCCAGCACGATGCGCCAGAACAGGACTTTCACTTTCTTCATGTGCGCAACTTTTCAAGTACGGGCCGGGTGTCCGGGCGCACGCCGCGCCATACCTGGAATGCTTCGGCAGCCTGCTCCACCAGCATGCCCAGCCCGTCCGAGACGAGCGCGGCACCCTGTTTGCGGGCGAACGCCATGAACGGCGTCTCGCGTCCGTACATCATGTCGTAGGCCAGGGCACCCGGTTTGAACAGGCCCTCGGGCAGCGGCGGCAGCTCATCCTTCAGCCCGCTGGAGGTGGCGTTGATCACGAGGTCGTATTTCCTGCCGGCGAGATCCTCGTATGTGCGCGCATGCACGGTGCCGGCACCCTTGAACTGCTCGGCCAGCACTTGCGCCTTGTCCAGCGTGCGGTTGGCGATATCCACGCCGAGCCCAGCATTGAACAGCGGCCACAACACGCCCGCTGCCGCGCCGCCAGCGCCGAGCAGCAGCGCATCCTTCCACATCAGCTTGAAGCCGAGATTGTTCTCGATGTCGCTCAGCAGTCCGGCGCCGTCGGTGTTGGTGCCGAGTATCTTGCCGTCCTGGAACAGCAGCGTGTTCACCGCCTTGGCATCGCGCGCCCGTGCGCCGAGCTGGTCGCACAGCGCGTATGCCTCGAACTTGAAAGGCACGGTCACATTGCAGCCTTTGTAGCCTTCATCGCGCAGGCGCCGGATGGTCGGGGCGAAGCCGTCCAGCGGCGCTTCGATGGCTTCGTAGCTCATGTCCTGGCCGGTCTGCTCGGCAAACAGGCGGTGGATGAGCGGGGACTTGCTATGCGAGATTGGGTTGCCGATAACGGCGTAGCGGTCGGTCATACGGGTGCGTGCGTCGATAAGGACGCCGATTATAGCGGAAGCCTGCGTCCGGCCTGAAGCGTCAGTGGCAATACGACATGCGCCTCCAGTCCGCCCGACGGAAGGTTGCGCAGCGTGAGTTCGCCGTTGTGGCGCATTACGATGTTGCGGGCAATGCTCAGGCCGAGGCCGGTGCCGCCGCTTTCGCGCGAGCGCGAATGCTCGATGCGGTAGAACGGGATGAACACGGTCTCCAGCAAATCCGGCGGGATGCCGGGGCCGGAATCGCGGATCAGGATATGGCAATGGTGCGCATCGCGGCTCAGCGAGACTTTGGCGCGCTGGCCGTACTTCACGGCATTGTCCAGCAGGTTGGAGAACGCGCGGCGCAAGGCCAGCGGCTGCGCCTGCAATTGCACGGCGACGCGATCCGTGTATTCCACCTGCTGCCCGGCCTCGGCGGCATCGCTGCACAGGCTGTCCAGCAGCGAATCGAGATCCAGCAGCCGGGCAGCCTCGCTGCTGTCCAGGCTGCGCGACAGCTCCAGACCTTCCTGCAGCATCTGCTGCATGGCCTGCATGTCGCCGATCAGCTTGTCGCGCAGCGCTGCATCCGGCAGTTTCTCCAGCCGCAGGCGCAGCCGCGTCAACGGGGTCTGCAGGTCGTGGGTGATCGCGGCCAGCATGCCGGTGCGCTCGCGCACGTCATCGTAGATGCGCTTCTGCATGCGGTTGAAGGCGCGCGTGGCGACGCGCACTTCGCTGCTGCCCTGTTCGGGCAGCGCTTCGCCGGCGCGGGAGATGTCGAGCTTGTCGGCGGCATCGGCCAGCTGCCGCAACGGGCTGGTGGCGATGCGCGCCACCAGCCAGGCCAGCAGCCCGATGCACACGGCGAACAGCAGCAAGGCGCTCCACACGGGGGGCGGGTAGAGCGGGCCGCGCATGTGCGGCATCGGGATGACAAGCACGAGTGCGCCGCCATCCGGCAGCGAAAGCTGCACGCGCTGACATTCCGGCGGTTCCCGCATGTAGCGCGGCCACCGGATCGGTTCGTCGCCGCAGGCCGCATGGCTCGGCCGTTCTGCCGCAACGGTCACGTCTTCCAGCCGCTGACGTAACGCTTCTTCCAGCAGTTCATCCCTGGTCGCGAACGGCAGCGGCGTAGCGCCGCCCGGGTGTGCGCGTATGCCCATGCCGTGCGGTTCGAGCAGGAAATCGCCGCGCCGCGCCGCGGGCAGCTTCCTCAGTGTCTCCACCATGTCGGCGATCTCCACCGACAGGTGCTGGGCGCGCACGTGTTCGAACATCTCCTGCTGCCGCGAGTGGGTCAGCAGCATGGTGCCGACCGAAGTTACGAACATGCCGGTCAGCAGGATCAGGAACAGGCGGCCGTGCATGGAGCGGAAGAAAGCAAACACGTCAGCCTCCCCGTGTCACGGTGGCCGCCAGCAGGTAGCCTTCGTTGCGCAGCGTCTTGATGAGCCGGGGCGCGCGCGCGTCGTCGCCCAGCTTCTGGCGCAGGCGGCTGATATGCAGGTCGATGGAGCGGTCAAGCGGATCGGTCTCGCGGCCCTGCGTCAGGTTCAGCAGCTGGTCGCGGTTGAGTGCGCGGTTGGGGCGTTCCAGCATGGCTTTGAGCAGGCGGTATTCGCCGCCGGAGAGCATGACCACCAGGCCGGCTCCGTTCTGCAATTGCCGGGTGTTCTCGTCCAGCGTCCAGTCGGCGAAATGCCACATTGCGGAGCTGCCGGACGGTTCCTTTATTGCTGCACTGTTGCGGCGCAGCACGTTGCGGATGCGCACCAGCAGTTCGCGCGGTTCGAACGGTTTGCACAGATAGTCGTCGGCCCCGAGCTCCAGCCCGAGGATGCGATCCAGAGGCGCGCTGCGCGCCGTCAGCATGACGACGGGGATGGCGGAACGCGCGCGCAGATCGCGGCACAGGGTCAGCCCGTCGCTGCCGGGCAGGGTCAGGTCGAGCACGATCAGGTCTATCGGTGTATTGTCGAGCACCTGCTGCATGGCCATGCCGTCCGGCGCGGTGCTGACAAGCCAGCCCTGCTCCCCGAGATAGTCGGCCAGCAGGCTGCGGATGTCCGCATCGTCATCGACGATCAGGATGCGGGGCGGTGTACCGGGATTCGTCATGGTGCGGACATTACAACGAAATCCGGCCCCGCGGGTGAACGATACAAAACCGTACAAAATCGCCCGCAGCCGACATATGCCCGATACATGGCGCGGGTTAAATGGGCACCGTGCTTCAAGGCACGTCACTCAACCAACAATGGAGAATCAACATGAACAAGTCAGTGAAGATGATTCTGGCCGGTGTCGCCATCATCGCCCTGTCGGCCAATGCGTTCGCGCATGGCGACGACTGCGGCTACGGGCATGGACCGATGGGCATGGATCCGGAGCGCATGGAAAAGATGCACGAACAGCATCTGGCCACGCTGCACGACAAACTCAAATTGACCGCACAGCAGGAACCGGCCTGGACCAAGTTTGCTGCCCAGCATCCGCTGCCGGGACAGCTGAAGCGTCCCGATCCGGCCGAGATGGAAAAGCTGAATGCGCCGCAACGCCTGGAAAAAGGACTGGAACATCTGCGTGCAATGGAAGCGCGGCTGGCCGAGCATCTGGCTGCGCTGAAAGAGTTCTACGCGGTGCTGACCCCTGAACAGCAGAAGGTGTTCGACGACCAGATGCCTCGCTTCGACGGGCGCCGGGGACAGCGCGGCAAATGAATCCGCGCTGGCCATGACAGGCAGGCAACGGGCGCAGTCGCCAGGCTGCGCCCGTTTTCATTGTTCACCCAAAGCGCGGGCGGCCGCCGATCTTCAGCGCTGTTTTCTGACGAGCAGCATGATTCCCCCGCACAGCATCATGGCCCACACGATGGCTGCCCCCGTCGGCAGATCCAGCCAGACCGACAGCAGCAGGCCCGTGGCATAGCCGGCGATGCCGATCGCGAATGCGCGGAGATAGCGCCTCCTCGTCTGCCGCCAGGTCATCAGTGCGGGCACGATCAGGCTGGCGAACACCAGGTAGATGCCGACCAGCTGTACCGAGGCGGTGATGGCGACGGCGAACAGTGCATAGAAACCGAAATGGCCGAAGTGCTGGCGCAAGGTCTTCCATATGGCGAGCAGGACTGCGGTGAGCAATGCGGTGGCGATGAGCTGGCTGTCGCTGACCCACAGGATCTGCCCGACCAGCAGGTCCTTCAGGTGTTCGCCGGCATGCACGTCGTGGCTCATCAGCAGGATGCCCAGGCTGGCGGAAAGCACGAAGGCGAGGCCGATGCAGGCTTCTTTCACGTCGGGCAGGCGCTGTTCGATCCATGCCAGCAATGCCGCGCCGCACAACGCGCTGGCGGCTGCGATGAGTTGCACCAGCAGGGGATGGGCGGTGAGGTCGAGCAATCCCGCGATGACCACGCCGAGCCCGGCGATCTGCGCCACGGCGAGGTCGGCGAAGACCACGCCGCGCTGCAGGATGCGCATGCCGAACGGGATGTGCGTGGCGAGCACCAGCAGGCCGGCGATGAAGGCGGGGAGGAGGATGTCGAGTTCGATACTGTTCATGGCGTATCCTTCACTGGTTCGCCATCCCGGCGATGGCCGGAATGAGCGTGCTAATGCAATCCCGCCAGCAGGCGCTGGATGGTGTCGTCGAACAGCCCGAACAGGTCGGTCGCCTGCGGTGTGCCGCCCACGGTAAAGGGCAGCATCACGGCCGGAATATGCGCGCGCTCCGAAATCCATTCCGACGGGCGCTCGTTCTGGTAGGCGGCGCGCAACACCATGCGTGCCGGATGCTGCTGCAGGTCGCCCAGTACTTTTTCCAGATGGGCTGCGCTGGGTTCCATGCCGGGTTTCGGTTCCAGTTCGGCGATTTCATGCAAGCCCAGCCAGTCGTTCAGATAGGGGAAGCCCTTGTGGTGCACCACGATAGCCACGCCTTTCAGTGGGGCGGCCTGCTTCTCCCATTTCGCGATGGCGGCGCGCCACTGCTGGTCAAAGGCGGCGTGGCGCTGCTGGTAGTACGCGGTGTTCGCCGGATCGAGCTCGATCAGGCGTTTGCTCAGCGCATCGGCGATCGGCAGGAAATTGCGAGCATCGGTCTGGATGTGCGGGTTCCCGGCCGCATGCACGTCGCCATCGGCACGGTCGAGGCGGCTGGGCACTTCCAGCATGGCGACATATTTTGCCGCTTCAAAATGCCCGGCACTGCCGGGCTGGATATTGCTGTTGGTGGATTCGCGCAGCACCACCGGCATCCAGCCGACTTCCAGTTCGGCGCCGGTGCACACCAGCAGTTGCGCGCTGCGGGCCTTGGCGATCAGGCTGGGGCGAGCCTGCACCTGGTGGGGGTCTTGCAGCGGGCCGGTGGCGGTGTAGATGTTTGCCTGGCTGCCGGCAAGCTGCTGCGTGAGTGCGGCCCATTCGGGTTCGCAGGCGAAGACGTTGAGTGCGGCGTGCACGTTGCCGCTCAGCAGCAACAGCAAGAGGGTACCGAGGATTCTTTGCATGATTTTTCCTTTCGGGTCGCGTGTATCAATACTGGTGCGCGCCGTGCGCGCCCATGCTCATGATGTATTGCAGGAAAAGCTGGTTGTCCGGCAGGCCCTGCCGCGAGTTGTCGCGCACCAGCTGCAAACGTATGCGCGAGAACTCGCTGGCGTTGTAATCGGCCATCCAGGTGATCCGCGACGGGGTATAGGCATAATTGGAGATGACGTTGCCGGCATTCAGCGCACCGACCGTGGCGACGCCGGGGTCGAGCCGGTCGTAGCGCAAGCCGGTGCGCCAGGTCGGCATGAACTGGTACACACTTTGCACATACCAGCCGCTTTGCGTGTCGATGTAGCGGTCGGCGATGTTCGCACCGCCCGGCTGCGTGGCATAGGTCAGCATGCCATCTTGCCTGCGCCGGAAATATTCGCTCTGCACTTTCACGTAGCGTTCGCGGAAGTTGCCGTTGGGCGCGTATTTCCAGATGAAATCCAGTCCGGCTGTATTGCTGTTCCCGTTGAAGCTGTCGCTGACGCCGCCCGGTGTGTTCAGCAAATCCGGCACGGCGGTGCTCTGAGCGTTGGTCTGCCTGGTCTGGTGGGCCGAGATGCCGGCCCGCCAGCTTTGCTCGATGCCGATATCGTCGCCGATATGGGCGAACAGCACGGTTGCGCCGCTGCCATTCCTGGGGGTATCCGTGCCCGGATAGCCGAAGCCCCTGCCGACCTCGCCGCCGACCTCGACAAACATGTCGGTCGGTGCCAGCCACTTGAGCTGCATGCCGTCCTCGATCAACTGGCTGTTCCACATGGTGTTGTACACCAGCGGCTGGTCGACGAAATCCCAGGCATGCGCGTGCTGTTCGTTCAGGTAGCCCAGCGACGAGAAGAAGCGGCCGAATTTGAGATTGAGCCCGTTGCCCAGCGTTGAGGTTTGCACGAAGGCATTCTCCACGCTGATGCTGGCGGACAGGATGGAAAAAGTGGCGAAGCCGCGAAACTCGGGGTCGATATCGGCGGCGACACCCAGCTCGGATTCACCCAGGCTGAAGCCCTGGGTTTGCGCCGGGTTGGGACTCATGGCAAATCCCGTGGCGGGGATCGCGGGATCGCGCTGCATGTTGCCATAGGTGCCGGAAAGGATCAGCCACAGCGCCGGGTTGAAGGCATTGTCGCTGCTCGTGTCATGCGCGAATGCGCCGAGGGAATGGCCCAACAGTACGGCAAAAGCCGTATTCGAACAGATCTTCTTGAACATGATTACTCCAATAAAGCATGCAGAACCCCGCGCGCTTCGCTGCGGGGAGGAGGAACGGCTTTAAATGGAGCAGGGCGGCGCGCGCGCGGTGAACGCGGTGAACGCAAGCGAGCGGAAGGCGAAGGAGGGAGCGGCATGGGTCGTTTCGAACGCGGACGCGAAATCGAAATGGATGTGGCTGACCCCGATCGCGCTGCCGATCTGGGCATACACCGCGCACAGGTCGCAGTGCTTGTCGTGCGGCAGCGATTGATCCTGCGATTGTTCCGCCATCGTATGCCCGATGCCGTGGACGAACGCGCCCTGCTGGGCGAACAGCAGAGCGAGGACGAGCAGCGATTTCAGGAAGAGGGAGCGCAACATGGGCGGCATTCTAACCGCCGTCCCGGTGTATTCCAAGCTGGCACAGAATAAAGCGGCCAGCGGCTTCCCCCGGCGTGTTAGACACTTTGAGGGATCGGGCGTAGTATTGAAATTAATGCGGCGTGGCAAGGTGTTACCGAAATACTTGCGAAGTGCGAACTTCAGCCGACATGATCCGCCCACTAACTAAAAAATAATTCAGAAGCGGAAACCAGGATGAGAGTGGCATACAAGAATGCGTTTGCGTTTCTGCTGGTCATAGTCGCCTATGTGACCAGCGGGAAGGCGGCATTGATGCTGGCGCTGCCGCCGGGATACGCTGCCGCCATTTTCCCTCCTGCCGGTATTGCCCTTGCCGCCACTTTCATCATCGGCAACAGTGCGCTGCCATCGATCTTCCTGGGTTCGTTCCTGCTGAATGTCTGGGTTGCTTATTCAGCCAGCCACACAATTACTGCGATCAGCCTCATTGTCGCCCTGGTCATCGCCGTGGCTTCCTTGCTGCAGGCAGCCCTGGGCGGATGGCTATTGCGGCGCGCAATCGGGTATCCCGCCGCCTTTGACAGAACCAGGGATGTCTTCAAGTTCCTGTTCCTGACTCCCCTCGTATGTGTGATGAGCGCCAGCGTATCGGTCGCCGGACTTTGGGCGCTGGGTATCCTGGATGTCGACAGTCTCGCCGAGAACTGGCTTTCATGGTGGACAGGCGATTCCCTGGGCATCATGGTGCTGCTGCCGATTGCGATGGTGTTGTTCGGCGAGCCGCGACCTTTGTGGAAGCGGCGCCTATGGACGGTAGCCGTCCCGATGGGGCTGGTGTTTGCGCTGTTCGTCCTGTTGTTCCTGAGAGCCAACCAATGGGAACAAGACGATTCGCTCAGGGAATTCCGCCAGATATCAGAACAGTCGCTGAGCCAGATACAGATCAAACTGGACGAACAGGATGCCGTACTGGCAGGTATGCGGGGATTGTTCGTCCATGATCCCCATAGCTATGTTTCCCGGCAGGAATTCCAGCGGTTTGCCCAGAATATATTGACCCGCTTTCCCATGATCCAGGCCTTCGAATGGGCACCGCGTATCGACTCATACCGCCGGCCGGGTTTCGAGGCGGCCGAGCGCAAAGCAATCCGGGGATTTGAAATCAGGGATCGCGCTGCGAATGGCCATATGGTCAGGGCGGCGGAACGCAGCTTGTATTTCCCCGTGACTTATGTCGAGCCGCTCGAAGGCAACCAGCCGGCTCTGGGTTTCGACCTGGCATCGACGCCGCAGCGCTTGGAAACATTGGAAAAGTCCTTCGTAAAAGGCGTGGTGTCTGCCTCTGCTCCCATCATTCTGGTTCAGGCCGAGAACCAAAGCGGGATACTCATCATGCAGTCTGTGCAACTCACCGGCCACGAAATCGGTGTTGTCCTTACCGTGCTCAAAGTGAGGGATTTCATCGACAGGATATTGCCACCCGCAAGCGGTCTGCTGCATGTTCGCCTCATCGATGACGATGCGCGAAGCACGATCTACGACAATTTTGCCTCGCTTCCTCCCAAAATACCGTTCGAGCGCGAGTTCGAATTCGGTGGCCGTCATTACCGGTTGCAAACCATGCCGACGGCGGCCTATCTCAAGCGGCATCGCGGCTGGCAAAGCTGGGCAGTACTTGCCATGGGGACGTTCGGCGTCGGCTTGCTGGGCGCATTGCTGCTGCTTGGCACGGGTTACACCGCTCGCGTCGAGGCGCAGGTACAACACCGGACCAGGGAACTGAAGGAAAGCGAATTCCGCCTGAAGGAATTGTTCAAGAACCTGAACAGCGGCGTTGCGGTTTTCCAGGTGTCCCCGGAGGACAATGATTTCATCATCACCGACCTCAATTACGCCGCCGAACGAATCGACAAGGTGAGCCGCAAGGACATGATTGGCAAGAGCGTGGTGGATGTGTTTCCCGGAATCAGGGAATTCGGCCTGTTCGATGTGCTGAAACGCGTCTGGAAGAGCGGTGCGGCCGAGCATCATCCGGTTTCGTTCTATCTGGATGGCCGGATTGCAGGATGGCGGGAAAATTACGTATATAAATTACCGAATGGGGAGATCATCGCGATCTACGACGATGTTACCCAGGCGAAACAGCTGGAAGAGCAGATGCGCCGCATGGCGCATTACGACACCCTTACCGGGCTGCCCAACCGGGCATTGTTCACCGATCGCCTGCAGCAGTCGCTGGCTATTGCCAGACGGAACAAGTCGCAGCTGGCAGTCATGTTCATCGATCTCGACCACTTCAAGCCGGTCAACGACACGCTGGGTCACGATGTCGGCGACCTGCTGCTGAAAGAGGTGGCGGTGCGCATGCTGCGCTGCGTGCGCGAGGTGGATACCATCTCGCGTATCGGCGGGGATGAATTCATTGTGCTGCTGTCCGGCATGGGCAAAGAACAGGATGTCATGATGGTGGCGGAAAAAATCCTGTATTCGCTCGACCAGCCGTTCGAACTGGCCGGCCATGAGATCCATATCTCATCCAGTATCGGCATTGCCCTTTACCCGGCGCATGGCGATGAGGACAAGTCGCTGCTCAAGAACGCCGACATTGCGATGTATTTTGCCAAGCAGAGCGGGCGCAACAATGCAAAACTCTTCCAGCCGGAAATGTTGAAGGGCGACAGGTGAACCAGCCATGAACGAATCGACATCCCTTGCCGAAAGCCAGCTGAGCGATCCGCACTATCTGCGCAGCGTGACGCAAATGGGGGATGCGCGTCCCGTGGTCGCCAACCGGGATATTCTTGCCGCCTCGGGAATGA
Source organism: Sideroxyarcus emersonii (assembly GCF_021654335.1). NCBI lineage: Bacteria > Pseudomonadati > Pseudomonadota > Betaproteobacteria > Nitrosomonadales > Gallionellaceae > Sideroxyarcus > Sideroxyarcus emersonii. Next base: position 410,944 of record NZ_AP023423.1, read on the forward strand.
AGCTCATCAGCGCCGGCATGCGGATCGACAGTTCGCTGTATGAGCGTTTGCTGCAGCATAAACTCGTCCCCCCGCTGGACGAGAGCCTGTCCACCGAGGATGCGGTCACTCGCGCAAGCCTGGCAGAAAGTGCCGAACGGATGATGCAGCAAGACACACGGCTGGCGCTGATTCAGGGCAGCCAGTTGGATGGCGTGACATTGCCGCTTGTCCTCAAGCAGCTGCCGCTCAACCCGGCGATTGCATTCAAATTGACGGTCATGCGCGAAACGAAGGCAGACCTTTTCCAGCGCAGCCTTTATGTGGCGCTGGTGAGTGCCTATATCGGCATGCAGTTGCAGATGAACAAGAACCAGTTGGTCGACCTGGCCACTGGCGCCTTGCTGCACGACATCGGCATGTTGCACGTGGATCCGAGATTGCTGGAAGGCGACTACAAGATGACAGAGGCGGAGCGGCGCCATCTTTATGTCCACACCGTGACGGGCGGAATGATCCTGAAGGCGTACCCGGAATACCGGCAGAAAGTGGTGGATGCGGTTCTGCAGCATCACGAGCGACTGGACGGCAGCGGCTATCCGCGGGGTTTGAAAGCGGGCGAACTCGGACAGTTCGGGCGGATAATCGGCATCGCCGAGGTGGTCGCCAGTCGGAGTGCCACTGGCGAAGTCGGTGGTGGATCCAAGCTGGAAACCATGCTCAAGCTGAACCAGCGCCGATATGGCGGAGACCTGGTTCCTTTCCTCAAGGTTTTTTATCGGGAAGAGAGCGAGGTGCCCTTTTGTTCCGAGATCGACAAGCAGTTGGCGCAGGAGAAAATGGCGCAAATTGCCGCCGTATTTTCAGCCTGGGAAAAGGCGCGCAGCGGGTTTGACAGCTCGGACCTGACGTGTGCATTTGCCAGCGAGCGCATGCTGAACCTGAAGATGGAAATCGTCGATGCCGGATTGAACCTCGATATGAATGGAGAGGACTGGATTGGCTTCGATGAGGATGCGCGTGCCTGTTTCGATGCGCGGTTGTTGCTGGATGAGACATTGTGGCAGCTGCACAGCATCCTGCAGGAGATCAAACGCCGTTGCCCTGCTGTCGCCGTGGAAGACCCGGTACCGGCTGCGCATCCGTTGAGCGCATGGGTCAGGGAGGTTGAAGCATTGCTGTGAGGCCTGGCGCCGCGAAGCCGCTCTATCGGTTGCCCCGGTAAAGGTCGGGTGCTGCAGCATGCGTGGGTTGTGGCAACGGTGGCCACTCGCGGATGCTCACACCCCGCAAGTGCAGTGTCGCGGAGTTACTCCAGCGGTTGCCTCGGTCATGGCTGGGTAATGCATAGTGCGCAAGTCTCGGCAACGGCAACCACTCGCGGACGTTCACACCCCGCATGCGGGGCCCCGCTGAGCGGCAACTCTTATTGAGCTTGCGAAATTAGAATGCCGCCTACTTTTAGTGCACTGCTCTCAGCGCTACTCGCTTTCCAGCTTGTCGCTGCTGGTGAAGGTCCAGGTGCGGGTGATGCTGAGAATGTCGGTGTCCTTGCGGATGTCGGGGGGGAACGGGGCGAAAGGAGCCGAGAGCTTGACGATGCGGATGGCGGCGGCGTCGAGGATGCGCTGGCCGGACGGACGGTTGATCTCGATGCTGTCCACGCTGCCGTCTGCCTTGATGGAGACGGTGAGGGTGAGGCTGCCGTAGATCTTCTGGCTGCGCGCGACCTCGGGGTAGTTCAGGTTGCCGATGCGTTCGACCTTGGCGCGCCAGTCTTCGACATACTGGGCGTAGCGGTATTCCTGCGTACGCGCACCGATGAATTTCCGTTTCGGCATCTTCTCGTACATGTCGAGGCTCTTGTTGATCTGCGCTTCCAGTCGCGCAATTTCCAGCGAACGTTCCACCAGGTCGCGCCCGTCGGCGCCGGAGCTGTTCTGCTGTTCCTGCGTTTTGTCCTCCGCCACGCTGTAGTCGCTCTTGTCCCGGGTGAGCAGGCGCTTGGTTTCCTGTTCCAGCTGGCGCAGGCGCTGGGCGGTCTGTTCCGGCGTGAAGCGCTGCGCATCGCCGATGGCGGGGAAGGGCGTCTTGGCATGGCGCGCATCTTCGGTGTTGCCGCCGCCATCGAGGTTGCTTTGCGCATAGGCGGTGGCGTTGTTCGGGCGGCTGCTCGATTTGCTGTTGACCAGCACGACTTCCAGCGGCTGGCTGAAGACGGGGATGTTCTTCCAGTCCGGCACGATGAAGGCGATGCCGAACAGGACGAAGGCGTGCACGGCGAGCGAGGACAGCATGGCAAACGTCAGGCGCTGACTGTCGGGCCGCAGCACATTGACGGGCGGGTACCTCATGCGGGTGTTTCCTGGCTGGCCAGATAGCGCGCCTCGAACTCCAGATCGAGCAGGTCAACCGAGGCGATCTCCAGGGTCACCCTGGTACTGGGCGGCAATTCAGGCAACGACGGGACGCGCCCGACCAGCGGGATGTCGGCGAACTTGACCAGGTTCTCGCGCAGTACGATCGCAGGAAGGATAAGTTCGCGCAGCGAGTCGTTTGCCCCCTCGCCCGCGATGCGGGAGAGGGTTGGGGTGAGGGCTTCCACTTTTTCTTTTTCCTGCAGCAGCCAGCGCAGGCACCAGTAGCGTTCCATGTTGCGCTGGAATTCATTGTAGGTGGTGTAGGCGGTGTCGAAGTCGCGCAGGATGGCGAACAGCGCAGTGTCGTTCTTCGCGTAGGCCGGCGTTTCCTCGCGCAGCACGCTGATGAGTTGGCGCTGGTTCACCAGGTCGACATAGCGGCGCAACGGCGAGCTCGACCAGGCGTAGTGCGACACGCCCAGGCCCTGGTGCGGCGCTGCGACGGTGCTCATCTTCACCTTGCCGTTGTTCTGCGTGCGGTAGATGCCGGCCACCTTGCGGTCGTCCAGCAGCTTGCCCCAGGTGCTGTTGGCAAGGATCATCAGTTCCGACACCACCTTGTCGATGGGCGAACCGCGCAGGCGGTGGCCGATGGTGATGCGGTCGTTCTCGACGTGGAAGGTGTAGTCGATCTGCTGCGTGCTGTTGTCGGCGGACTTGCCGCGCGCGGCTTCCAGTTTCTGCACGAAGTCCCACAACAATTTCAATTCTGCGGCGTGGTCGTAGTCGAGCTTGCCTGCCGCCAGTGTCTGTTCGTTGAACAGCGGTTCCAGCGTGTCGTGGCGCAGGTTGGAGGCGATGTGCAGGCGCTCGACGCGGCTTTCGCTGCCGAGGATCGCGAGCGTTGCGGCATCCACCTCCACATACAGCGACAGTGCCGGGCAGACCTTGTCCGCGCACAGCGTGAAGGCCTGCACCACGTTGTCCGGCAGCATGGTGATCTTGTCGCCCGGCATGTACACGGTGGACATGCGCTGTGCGGCGATGATATCGATGGGCGAGCCGGGAGCGATGCCCAGCGCGGGGGCGGCGATGTGGATGCCGATGCGCCAGTTGCCGTTCGGCAGCTGCTCGACCGAGAACGCGTCGTCGATCTCGGTGGTGCTGGCGTCGTCGATGCTGAAGGCGGTGACCGGCGCCAGCGGCAATTCCGGATGTTCTGCCACGGCGACCTCGGGAAAGCCGGTGCCGCGCGGGAAGTTCTCGAACAGGAACTTGTTCAGGTGGTAATCGTGCGTGGACGGCAGCGCGCCGCAACGTTCCAGCAGGTGTGCCGCCGACAGGTGGGTGGCGGCACAGGCCGCTTCCAGCGCCTTGACTTCGATGGTGTTGCGGTCAGGCCTGTACAGCAGCGCATCCAGCTTGCCGTCGAATTCCGCCGGCAGTTTGAACTGCGTGAGTTCTTCGGTATAGCGCGCCTGCTGTTCGGTTTGCAGGCGCTTCTTCTCCACGCTGGCCAGCGCGGCCTTGAGTGCGTCGGCAGGCGCTGCCTTGTAGCGGCCTTTGCCTTTTTTGTAGAAATGCATCGGCGAAGAGTGCAGCCGGATCAGCGCCCCTGCCGCTTCGACGGGATTCGGCGCATGGCCGAAGTAGTCCCTGGCCAGGGCGTCGAAATCGAACTCGTCCGCCGGGCAGGCTTCCCACAGGAAATCCACGTCGATGCCGGCGGCGACCTGTTCCGCCTGGGTCATGAACTCCGACAACCCGGGCTGGGCGAAGCGCAACATGACGTTGGCCGCCTTGATCTTGCTGCGCTTGCCGTGGGTGTTCTCGACCTGCAGGGAGGTGGTGTTGTCGGCGAGGATGTTGCCGACCTTGAAACCGCCTTCTTCTTCGTAAAATATGTTCATTGGGGAGTGCTGAAAAAATTCCGGCGGATTATAACCCGCCAGTCCGGCAGCAAAGTTCCTTCGTGCGCATCTGTGTGGCGCGGCGCGGCCGGGGTGCCTGGTTTTGGCCTATGTGGCGCGAAATGTTAACATCCGGCTTATTTTTCATATTCGAGGAAGCGTCATGGCCGGCCACAGTAAATGGGCGAATATTCAACACCGCAAAGGGCGTCAGGACGCCAAGCGCGGCCAGATATTCACCCGCCTGATCAAGGAGATCACCGTTGCGGCGAAACTCGGCGGCAGCGATCCGGACATCAATCCGCGCCTGCGTCTGGCGATGGAAAAGGCCTACGACCACAACATGCCGAAGGACAACGTCGAGCGTGCCATCAAGCGCGGCGCCGGGGAGCTGGAAGGCGTGGATTACATGGAGCTGCGCTACGAAGGCTACGGTATCAACGGCGCGGCGGTGATGGTGGACTGCATGACCGACAACAAGACCCGCACCGTGGCCGATGTGCGCCATGCCTTCGTCAAGCATGGCGGCAACCTTGGCACCGACGGCTCGGTGGCGTTCATGTTCAAGCATTGCGGCCAGATGGTCTTCGCCCCCGGTACCGACGAGAATGCGTTGATGGAAGTGGCGCTGGACGCGGGCGCCGAAGACATCATCAATAACGACGACGGCAGCATCGAGGTCATCACCGCGCCGCATGATTTCATGGCGGTGAAGCAGCGCCTGGAAGCGGCCGGCTTCAAGCCGGAGATGGGCGAAGTCACCATGAAGGCGGAAAACGAGGTGGTGCTTGCCGGCGAAGACGCGGCCAGGATGCAGAAGCTGCTGGACGCGCTGGAGGACCTGGGCGATGTGCAGCAGGTCTATACCAACGCGGTGATCGAGGAGTGATGATGGGCGGCCTTGCTCTGTGTTCTGTGGAGGGTTGCAAGAAGGCTGTTCAGAAGCAGGGGCATGTTCTTTGTTACGAACATTGGAAAGCAAAGCATAGGGTGGAGGAAGAGTCAGCTATCTATCAAGTCTCAAAGGACTCTGATGCGCCTAATGGTGAAAGCAATGGCATGTTGAGCGCAACGGCGCTGGGCGAACATTTCAAGCTTGATGCAAAGCAAATTAACAGGGTCTTGGTTGATCTTGGTTGGATAGAAAAAGAGGGAAAAGGGTGGAAGCCAACAGAGCTTGGTGAGAAATTGAAGGCGCAGAAGAATATTTATTTTAAAAACAAAATCCCTTATGTTGTTTGGCATCCAGATATTTGCAAGTCGCGCATTCTTCAAAAAGCAGTTGATGAGCTTGTTTTAGTTGAAATAGCGCCGCCAGTTGTTACGCAAAATCCTCTCATGACTGAAGGTGCGGCAGACAAGAGCGAGGAAGGGTTTCGTGAGCGGTTTCCCCCGACAATTCGCGCATCTGATGGACATATGGTGCGCTCGCGTGGTGAAGCGATGATTGACGGGTTGCTCTATGAGAATCGAATTGTCCATGCCTATGAGCGTTTGGTGCCGATAGAGCAGACAATGTACTGCGACTTTTTTCTGCCTGAATTTAATCTCTATATTGAGTTCTGGGGCATGGAAAGCAATCCTAAATATAAGGAAAGAAAAGAAAGAAAGCTGGAGATGTATCGACAGAATGGGCTGAAACTGATCGAGGTCAAAGATGGGCACATAAATAATCTTGAGGATTATTTGATGGGGCAGTTAGTTAAATTTGGCTACAAGCCAAAATAATCAGTGAGTGGCTCGGTGCGCATTTTAGGTATTGACCCCGGCCTGCGCATCACGGGGTTCGGTGTGCTCGACAAGCAAGGCCAGCAGTTGCACTACGTTGCCAGCGGTTGCATCAAGACGCCGGACGGCGAATTGCCGGGGCGCTTGAAAGTGATCCTCAGTTCGCTGGGCGAGGTCATCGCCCGGCACAAGCCGGAGCAGGTGGCGGTGGAAAAGGTGTTCGTCAACGTCAACCCGCAGTCCACGCTGCTGCTCGGCCAGGCGCGCGGCGCGGCCATCTGTGCAGCGGTGCAGGCGGATTTGCCGGTGGCGGAATACACCGCGCTGCAGGTGAAGCAGGCGGTGGTCGGCAACGGCCACGCCGACAAGGAGCAGGTGCAGGCGATGGTGCAGCGCCTGCTCAAACTGTCCGGCACGCCCAGTCCGGATGCGGCGGATGCGCTGGCCTGCGCCATCTGCCATGCGCACGGCGGCATGGGGTTGGGGGCCTTGGCGACCAAGGGGTTTCGTGTACGGGGGGGGAGACTGGTATGACGCAACCGATGGAACCGACGCTCGCAGCATTCCAGAACCCGCTCGCACGTTATTTCGCGGCGACGCGGCCGGCCTTCCTGACGGCCAGCCTGATGGCCTGCACGATCGGGCTGGCGGTCGCCTGGCACGATGGCCTGGCGTTCGATGTCCCGTTCGCGCTGATCACGCTGCTGTTGGCACTGCTGGCTCATGCCGGGGTGAACGTGCTGAATGATTATTACGATGCGCTCAACGGCACCGATGCGCAGAACACCGGGCGCATCTTCCCCTTCACCGGCGGCAGCCGCTTCATCCAGAACGGCGTGCTGACGCTGGCGCAGACGCGCAACCTCGGGTTTGTGCTGATGGCGTGTGTGGCTGCTGCCGGGCTGTGGCTGATGGCCCGTTCCGCGTCGCAGCTGTTTTACGTCGGGCTGGCGGGGTTGTTCATCGGCTGGGCGTATTCGGCGCCGCCTTTTCGCCTGAACAGCCGCGGCCTGGGGGAGTTGTGCGTGGCGGCAGGATTTCTTGCCATCACCGTCGGTGCGGATTTCGTGCAGCGCAAGGGTTTTGCAGCCGCGCCTTTTGCGGCAGGATTGCCGTACGCGCTGCTGGTGACCAACCTGCTCTACATCAACCAGTTCCCCGATCGCGTAGCCGACACCGCCGCCGGCAAGCTGCACTGGGTGGCGCGCCTGGAAGTGCGGCAGGCACGCTGGGGGTATGTGCTGATCGTCGCGCTGGCGTATATCTGGTTGCTGGCGCTCGTGGCGCTGGGCCGGTTGCCGTTGCTCGCCCTGCTGGCGCTGTTCGCATTGCCGTTGAGCGCGGGGGCGTCGCGATTGCTGTTGCGTCACGCCGCACAGCCCCAACAGCTGGGCGATGCGATCAAGCTGACCATCGGGGCGATGATGGCGCATGGGGCGTTACTGTCGCTGGCGTTGATATTGAGTAAAGGAAATACATGATCGGAAGACTGAGCGGCATCCTGCTGGAGAAGAACCCGCCGCAGATACTGCTGGATGTGCAGGGCGTCGGCTACGAGGTGGACGTGCCGATGAGCACCTTCTACAACCTGCCCGCGTTGCAGGAAAAGGTCACGCTGCACACGCAGCTCATCGTGCGCGAGGATGCGCATCTGCTGTTCGGCTTCCTGAGCCAGGAAGAGCGCCTTGCCTTCCGCCAGCTGCTGAAAATCAGCGGCGTCGGCCCCAAGCTCGCGCTTTCCGTGCTGTCGGGCCTGAGCATCGCCGACCTTGCGGCTGCGGTGGCGGACAAGGATGCTTCGCGCCTGACCAGGATTCCCGGCGTGGGCAAGAAGACAGCCGAACGCCTGTTGCTGGAACTGCAGGGCAAGTTTGCGGCGAGCGCGCCCGGGACGTCATCTGGCATGCCGGCCGCATCGTCCGGCGGCGATATCGTCAATGCCTTGCTGGCGCTGGGTTACAACGAGAAAGAAGCGGACTGGGCGGCGAAGCAGTTGCCGAAGGAGTCCGGCGTCTCGGACGGCATTCGCCAGGCGCTTAAGTTATTATCCAGAGCATGATCCAGCACGACGACCTTTCCGCCGCACCGCGCCTCATCTCCGCTGCGCCTGTCTCGCAGCAGGAAGAGGCACTGGAGCGCGCGCTGCGCCCCAAGCAGCTGGACGAATATGTCGGGCAGGAGAAGATACGCGGCCAGCTGGAGATATTCATCCAGGCCGCGAAACAGCGCAAAGAGCCGCTCGATCACGTGCTGCTGTTCGGACCGCCCGGTCTGGGCAAGACCACGCTGGCGCAGATCATCGCGCGCGAGATGGGTGTCAACATCCGCCATACTTCCGGCCCGGTGCTGGAACGGGCGGGCGATCTGGCGGCCCTGCTGACCAATCTGGAGCCGCACGACGTATTGTTCATCGACGAGATCCATCGCCTGTCGCCGGTGGTGGAGGAGATACTCTATCCGGCGCTGGAGGATTACCAGATCGACATCATGATCGGCGAGGGGCCGGGGGCCCGTTCCGTGAAGATCGATCTGCCGCCGTTTACGCTGGTCGGCGCGACCACGCGGGCCGGCATGCTGACCAACCCGCTGCGCGACCGTTTCGGCATCGTGGCGCGGCTGGAGTTCTACACGGCGGAAGAGTTGCAGCGCATCGTGATGCGTTCGGCCTCGCTGCTGGAGATGAGCCTGACCCAGGATGGCGCGCTGGAGATCGCAAAACGTTCGCGCGGCACGCCGCGCATTGCCAACCGGCTCTTGCGCCGGGTGCGTGACTTCGCCGATGTGAAGGCAGGCGGCGATGCCAACCGCGAAGTGGCGGATGCCGCGCTGACCATGCTGGATGTCGATTCGCGCGGGCTGGATGTGATGGACCGCAAGCTGTTGCAGACCGTGATCGAGAAATTCATGGGCGGACCGGTCGGGGTGGACAACCTCGCTGCCGCCATCGGCGAAGAGCGCGACACCATCGAGGATGTGCTGGAACCTTACCTGATCCAGCAGGGCTACCTGCAGCGTACGCCGCGCGGGCGCATGGCGACGGCGAACGCTTATCAGCATTTCGGGCTGATCCAGCCGCGCAGCGGCAACAACAAGGAATTGTGGGATGAGTAAGCACAAGGTGTTCTCATGGCCGGTCCGGATTTATTTCCAGGACACGGATGCCGGCGGCGTGACCTATCACGCCAGCTATGTGAACTTCATGGAGCGTTCGCGCACCGAGTGGCTGCGTACCTTCGGCTACAGCAACGCGGGGCTGATGCAGGAGCTGGGCATGGTGTTCGTGGTGCGCTCGCTCAAGCTGGATTACCTGAAACCGGCCCTGCTGGACGACCTGGTGGCGGTCACTTCCAGCATCAAGGAGGTCGGGCGCAGCCGCGTCACCGTGTCGCAGCAGATCCTGCGCGGTGAGGAATTGCTGGCCGAAGGAGAGGTGCATCTGGTCTGCGTGGACATGAAAACCTTCAAGCCGGTGAGCGTGCCGGACGTATTGCGTAAACATTGGGATTGAGCATGGAACTGATCCAGGATTTGTCGTTCGTTCATCTGGTCGCCAACGCCAGCGTGCTGGTGCAGCTGGTGATGGGGTTGTTGCTGTCGGTGTCGCTGATGTCGTGGTGGTACATCTTCCTGAAGATGTTCGGGGTGAGGGCGGCCGTCAAGCAGACGGTGGAATTCGAAGATGCGTTCTGGGGCAACCCGAACCTGAATGCGCTCTATCAGCAGGCCAACAGCCAGGCGCGGCGCGATGTGGGGGCGCTGGAGCGCATTTTTGCGGCGGGTTTTGCTGAGTTCGTCAAACTGAAAAAGACTCATGGCGTGGAAAGTGCTGCAGTGATGGATGGTACGCGCCGCGCGATGCGGGCCCGTTACCAGCGCGAAATGGACGATCTGGAGTCGCACCTGTCCTTCCTGGCCACGGTCGGTTCGGTCAGTCCCTATGTCGGATTGCTGGGCACGGTGTGGGGCATCATGAACGCATTCCGTGGCCTGTCCAGCGTCGGTCAGGCGACCCTTGCACAGGTCGCTCCGGGTATCGCCGAGGCGCTGGTGGCGACGGCCATGGGATTGTTCGCCGCGATCCCGGCGGTGGTGGCCTACAACCGCTATGCCTATGACATCGCACGTCTGTCGTCCCGCTTCGAGAGCTTCATCGAGGAGTTCTCCAATGTCCTGCAGAGGCAGCCATGAGCTATGGCCGGCGTGCCGCCCATCAACAGATGAGCCAGATCAATGTCGTGCCTTACATCGATGTGATGCTGGTGCTGCTGGTCATCTTCATGATCACTGCGCCGTTGATGAATCCGGGACAGATCGACCTGCCCAGTGTGGGGAAGTCGTCGGCGCCGTCGGTTGCGCCGCTGGAGGTCATCATCAAGAAGGACAGGACCTGGTCCTTGCGCGACCATGCCCGCGGCGGAGTGGAGTTCCCGGTGTCGCACGATGAGCTGTCCGCGCTGTTGCAGCAGAGCCTGGCGAAGAATCCCGAGCAGCCGGTGGTGATCTCTGCCGACAGGAGCGTGCGCTATGAGGAAGTGGTGAGCGTGATGGAAACCTTGCAGCAGCAGCATATCAAGAAGATCGGGTTGCTTACCAAGACCAGATGAGCAGCGCACTGTCGTATCGCGAACCCTATCGCTACTCGGCCGGCGCACTGGCGCTGATGGTGCATGTGGCGTTCTTTGCGCTGCTGTATTTCGGCGTCCGCTGGCAATCGCAGTCGCCGGAGAGCTTTACGGTGCAGATGTGGGACAGCCTGCCGGATGCCGCGCCCGTTCCCAGGCAGGAGCCGGCACCGCCGCCACCTCCGCCGCCGCAACCAGCCAAAGTGGAACCTGCGCCTCTGGCCAAGGTCGTACCACCCGTCTTGCCGCCGGCGAAGGCGGATATTCAGGTGCGCGACAAGAAGAGCAAGAAGTCCGTGGCGAAAGAGAAACCTGCCAAGCCGGATGACCAGAAAGCGGCGGCCAAGGCCAGGCAGGAAGCGGAACGGCGCGAACTGGAAGCGTATTCGGAGAAGATCCGGCAGGCCGAGCAGGAACGGGTCCGTGCCGAAGTGAGTGCGGCGACGCGGGCGCAGGTCGAGCGTTACCAGGACATGATACGCAGCAAGATCCGGCGCAAGATGAAAGCCGTGGCAGACGTGCCCGACAGCGCCGAGGCGATCTTCAAGGTCACCTTGCTGCCGGATGGCATGCTGATGGACGATCCGGTGCTGCTGAAGAGCAGCGGTTTTCCGGCCTACGACGATGCGGCGGCACGCGCGATCCTGTCGGCGGAACCGCTGCCGGTGCCGAACGACGTTTCGCTGCAGAAGATGTTCCGCGAATTAAAGTTGTCGATTAAACCCTAGGAGGGTGTGCAATGCGTTTGTTGGGTGTCATTTTATTGTTGTGTGTTGCGTGTTCTGCGCGAGCTGAGCTGACCATCGAGATCACGGGGGCCGGCGAGCATCAGATCCCGATCTCGCTGGTGCGTTTCGCCGGGGAAGAACAGATGGGCGCACAGGCGGTCAGCGGCGTGGTGTCGAACGACCTGCTGCGCACCGGCCTGTTCAAGATGATCGACCCCGCCGGCAAGGTGCCGCACGAACCGGGCGCAGTGAATTACGTCGAGTGGCCGGGGGTGGAGGCGCTGATCATCGGCCAGGTGCGATCCGTCGACGGCGGCCGTACCGAGGTGCGGTTCCACCTGCTGGACATGGTGCGTCATACGGAACTTATCGGCCTGGCGGTGACCGCCAAGAACGAGCAGGTGCGCGCCATCGGACATCGCATCGCCGACCTGGTCTACGAGAAGCTGACCGGCAGTCCCGGCGTATTCAGCACCCGCATCGCCTATGTGAACCGTGAAGGCAAGCGATACCGGCTGGTCGTGGCCGACAGCGACGGTTACGGCGAACAGACCCTGCTGGCTTTGAACGAACCGATCATGTCGCCCGCCTGGTCGCCGGACGGCAGCCAGCTCGCCTATGTGAGCTTCGAGCGCGGCCATGCGACGATCTTCGTGCAATCGCTGCTGACGAGCCAGCGCAGCGTGCTGGCGGATTTCTCCGGCAGCAACAGCGCGCCGGCCTGGTCGCCGGATGGCAAACAGCTCGCGATGGTCCTGTCGCGCGACGGCAGTTCGCAGCTCTACATTGTGCGCAGCGATGGCAAGGATCTGCGCCGTATCACCTTCAGCGAGACGATCGACACCGAACCGGTGTTTTCCCCGGACGGCAAATTGCTGTTGTTCACCTCGGATCGCGGCGGCAGCGCGCAGATCTATCGCGTACCGGTAGAGGGCGGCCATGCCGAGCGATTGACTTTCGAAGGCGCCAATAATTTTTCCCCGCGCTTCAGCCCGGATGGGAAGAGCTTCGTGTTCTCGCACTTTGTCGATGGCGTGTTCTATATTGCGGTACAGGATTTCGCGAACCAGCAGATGCAGGTGTTGACCGGCGGCGGATGGGAGAAGAAACCAAGTTTCGCGCCCAATGGCAAGCTGGTCTTGTTTGCAACCGAGTCGCAAGGTCGTGGTATATTGGCGACCGTATCTAGCGATGGAAGAGTGAAGCAAAAGATGGTCGCTCAGCGTGGTGATATACGCGAACCGATCTGGGGACCTTTCCTTAAATAACAGATATTAGGAGATTGCGATGAAGAAAATTATCCTGAGCATTTTATTGGTCAATCTGCTGGCCGCCTGCGCGACCGAGAAGCCGAAAGAAACGGCTAGCGCGCCTGCTGCTCCGGCCGCGACAGAAACGACAGCACCTGACACCGGTACCGCACAAACCGCGCAGACCACTTCTGCGGCCGATGCAGCCGCCGCTGCCGCTGCCGCCGCTGCGGCAGCCGTACCGGAAGTGCGCAGCGTGTACTTCCCGTTCGATGTCGATGCGGTGCAAGAAGCGGATCGTGCCACCTTGCAAAAGCACGGCGAATATCTGGGCAAGAACAAGGACGTCAAGGTTCGTGTGGAAGGCAATGCCGACGAGCGCGGCAGCACCGAGTACAACCTGGCCCTGGGGCAGCGTCGTGCCAACAACGTGAAGAAGATGCTGATTCTGTCCGGTGCGAGCGCAGCGCAGATCGAAACGGTCAGCTACGGCGAAGAAAAGCCGCGTTGCGCCGAGCATAACGAATCGTGCTGGTCGCAGAATCGTCGTGCCGACATCGTTTATCTGAGCAAGTAAGCAATAAGCCCATGCGTTTCTGGTTGTTGCTCTGTTTGTGCGCTGCGAGCAGCCACGCTTCGGCGGGGTTGTTTGCCGACGAGGATGCGCGCAAGCAGGTGCAGCAACTGGAGGCGCGTGTCATCAAGCTGGAGAAGGCGTTAGCCTCGTCCGAGGCGGACAAGGAGCAGGCTATCCGCTCCACGCTCGATCTGCAGATGCAGATGGAAGCGCTGAATACGGAATTGCGCAAGCTGCGCGGTCAGAACGAGGAATTCTCGCATGACCTGCAGGATGCCGAAAAACGCCAGAAGGATTTCTACATCGATCTGGATACGCGTTTGCGTCATATCGAGGCGGGGGCGGGCGATTCCACAGCCGCCGCATCGGATCGCGGCGACGGTACCAGGGATGTGTCGGCCGATCCGCTGGGCGAGAACCGTGCATTCGATGCGGCCTATACGCTGTACAAAAACGAGAACTACCAGAACGCCGCTGCGGCGTTCCGCGATTTCCTGAAGAATTATCCGCAATCCGTGCATGAGGCCAATGTCCGTTACTGGATGGGCAACTCGTATTTCCTGTTGAGGGATTACAAGAACTGTCTGAGCAGTTACGAGACGCTGGTCAGCAAGTTCCAGGATCACCCGCGCGTCGCCGAGGCGATGCTCAATATCGCCGAGTGCCAGCTGGAATTGAAGAACAAGACGGCGGCCAGGAAGACCCTCAAGCAGCTCATTTCCCAGTTTCCGGGTAGCGATGCATCCGACAAGGCGAAGAAACGCCTTGCCACTATCAAGTAGTTCCTCCGAAGGCGATGTCTCATAACAGTAGCGAGTCGTTGCGCATCAGCGAGATTTTCTATTCCCTGCAAGGCGAGACCAGCCGCGTCGGACTGCCGACCGTGTTCGTGCGCCTGACCGGCTGTCCTTTGCGCTGCACCTACTGCGATACGACCTACGCTTTCACCGGCGGGCAGACCATGACGCTGGATGCGATCATGGCCGAGGTGGCGCGCCATGCGCCGCGTTTTGTCACCGTCACCGGCGGCGAGCCGCTCGCGCAGAAGAATTGCCCTTCCCTGTTGCGCGCCCTTTGCGATGCAGGCTACGAGGTGTCGCTGGAGACCGGCGGCGCCCTGGATGTGAGTGGCGTGGATGCGCGGGTGATGACGGTGCTGGACATCAAGACACCGGCTTCCGGCGAAATGGCCAAGAACCTCTGGAGCAATCTGGATCACCTGGATTCCCGCGACGAGATCAAGTTCGTGCTGTGCGACGAGGCGGATTACGCATGGGCGAAACAGGTAGTGCAGGAGCATCAGCTGGCCCGACGCTGTGCCGTGCTGTTCTCCCCGGCGCAAGGTCAGCTGGCCCCCCGGGATCTTGCCGAATGGATATTGCGCGACCATCTGCCGGTGCGTTTGCAGGTGCAGCTGCACAAGTTGCTATGGGGTAACGAGGCGGGACGTTAAAGATGAAGCGAGCGGTGGTATTGCTGTCGGGAGGACTGGATTCGGCTACGGTGCTGGCGATGGCGCGTGCACAAGGATTCGAATGCTATGCGTTAAGCGTGGACTATGGGCAGCGCCATCATGCCGAACTGGCTGCGGCACGGCAGGTCGCGCAGGCACTCGGTGCGCGCGAACATCGTGTGGTGAACATCGATCTCACCGGATTCGGCGGTTCGGCGTTGACCGATTCCCGCATTGCGGTGCCCGAGAGCGCAAGCAGCGGCATTCCGCTAACCTATGTTCCTGCACGCAATACCATCATGTTGTCGCTGGCGCTGGCATGGGCCGAGGTGCTGAAGGCGCAGGACATCTTCTTCGGGGTGAATGCCGTGGATTATTCCGGCTATCCAGATTGCCGGCCGGAATATGTGGCGGCATTCGAGCGCATGGCGAACCTGGCGACCAAGGCGGCAGTGGAAGGCGAACCGCTCACCTTGCATGCGCCGCTGTTGCATCTGTCCAAGGGGGAGATCATCCGCGAAGGCGTGCGCCTGGGGGTGGATTTCGGGATCACGGTCTCCTGCTACCAGGCCGACGAGCAAGGCCGTGCCTGCGGCCGCTGCGATTCCTGCCGGTTGCGCCGCGAAGGCTTCCAGTCTGCCGGAGTGCCTGATTCCACGCGTTATCGCGGCGCATAGACAACGGCCGGCTCTCGTTTGACACCCGAAGTCAAACCCGTATAATGCGCGCTCCCTTTTGGGAGGGGTCGGTAGCTCAGTCGGTAGAGCAGCGGACTTTTAATCCGTTGGTCGCGAGTTCGAATCTCGCCCGACCCACCAGTTTCAAACCGCCGCCTTAGCTCAGTTGGTAGAGCAACCGCCTTGTAAGCGGTAGGTCATCAGTTCGAATCCGATAGGCGGCACCAGTTGCACAGAAAGGCTTGCCCAGGGGCAGGCTTTTTTATTTCCCGCAGCTTACTCGGTGCCGAACTTGGATTCGACGATCACGCCGATCTGCTTGAGGAAAGGGGTGGGCAAAATGCCGCCGGCACACACGATGACGGCATCGTTGGGGAACTGCATCAGTTTTCCGTCCTGTTCCAGGAAGACTTTTTCCTTGTTGACCAGCTTTACGTTCGATTTCAGGCGTACGGTCAACATGCCTTTTTCCGACATCTCCTTCAGGCGGTCGCGGTTCTTCGGTTTGCCGCGTCCGAATGCATCGCTGCGATAGGAAAGCGTGACGGTCGTGCCCGGTTGCTCGGCGATGGCCATGGCGGCTTCCAGCGCGCTGTCGCCGCCGCCCACCACCAGGACATGCATGTTTCGGTATTGCTCCGGCTCGATCAGGCGGTACACGACCTTCGGCAGGTCTTCGCCGGGCACCCCCAGTTTGCGCGGGGTGCCGCGGCGCCCGATGGCGAGGAGGACTGCGCGGGTCTCATAAGAACCTTTGGTGGTCTTGACGATGAAGCCTTTGCCGGTCTTTTCGATATTCTCCATGCGTTCGTTGAAGTTCAGCTTCATGCCGGTCTTCTGGATGATTCCTTGCCAGAACTCGAGCAGTTTTTCCTTGCTGACTTCCTGAAAGTGCACTTTCCCGACGATGGGCAGCTTGACCGGTGCGGTCATGACGACCTTGTTGCGCGGGTACTGGAAGATCGCTCCGCCCAGCGCAGTTTCCTGTTCGATGGTGACATAGCGCAATTTTTTCTCGATCGCGCCGAGCGTTGCCGCCAGGCCGGCAGGGCCGGTGCCGATGATGACAACATCGTACGGGTTGCTGCTGCCCTTGAGTTTGGCGATGGATTCCATGGCCTGGATGCCCTGGGTCGCAGCCTTGCGGATCAGGCCCATGCCGCCGAGTTCGCCGGCGATGAAGAGTCCGGGCACATTGGTTTCAAAGTTGGCATCCACCTGCGGGATGTCCATGCCGCGTTTGGCCGTGCCAAACACCAGCTTGATTGCGTTATGCGGGCAAGCCGGTGCGCAAGCGCCGTGTCCGATGCAATGGGTCGGGTTGATCAGGACCGCTTTGCCCTTGATCATGCCGATCGCATGTTCGGGGCAGGCGCTGATGCAGCTGCCAGCTCCCATGCACAGATTGGGGTCGATCTCGGGGTGCAGGGACGATGGCTCGGTCAATCCGGCTTCGATCGATTCGGTGAACACTTCGACGGCGGCAGCTTCATGTTTATACCTGCCGCGCAGATACAGGAACAGGATCAGCAGGATGGGGATCAGGTAGATTGTAAAGGATTCGATATTCATCGCGATGCGGCAGGCTCGGTGTGTAAAAACGCAGTCCGGCTAAGGACTGCCGTTGCAGGAAGTTCGGGCAATAATCCGATGACTGTCAGGCATTCTATGTTGCCCGGCAGCAGGTGACAATTTTCAATTCGGATTCGATGCGCCATCTCTGCATGCGTGCATCCTGAAATCCGGTGTGCGTGGATGCGGAGTGGTTGCACACATGCTGAAATGCCTGCGCATTCGTGCGCGGTCTGGTAAATTCTGCCCGTTCCGAACGGGAGTCATCATGAAAATCCACGAATACCAGGGTAAAGAGATATTGCGCGAGTTTGGCGTGCCCACCCCGCGCGGAGTGCCGTGTTTCAACGTCGAGGCAGCGGTTGCTGCCGCGCAGGAATTGGGCGGCAAAGTCTGGGTGGTGAAGGCGCAGATCCATGCGGGTGGTCGCGGCAAAGGCGGCGGCGTGAAGGTGGCGAAATCGCCGGATGAGGTGCGCACGTTTGCGCAGCAGATTCTCGGCATGCATCTCGTTACGCACCAGACCGGTCCGGAGGGGCAGGTGGTGAGGAGATTGCTGATCGAGGAAGGTGCGCAGATCGCCAGGGAGTTCTATGTCGGCATGGTGGTGGATCGCGGCTCGCAGCGCGTGGCCCTGCTGGCATCGAGCGAGGGCGGCATGGAGATCGAAGAGGTCGCCAAACGTTCGCCCGGGAAGATCCGGACCGTGCGCATCGATCCCGCGACTGGCCTGACCGCGGCCGAGGCGGCTGAGACGGCTCGCGCGATCGGCATTCCCGATGCGGCGAGCGCCGACGCAGTCAAGGTGTTGCAGGGCCTGTATCGCGCTTTCGTCGAAAAGGACGCGATGCTGGCCGAGATCAATCCGCTGGTGCTGACCGCGGACAATCGTGTGCTGGCGCTGGACGCAAAATTCAATTTCGATTCCAACGCGCTGTACCGCCATCCCGAGATCGTCGCGTTGCGCGACCTGGATGAGGAAGACCCGGCCGAGATCGAGGCGTCGAAGTTCGAGCTCAGCTACATCCAGCTGGACGGCGATATCGGCTGCCTAGTGAACGGCGCCGGTCTGGCGATGGCGACCATGGACATCATCAAGCTGTATGGCGGCAACCCGGCGAACTTTCTCGATGTCGGCGGTGGTGCCAGCAAGGAGAAGGTCACTGAGGCATTCAAACTGATGCTGAAGAATCCGCACCTCAAGGCGATCCTGGTCAACATCTTCGGCGGCATCATGAAGTGCGACGTGATCGCCGAGGGCGTGGTAGCGGCGGCGCGCGAGGTGCATCTTGCCGTGCCGCTGGTGGTACGGCTGGAAGGTACCAATGTGGAACTGGGCAAGAAGATCCTGGCGGATTCCGGCTTGCCCATCATTTCCGGCAACGACATGGCGGATGCGGCACAAAAGGTCGTGGCTGCGGCAAAGGGGGCGAAATGAGCATCCTCATTAGTAAAAACACCAGAGTCATCACCCAGGGCATGACCGGCAAGGTCGGCCAGTTCCATACCTTCCATTGCAAGCAGTATGCGAACGGCGCCAACTGCTTCGTGGCAGGCGTGAACCCGAAGAAGGTGGGCGAGCAGTTCGAGGGCATCCCGGTGTATGCCACGGTGCGCGATGCCAAGGTGGCAACCGGCGCGACCGTATCGGTGATCTACGTGCCGCCTTCGGGTGCAGCCGCGGCCATCGACGAGGCAGTCGAAGCCGAACTGGATTTGGTGATCTGCATCACCGAAGGCATCCCGGTGCACGATATGCTGAAGACGCGCTACAGGATGCAAGGCAAGAAGACCTTGCTGATCGGGCCGAACTGTCCCGGCCTGATCACGCCGGACGAGATCAAGATCGGCATCATGCCTGGCCATATCCACAAGAAGGGGCGCATCGGCGTGGTGTCTCGTTCCGGCACGCTGACCTACGAGGCGGTCGGGCAGCTCACCGCGCTTGGCTACGGGCAGTCGTCCTGCGTCGGCATCGGCGGAGATCCGATCAACGGCCTCAAGCACATCGACGTGATGAGGCTGTTCAACGACGATCCCGAGACCGACGCGGTGATCATGGTGGGCGAGATCGGTGGCAGCGACGAGGAGGAATGCGCGCGCTGGATCAAGGCCAACATGAAGAAACCGGTGGTCGGTTTCATCGCCGGCGTCACCGCGCCGGAAGGCAAGCGCATGGGCCATGCCGGCGCGATCATCTCCGGCGGGCAGGGCGGCGCCAACGAGAAGCTGGCGGTGATGGAAGAGTGCGGCATCCACATCACGCGCAATCCGGCCGAGATGGGGCGCACGATGCAAAAAATATTGAAGGGTTGACGATGCTGGAAATGTTGTCGAGCGCCCAGTTCTGGGTGGATGTATTCAAGATCATCGTGATCGACTTGCTGCTGTCCGGCGACAATGCGGTGGTGATCGCGCTGGCCTGCCGCAACCTGCCACCGGACCAGCGCAAGAAGGGTATTGCTTATGGCGTGGCCGGGGCGATCCTGCTGCGCGTGGTGTTGACGTTCTTCGCGGTCAGCCTGCTGTCGTTGCCGTATCTCAAGCTGGTCGGTGCGCTTTTGTTGATCTGGATCGGCATCAAGCTGATCCTGCCGGAAGAAGAGCACGGCGAGGGTAGCGTCAAGGCGGACACCCACCTGTGGGGGGCGGTGAAGACCATCATCATCGCCGATTTCGTGATGAGCCTGGACAACGTGCTCGGCGTGGCGGCGGCCGCGCATGGCAATGCGATGCTGCTGGTGTTCGGCCTGCTGGTGAGCATTCCGTTGATCGCCTGGAGCAGCCAGCTGGTGCTGAAGCTGATCGACCGTTTCCCATTCATCATCTATGCGGGCGGAGCCTTGCTCGGTTATGTGGCGGGCGAAATGCTGGTCGGCGAGGCGTTGTTCAAGCCCATGCTGGAAGCGCAGCATGCGTTGCACTGGCTGGTTCCGGGCGCATGCGCGGTGCTGGTGCTGGCAATCGGCAAATGGCTGGCGCTGCGCATGGCGGCCGCGGCGAGGGCGGTGGACCTGGTGGATGAGCAAGTGCCCGCTGCGCACGACAAATCCTGAACGGAGGCAGACGATGAAAGTATTGATCCCCATAGACGGTTCCAAGGCCGCCAATCGCGCGGTAGATCATGTGATCGCCAGTGTGGCATGGCTCAAGGAAATTCCACAGGTGTGTCTGCTGAACGTGCAATGGAAGCTGGCATCCGGCAACGTCAAGCTGTTCATCAGTCAGGACACCATCAACGATTACTACCGCGAGCAAGGCATGGCGGCCTTGGCCGAGGCCCGTGCCAGGCTGGATGCGGCGGGCCTGGCCTACAACTACCACATCAGCGTGGGAACGCCGGCCGAGGCCATCGTGCAATATGCGCAAGAGAAGCAGGTCGACCAGATCGTGATCAGTGCGCACGGGCAAGACACCCTGTCCGATTTGTTGCTGGGTTCGGTGGCCAGCAAAGTGGCTCATTTGGCCAGGATACCGGTGCTGCTGGTAAAGTGAAATGGCTGATAAATCAAACAGGTATGGTTTGATTTTGAAAATTGTTTTAGTATTCGACCCTGAGTGCTCAGGGAGCTGGTAAATCGGGCAGGGCGAATATGAGAAAAACATTCTTGAAATCGGACTGGTTCACCGCCTTGCTGATTGCATTAGTGTTCCTGTTCGGTGCCAACAGCGATGTGATCCAGAGCCTGGAGCGCAAAGCCTATGACTGGGGTGTGCTGGCGTCGTCGCGCGTTCCCAGCGACAAGATCGCGATCATCGCCATCGACGACCAGAGTATCGCTAACTTGGGCCGTTGGCCCTGGCCGCGCGCGATCCAGGGCAAGATGCTGGATATCCTGGCGGCAGGCCAGGCCAAGGTGGTCGGCAATACCGTTTTCTTTTTCGAGCCGCAAGTCGATGCCGGCCTGGGCTATATCAACAAGATCGGCGCGATGCTCGCCGACTCTTCCCTGAAACGCAGCAATCCGGCGGAGTGGGCGCAGCTCGATGCGCTGCTGCAGGACGCCTTGCTGCATCTGGACAACGACCAGCAGCTGGCCGCAAGCATGCTCAAGGCTAACGATGTGCTGCTGGGTATGTATTTCGACTTGGGCGAACCGCAAGGCAAACCGGACAATCCATTGCCGGACTACATCCTGAAGAACAATCTGACCAACATCCAGGGCGGTGTGGATGCGTCCATGCCGCTCCCCGCGCTGGGCGTACAGATACCGATCCCAGTGCTGGGTTCGAATGCGCTGGCCACCGGTCACCTGAATGCGACGCCCGACGTGGACGGAGCGGTACGCACGGAACCGCTGGTGGTCGGATATTTCGATCAGTACTATCCCTCGCTGTCGCTGCTGCTGGCAGCAAAGAGCCTGAATCTCGAACCGAAAGACATCAAGGTGACGCTGGGGCAGGGCGTCAGGCTGGGCAATCAGAACATCGCCACCGATCCGGCGCTGCGCATGCATACCTTCTTCTACGGTGACCGCGAAGGCAAACCAGCCTTCCAGGTGGATTCGTTTTACGATGTGCTGAGCGGGAAGATCCCGCCGGAGAAATACCGCGACAAGATTGTGCTGATCGGGGCCACTGCCGCAGGAGTGGGGGCGTCGCAAGTGACGCCGATCTCCGCCGGGATGTCGCCGGTACTGACGCTGGCGCACTCGGTGTCCAGCATCCTCAAACAGGACTTTTTTGTCCGGCCGAGATGGGGCTTCGCAGCCGAGAGCGCGGTTTTTCTGGTGGTTTCGTTGTACCTGATCCTGCTCGTGCCGCGCCTGAGCGCGGGGGTGGCGGCTGCCGTCACCGGCGGCTTGTTCGCGTTGCTGCTGGCGGCACATTTCATCCTGATGACGACGCAGGCGATGTGGCTGCAGCTGATGTTGCCAACCGCGCTGTTGCTGGTCGGTCATTTGTTGTTGACCACCAAACGCTTCCTGATGACGGAGAAGGGCAAGCTCAAGTCCGATGCGGACTCGGCGGAGAGCAATCGCATGCTGGGACTGGCGTTCCAGGGGCAGGGCCAACTGGACATGGCTTTCGACAAGTTCCGCAAGGTGCCGCTGGACGATAGCCTGATGGACGTGCTTTACAACCTCGGGCTGGATTTCGAACGCAAGCGCCAGTTCAACAAGGCCGAATCGGTGTTCAGGTATATGGCCGACCACAACCCGAAGTTCCGCGATCTGGAAGCGCGGCTGGTGCAATCCAGGGCGATGGCCGAAACGGTCATTCTGGGCGGTTCTGCGGGGCGCAGCAACGATAGTACGATGAAGCTGGATCGGGCGAATGTGGCCAAACCGATGCTGGGGCGCTACGAGATCGAGAAAGAGCTGGGCAAGGGGGCCATGGGCGTGGTGTACCTGGGCAAGGACCCGAAGATCGGCCGCGTCGTGGCGATCAAGACCATGGCGCTGTCGCAGGAGTTCGAGGCGGACGAACTGGAAGAGGTCAAGGCCCGCTTCTTCCGCGAGGCCGAGACGGCGGGGCGCCTGAACCATCCCAACATCGTCACCATGTACGATGCCGGCGAGGAGCATGACCTGGCCTATATCGCGATGGAGTTCCTCAAAGGCAAGGATCTGGTGCCCTACACCAAACAGCCCAATCTGCTGCCCTTGCCCAAGGTGCTGAGCATCATTGCGCGTGTGGCGGATGCGCTGGGTTACGCGCATGGCCTGAACGTGGTGCACCGGGACATCAAGCCGGCCAATATCATGTACGATCCGGAAACCGATACGGTAAAGGTCACCGATTTCGGCATCGCACGCATCACCGACTCATCCAAGACCAAAACCGGCATGGTGCTGGGCACGCCCTCCTACATGTCGCCGGAGCAGCTGTCCGGGGTCAAGATCGAGGGGCATTCCGACCTGTTCTCGCTGGGGGTGAGCTTGTACCAACTGGCGTGTGGTAAGCTCCCGTTTGCGGGCGATTCCATGGCCCAGTTGATGTTCCGTATCGCCAACGAGCCGCATGCGGATATCCTGAGTGTCAATCCGGACTTGCCGCCGTGCGTGGTCGCCATCATCAACAAGTCGTTGGCGAAGAAGATTGAAGACCGTTATGCAAGCGGCGGTGAGATGGCTGAAGCGTTGCGCAAATGTGCGGCCAGCTTGTAACTGTTCATGGGCAATAACGACAAGACGTTCTCAGGGGTGGTGCGTGGAGATAAAAGATGCGCTTGAAATAGTCAGCCAGACCAACCCGGGGATGGTGCGCTCACACAATGAGGATAGCGTCACCTACGACGCCGAGATCGGATTGGTGGTGCTGGCGGACGGTATGGGCGGCTATAATGCCGGCGAAGTGGCGAGCGGGATAGCGGTTTCCGTGCTGTCCAGCGAGGTGCGCCATCATCTGGAAGGTGCCCGCCCGGAGCAGCTCGACGATTCCGGCGAAGAGCTCGGGATGACGTTGCTGCGCGACAACGTGAAGAAGGCCAACCTGTCCATCTTCCGTGCCGCACAGAGCCAGCCGCAATATGCCGGCATGGGGACGACCATCGTCACGGCGCTGTTCTACGATGACCGCGTGGCGGTGGCACATGTGGGCGATTCGCGCATGTATCGATTGCGCGGCGACACATTCGAGGCTGTCACGCGCGATCATTCGCTGTTGCAGGAACAGATAGACGGCGGGCTGATCAGCAAGGAGGATGCGCGGCTGTCGAAGAACAAGAACCTGGTGACACGGGCTGTCGGTATCGACGACGACGTGGTGCCGGAGATCCAGGTGCTGGAGGTGCAGGTCGGGGACATCTATCTGCTGTGTTCCGATGGCCTGAACGATATGGTCGAGGACGAGGATATCGGCATGACCCTGCAGATGCTGCAGAACAATCTGCCGCTGGCCGCGACGCAGCTGGTGCAACAGGCCAACGATAATGGCGGACGTGATAATGTGTCGGTCATTCTGGTCAAGGTGAAAGGACGTTTCTCCGCCCCATTGGGTTGGTGGGCGAAGCTGCGTGCCTGGTTCGAAAGTTGAAGTGACAAGAATTAACTACGGGGATTGATGATATGCCGGCTAAATTGATACTCAGCATGGACGGGGTGGTGCTGAAAGAATATCCGCTGAACAAGGAACGCACCACGATAGGCCGCAAGCCGCACAACGATATCGTGATCGACAACCTCGCGGTGAGCAGCGAGCATGCGGCCATCGTCACCATCCTGAACGATTCCTTCCTGGAAGACCTGGATAGCACCAACGGCCTGGCGGTCAACGGCACGCCGACCAAGAAGCATTTCCTGCAGAACAACGACCTGATCGAGATCGGCAAATACAAGCTGAAATACCTGAACGACCAGCCGACGCAGACCTCTGCTGCCGATTTCGAGAAGACCATGGTGCTGCGCGCCCCGGTCAAGATGCCGGTAGGGGAGGCGACCGCGAAGTCGCCGCTGGACGTCACTGTGACGCGAAAAAGCGAGGCAAGCCCGCAACTCAATGTCACGAACAGCGGTGTGCCGGCGGAAGCCGCCGGCGGACAGCTGCCCGTCGCCCTGGTGCAGATATTGAACGGACCCAATGCGGGCAAAGAACTTGAACTGGTGAAGAACCTGACCACGCTGGGCAAACCGGGCGTACAGGTGGCCGTGCTGGCGCGCCGGCCGCACGGTTATTTCATCACTCACGTGGAAGGCGGCAGTTTCCCCACGGTGAACGGTTCGTCCATCGGCGAGCAGCCGCACCAACTGCGCGACCATGACCTCATCGAGCTGGCCGGGGTGAAAATGGAGTTCTACTACAAAACCTGATTACCCAAAGTGATCGGTCAGTGCGCAACCTGCGGGTGTGAAGGTCGGGGTGGCAAGTGAAGAAGCACGCACTTCTTATGGCGCTCGGCATATCGCTTGTCCTCCTGTTCATGGGCGATGCGGCCAGGTTGTATCGCCTCGGCTTCGTCCAGTTCATCGACGCCAAGCTGTACGATTACCGCATGCGTCTCACTCTGCCGAATAAGGCGGACGACCGCATCGTCATCCTCGATATCGACGAAAAAAGCCTGAAGGAAGAAGGACGCTGGCCATGGGGGCGCGACAAGCTGGCCAGGCTGATGGATGAGCTGTTCGATCACTACGGCGTGGTGGTGACGGGTTTCGACGTGGTGTTTGCGGAACGGGACAGCAGCTCCGGCCTGAAGGTCTTGCAGGAGCTGGGGCGCAACCAGCTCAGGAACGTGGCGCAATTCCAGTCGGTCCTGGCGCAGCTCAAGCCCCACCTCGAATACGACAAACTCTTCGCCGACAAGATCAGGCAGCGCAACGTGGTGTTGGGGTATTACTTCAGCAACAGCGAGCACGGCTCGGACCGTAGCGTCTCCGGTGTATTGCCCGAGCCGGTGTTCGCGGCAGGGACGTTCAAAGGGCGACCAATCTCCGTTATGCGCTGGGACAGCTATGGCGCGAACTTGCCGGAATTGCAAGACAGTGCGGCGACGGCCGGACATTTCAATCCGGTGGTGGATTTTGACGGTGAAGTGCGGCGCATACCGATGATCGTCGAATACAACGGGGCGTATTACGAATCCCTGTCGCTGGCGGTGGCACGCGCCGCCTTGGGGATGCCCAAACTGTCGCCGGGATATGCGCCGGGCAAAGACAAGAACTACGGCGGACTGGAGTGGCTGACGCTGGAGTCGTCGCAGGGCGATCTGCTCGTTCCGGTGGATGCCGAGGTCGGTGCGCTGGTGCCGTACCGCGGAGCGCGTGGTACGTTCCGTTATATTTCCGCGGCGGACGTCCTGCATGAGCGCACCCCGCTGGCAGAGCTGCAAGGCAAGATCGTGCTGGTGGGAACCTCCGCACCGGGTTTGATGGATATGCGTTCCACCCCGGTCGGCGAGGTCTATCCCGGTGTGGAGGTCCATGCCAACATGATCAGCGGCATCCTCAACCAGAACGTCAAGCAGAATCCGCCTTATGTGCTGGGCGCGAACGTGTTGCTGCTGCTGGTGGTCGGCATGGTGCTGGCCATCCTGCTTCCGCTGCTGAGCCCCATGTACGGAACCCTGCTGTCTGCCGGGATGCTGTTGCTGGAGATCGTCTTCAACGGCTCATTGTGGCAGTACGGCAATATCGCGCTGCCCATGGCCGGCGGATTGATCCTGGCCCTCGCGCTGTTTGCGCTGAACATGACCTTCGGTTATTTCACGACCGAACGCACCAAGCGACAGATCACCAGTTTGTTCGGGCAATATGTGCCCAGCGAAGTGGTTGACGAGATGAGCAAGAACCCGGAGCAGGTCTCGATGGAAGGCGAAAGCCGCGAGATGACCATCCTGTTCTCCGATGTGCGAGGCTTTACCACGATCTCGGAAGGGCTGGATCCGAAGGAACTGGCGCTGCTGATGAACGAGTTCCTGACCCCGCTGTCGCGGGTGATCTATGGCCATCGCGGTACGATTGATAAATACATGGGCGACTGTATCATGGCGTTCTGGGGGGCACCGTTGCCAGAAGCGCGCCATGCATACCATGCCGTGCTGTCCGGGCTGGAGATGCAGCGTACGCTGAGCGGACTGCAGCCGCATTTCAGGGAGCGCGGCTGGCCACCGATCCATGTCGGCGTGGGGATCAATTCCGGGCGGGTGAGCGTGGGCAACATGGGCTCGGAAGTGCGGGTGGCCTATACGGTGATGGGCGATGCGGTGAATCTGGCGTCGCGTCTGGAAGGCATCACCAAGGAATACGGGGTCGGGGTGCTGGTGGGCGAAACCACCCGGGAGGCCGCTCCCGAATTCGTCTACCGGGAGCTCGATCTGGTGCGCGTCAAGGGCAAGGACAAGCCGGTGGCGATTTTCGAACCGCTCGGTCTGGCCGGCCAGGTCGAGCAGTCGGTGCTGGAAGAGGTTCAGTTGTTCCATCAGGCCCTGGACATGTATCGCAAACAGCAATGGGACCAGGCCGAGCTGCAGCTGCTCAGTCTGCTGAAGATGGCACCACAGGCCAGGCTCTATCAGGTGTATGCCGAACGCGTGGCCCATTACCGCAACACCCCCCCCGGCGAGAAGTGGGACGGGGTATTCGTGTTCAAGACGAAATAAGGCTGGCAGGAACGCTAACGATGAAACTGAGAATATTGGGATGCAGTGGCGGGATCGGGGGGAATTTGCGTACCACCTCGATGCTGCTCGATCACGATGTACTGATCGATGCCGGGACTGGCGTCGGCGATCTCAGTCTGGCCGAGATGTGCGTGATCGACCATGTCTTCGTGACGCACTCGCATCTGGATCACATTGCCAGCCTGCCCTTGCTGGTCGACAGTGTCGGATTCATGCGCGGCCAGCCGCTGGTCATCCATGCCACCGACGAGACGATCGCCATCCTCAAGCAGCACGTCTTCAACTGGGAGATCTGGCCTGATTTCACCGAGATTCCGACTTTGCACCAGCCGCTGTTGCGTTTCGAGCGCATTGCGTGCGGCGAAACCGTTGAGATAGGCGGACGCATGATCACGCCATTGCCAGCCAACCATGTGGTCCCGGCTGTCGGCTTCCAGATCGACAGCGGCAAGGCCAGCCTGGTATTCAGCGGCGATACCACCACATGCGATGCGCTCTGGGAGGCCGTCAACCGCATCCGCAATCTTGAATACCTGATCGTCGAGACGGCCTTCTCCAACGCCGAGAAGGAGCTGGCCGTCGTCTCCAAGCATCTTTGCCCTTCCTTGCTGGCCGATGAACTGCACAAGCTCAAGCTCAACCCCGAAATTTATGTCACTCACCTGAAACCGGGAGAGATCGAGCTGACCATGCAGGAAGTCAGCGAGTGCGTGCGGGGTTTTGTGCCGAAGATGCTGCAAAACGGGCAGGTGTTCGAGTTCTAGCGAACGGACAGACATCATGCAAGATCTTTTGGACATCAGAGTACTCGCCGCGCTGGAACCGATCTCGTCGTTCAGCCCGGCGCGCTTGCGCGAGCTGCTCGATTACTGCCATGTGGAAAGCGTGGCGCAGGGCAGCGACCCATTCAAGGACCATCCGCCGGTGGGGCAATCGGTCTACCTGTTGCGCGGCGAACTGGAAGTGGAGTACGAAGACAACAACCGCGTGGTTATCCGGGCCGGCTCGGAGTGGGCGCGGCATCCCATCGGGAAGCGCCAGCCTGACATCCGTGCGGCGCAGGCTCTCAGCAACGTACAGCTGCTGCGGGTGAACGA
This sequence comes from Sideroxyarcus emersonii, assembly GCF_021654335.1. Taxonomy (NCBI): domain Bacteria; kingdom Pseudomonadati; phylum Pseudomonadota; class Betaproteobacteria; order Nitrosomonadales; family Gallionellaceae; genus Sideroxyarcus; species Sideroxyarcus emersonii. The sequence goes on from NZ_AP023423.1 coordinate 438,957, forward strand.
CGATCTGCTTGATCGCATGGTGACCTGGGACCAGTTCACCTATCACGACGATGTGAAGCCGATGGCGGTGAAGGAGGGCTCCGAGTCGGCCGTGAAGAGACTGCTCAATTCCGGCATGTTCAGCGCGGAGAACCTGAGCAACAGTCCATTCGCCTACCTGCCGTCCGCCAATATCGGCGAGCTGCTCAATCGCATCGAGGCCATCGCGGTGTGGGACAAGGATGTCATCATCCGCGAAGGCGACGAAGGCGATTATTACTATCTGATTGAGAGCGGGCGGGCCCAGGTCACCCGACTGGTCGGCGGGGCGAATCTGGTGCTGGCAGAACTCAAGGCCGGCGACGTGTTCGGCGAGGAAGCGCTGATCTCGGATTCCAAGCGCAATGCCACGGTGACGATGAAAAGCAACGGTGTGCTGCTGCGGCTGAAAAAGCAGGACTTCATGCAGTTGATGCAGGAGCCGCTGTTGCATCGCATCAGCTACCAGGATGCAAAACAGAAAGTGGCGCAGGGGGCGGTCTGGCTGGATGTGCGGCATCCTCCCGAATATCGTCACGACAAGCTGCCGGGAGCGATCAACGTCCCGCTCAATGACATCCGGAATGCGATCGGTGTGCTGAACAGGGCGACGCCCTATATCGCCTATTGCCAGAGCGGCCGCCGCAGCGCGGCTGCCGCGTTCATTCTGGCGCAGGCGGGATACGATGTGTATGTCTTGGAGAACGGTTTGTGGTCCGTGCCCAAGGCGCAACAACAATAGCGGTTGAAAGGTCGAGGAGAAAAAAGCATGGCCAGTCCGGCACAAGGCAATATGAACGACATGGGGTTGCGGTTGGAGTTCACCAAGAACCTCAACCACGTCACCAACAAGATCCATGCTACCAGCAACATCGACGAGATCATGCTGGACGTCAGCAAGGATATCTGCAGCCTGTTCAATGCGGACAGGCTGACGATCTACGTGGTCGGCGAAGACAAGGCGTCGCTGATCTCCAAGGTCAAGACCGGGCTGAACTCGTTCAAGGACCTCAAGTTGCCGATCGCCGAGCAGAGCATTGCGGGCTATGCCGCCTTCCACAAGAAGATGCTCAACCTCAAGGATGTCTACGACGAGCATGAGCTGGCGGCCTACAGTTCGACCTTGCGTTTCCTGCAGGATGTGGACAGGCGCACCGGCTATCGCACCAAGCAGATGCTGGTCGCGCCCATCGTCGATGTCGAAGGCGGTGACCTGATCGGGGTGATGCAGGTCATCAACAACAAGGCCGGCATACCCTTCCCGTCGATGGTGGAAGAAGGCGCGCGTGAGCTGGCGCAGACCTTGGCGGTGGCGCTCAAGCAGCGCCAGCAGCAGGCCAGCACGGTCAAGACCAAATACGATTACCTTGTTGCCGATGCCGTGATGTCGGCGGCCGAATTCGAACTGGCGACGCGCACCGCCCGACGCAAGGGCATCGATGTGGAAGAGGTGTTGCTGAACGAATTCCAGGTCAAGCCGGAAGCGCTGGGCAAGGCATTGTCCAGTTTCTTCGGTGTGCCGTATGAACCGTACAAGCCAGACCGGATCAAGCCGTCCGAGCTGTTGCGCAACCTGAAGCGCGAGTATGTGGAAAGCAGCCACTGGGTGCCGGTGGACGATACGCCGGAAGGGGTGGTGATTCTCACCACCGACCCGGAGCGGATCCAGGCTTCGCGCGTGGTCAACAACATCTTCCCCAAGAACCGCCTGATCTACAAGGTGTGTACCCAGCGCGAATTCAAGGCCACGCTCGACCTGTTCTACGGCGGTGGCGGTGGCGGGGTGGGCGATGTCACCGGCAGTTTCGAAGACATGGGGAGCATGGACGACCTGCTCACCTCGCTGGGCAGCGGCGAGGAGGAAGATGCGAACGGTGCCAGCCAGGATGATGTCAGCGCTGCGGCCGACAACGAACTGGTCAAGCTGGTCAACAAGATCATCATCGATGCATACAAGATGGGAGCATCGGATATCCATGTCGAACCGCAGCCCGGCAAGGCCAAGACCTTGATACGCTTGCGCAAGGACGGCTCGCTGATGAATTACATCGAAGTGCCCTCCACCTTCCGCAATGCGCTGGTCACGCGCCTGAAGATCATGTGCGATCTGGATATTTCGGAGAAGCGCAAGCCGCAGGACGGCAAGATCAAGTTCAAGAAGTACGGTCCGCTGGATATCGAGCTGCGCGTGGCGACCATCCCTTCGCAGGGCGGTGTCGAGGATGTGGTGATGCGTATCCTGGCTTCCGGCGAGCCCATTCCACTCGACCAGATGGGCTTCTCGGCCCGCAATCTGGAACTGGTGAAGAAGACGGTCAGCAAGCCCTACGGCCTGTTTTTCGTGTGCGGCCCGACCGGTTCCGGTAAGACCACCACGCTGCATTCGATCCTGAAGCATATCAACACGCCGGATACCAAGATCTGGACGGCGGAAGATCCGGTGGAAATCACGCAGAAAGGTCTGCGCCAGGTGCAGGTCAACAAGAAGGCCGGTCTTGATTTTGCGACAGTGATGCGCTCATTCCTGCGTGCCGACCCGGACGTGATCATGGTCGGCGAAATGCGCGACAAGGAAACGGTTTCCACCGGCATCGAGGCGTCGCTGACCGGCCACCTGGTGTTCGCCACCCTGCACACCAACAGTGCGCCGGAATCGATCATCCGCCTGCTCGACATGGGCATGGACCCCTTCAACTTCGCCGATGCGCTGCTCGGCATCTTGGCGCAGCGTCTGGCCAAGCGCCTGTGCAAGGATTGCAAGAAAGCGCATATCGCCACGCAGGACGAGATCAAGGCCCTGCTCACCGAATATGCGGCCGAGCTGATGAATACGGAAACCTGGAAAAAAGACCCGAATGCAGCCTACAAGGCTCTCTATGCCGAGTGGGTCCGCTTGTTCGGGGACGACAAGGGGCAGATCACGCTGTACGAGAAGGTTGGTTGCGAGAAATGCTCCGGCACCGGTTATCGCGGGCGCGTCGGCCTGCACGAACTGCTGATCGGTACCGATCCGGTGAAAAAAGCCATCCAGGAACATGCGCGCGTCGCGGAACTGTTTGCCATCGCGCTGGAAGAAGGGATGCGCACCTTGAAGCAGGACGGTATCGAGAAGGTGTTGAGCGGCATCACCGACATCCACCAGGTTCGTGCCGTCTGTATCAAGTAGCTTTAGCTCCACTGCAGAATCGGGAATAGTTATGATGCAAAGCGAGAATCTGTTGCACCGACTGGAAGAATTGAATGCGATTGGTGTGGCTCTTTCTAGTGAGCGGGATATTGATCGGCTGCTGGAGACCATCCTGGTTGCCGCCAAGCGAATCACCAATGCCGATGCAGGAACTTTGTATCTGTATGAGCCAGAAAATAAACAGCTCAAATTCTCGATCATGCGCACTGACTCGCTGGGCACCGCGCAGGGTGGTACTAGTGGCAATCCCATTACGCCTTATCCAATCCAACTGATCGACAAGGATGGGAAACCCAACCATTCTATGGTGGTTGCGCATGTTGTATTGGAAGATGTGACGGTGAATATCCCTGATGCCTATACCGCCGAGGGCTTTGACTTTTCGGGTACCAAAAGCTTCGACAAGAAGAATGGCTATCGCTCTACTTCGTTCCTTGCAGTGCCGATGAAGAACCATGAGCGCCAAATCATCGGAGTTTTGCAGCTCATTAATGCGCAGGATAGGGAAAGTGGCGTGATTGTGTCGTTCTCTGAAGACGATCAGCATCTGCTTGAGTCTTTGGCTTCGCAGGCGGCCATCGCCCTAACCAATCGGCGCCTTATTCAGCAGCTTGAGGACTTGTTTGAATCATTGATCAACCTCATTAACACGGCCATCGACGATAAATCGCCCTATACCGGCGGGCACTGCGAACGTGTACCTGCCCTGACCATGATGCTGGCCGAGGCGGCGAACCACTCCAGACTCGGCGTGCTGAAAGACTTCAACCTGACCGACAAGGACCGTTACGAACTCAAGATCGCCGGGTTGTTGCACGATTGCGGCAAGATCACCACGCCGGTCCACGTGGTCGACAAATCCACCAAGCTGCAAACCATCTTCGACCGCATACACATGATCGACACGCGTTTCGAGGTGCTGAAGCGCGATGCGGAGATCGAGATGCTCAGGGGCGGCAGGACTCAGGCGGATTATCAGGCACTGATCGGGCAGCTCGGCGACGAGCGCGAATTCCTGCGCCTGTGCAACGTCGGTTCGGAGAAGATGCGCGATGCCGATATCGCCCGCGTGCACCAGATCGCCAAGCGCCAATGGCGCAATGCCGAGGGCAAATTGGCGGATTTCCTGAGCGAGGAGGAAATCGAGAACCTGACCATCCGTTCGGGTACCCTGAACGCGGCTGAACGCGAGATCATCAATCGTCACATCAACGTCACTATCAAGATGCTGGAGGCGTTGCCCTGGCCGAACCACCTGAAGCGGGTGCCCGAATATGCCGGCGGGCATCATGAGCGTATGGACGGCAAGGGTTATCCCAAGGGGCTGACGCGTGACCAGATGTCGGTACAGGCGCGGGTCATGGGTATCGCCGATATCTTCGAGGCGCTGACGGCCAAGGACCGCCCCTACAAGGAAGGCAAGACGCTCACTGAATCGCTGACGATTCTGGGTAAATTCAAGGAGAACGGCCATATCGATCCCGACCTGTTCGATGTGTTCATCCGCGAAAAGGTCTATCTCGATTACGCCAGGCAATTCCTCCGGCCGGAACAGATCGACGAGGTGGACGAAAGCAGGATACCCGGCTATACGCCCTGACTCTTGCTTTAAGCGGGTCGGGGTGACAAAAATCGTCAGCCGGCTGACGATTTTTGTTTTGGTCAAATGTTTATTCGTGTAAGTCTGGTGAATAAGCTGAGGGAGCGATAGGTTTTTTTGTGAACTTAACGTTTGGCACGGCTTCTGCTAGTATGTATGAGCACACCATGTGTGTAGCCCGCAAAGGCACAATAAATTCTTCCAAGGAGCTCAATATGAAACAAATTCAAAAAGGTTTCACCCTGATCGAGCTGATGATCGTGGTTGCGATCATCGGTATTCTGGCGGCGGTGGCGATTCCTGCTTATCAGGACTATGTGGTCAAGGCCAAGCTGTCCAAAGTGGTTACATCTCTGGATCCCATCAAGACAGCAATCGCCATGTACTATCAGGAGAATGGATCGTTCCCGACTACTGGGGCTGCCACAACCGACGCATGGCTTTATGGCGCTACGGCTGGAACGGGAACACCATCGGTATGGACCTCTCTGGGTTTAACGACTGTTAACCTGCCGCCGGAACTGAGTCGGATTGATTATTCTGCATCTGCATCAGGCGACCAGTATGGATTGTCGCTCACATTTGCGACCGGAAAGATAAAGGCGACTACGATTGACGGCCAGTCGGTGGTTCTTGGTCCAGTCACGGGCCAAACGGTTGCGGCAGGTGGCACGATCACTCTGGCTGCAAGTGGCGTCGGGGCCGGCATGACTTCGCTGCCAGTTCTCTACGCGTGCAGCACTAATTTGGATACGATCGCCAAGAAATTCTTCAATAATTCCGGCGCAAATTGTCCTTAAAGCATTATTTAGTGCAAAAAGGCCCCTCCATGGAGGGGCCTTTTTTTGCGTGAGGAATACGTGAAACATCGTGCCAGATTGATCAATTATTTTTCCCGGCATGACCGGGGCTGGGTATTGGGGCTGTGCGCGCTGGTAGGCGCAATCTATTTACCATTTCTCGGCAGCCAATTTTTTTTCGATGACTTGAGTTTTTTTTCTACCGATACCGTTGAGGTATACAAGAGCAATAGTTTCGATTTCGGCCTGCGCTGGCTGCCTTATGCCAGCCTAGGCAGGTTATACGCGATATTCAGCAGTGAATTTTCGTACATCTACCGTTTATGCAACATGCTGCTGCATGCTGCCAATGCGGTTTTGCTATTTTATTTCCTGCGTAACCTGGTCGCTGCGGTTCAGGCGTATGAGATTGAGCCTGCGCGTGCGGTACGTGGTGCATGGTTCGGGGCATCGGTGTTCGCCCTGCATCCAGTGGCGGCATTTGCCGTCGGATATGTAATCCAGATCAGCGTCCTGATGAGCACGCTGTTCTCGCTGCTGATGCTCCTCGCGTATTTGCACGGTCTGTTGAGCGGTGAAAGGCGCTGGTTTGCCCTGGCGGTACTCGCCTATTTCCTGGCCTGTTTTTCGAAAGAGCACAGCGTACTAATGCCTGCGGTGTTATGGGCTATGGGTTTGTTGCTGAGCAGCGGGAAGCGGGTTGATCGGCATGTATTGTGGCTGACCTGGTTGGCGCTCATTGCCATTGCGCTATTTGTTACTTTGCGTGCACACGGCGTGCTGGGCAGTCCTTACGAGCCGATGGCCAAGCAGTTGTTCGCGCAGCAGGGTATCGAAGAAAGCACGCCGGTGTTGCATCTGCTCAGTGCCCTGACGCAGGCAGGCTTGTTCTTCAAATATCTGCTGTTGTGGATATTGCCGGACCCGACGTTAATGTCGATCGACATGCGCGAAACTTTCCTTGCTGCGGCAACATCATGGCAGGCGTGGCTCGGCGGCATTGCCTTCATGCTATACGGAATGTTTGGTATTCGTCTGCTGCTGCGCGGCGGTACGAGCGGCCTGTTCGGCTTCGCCATGCTTTATCCCTGGCTGTTATTCTGGGTAGAGATGGCGGGGATTCGCATGCAGGAGCCTTTCGTGCTGTATCGCAGCTATCTGTGGATGCCCGGTATGGCTTTGTTTATACCTATTGTCTTGGCAAAGTTGCCGGAACAAAGGGGGAGACTGATAATGGTCTGTCTGCTGCTGTTGTTCATTCCATTATCGTGGGCGCGTTTGTGGATTTTTTCGGATAGTTATCGCTTGTGGAATGAGGCTGCGATTCTGCTTAAGGATGAACAGGTGGCTGGAGCGGATCGTATTTATTTTAACCGCGGGCAAGCCGAGATGGCTGAAAAGAAGTGGGAGGCTGCCGCAGCCGATTTCAAACGTGCATCCGATATAAGTCCGGAATTGGAGCCTATACATTATTTGTTGGGAGCGGCATATGGCAATGCTGGACGATTCGCGGAGGCGCTGACGCAATTCGATACAGCAATATCCCTCCAGCCAGACGATAGCCAAGTATATTTTTCCAAAGGGATGACTCTAAAACTCCTGCATCGGGACGAGGAGTCAATGCTGCAGATGGAGCAAAGTTGCAAACTTAACAATAAGGTGGCCTGCCTGATTCTGAAAGTTCAGCATCGAGGACGCAATTCGATGGGAGAAAATCAAGGTGATGGTTCAACTAATTGATTTATTTTAATAAAAACGAATGGAAATTATTTTTCATAAAATCGCTAAAGTTTCAGAAATCTTTGTCGATACACTATCCATACGTGCAATTGTGTCCCCTCGCATTGCTACGTGCCGCCTGAATCACCCCTCTTGGCTTATTTGGCCAAGAGGGGTGATTCCGTTCATTTGTAGGTCATATTCCTACACGATAATCGGAATACGTCGGATATTTTCCTTGGCGGTTCTCCCCGAGAATGCAATCGTCGTAACAAGACAACACAATGTTTAAGCGAGGGGACTGCTATGAACACGAAGCAAATGCATGAGGAAATCAAGGAAACGAATCTTTCTTATATGTTGCTTGCGCAGCAAATGATCCGCGACGATAAGGCGAGTGCGATTTTCCGTCTTGGGGTGAGCGAGGAGTTGGCGGACCTGATTGTCGGGCTTTCTCCGGCGCAGATGCTCAAAATGGCGGCATCTAACATGCTGCTGTGCCGATTCCGCTTTGATGAGCGCCTGTTGCTCAACATGGTCACCGACTACAACAAGGACAGAATGATGTCGCAGGCGCATGCAGCCATCCTGATGTCCGGCCAGCCTGCCGAAGCCCTGACGATCTGAGCGGACGGGCCAAAATCATGCGGAACAAGAGCGTTGTGAACGAGGCGCGCGAGATCCAGATAGCGGTCGACCTTATCGAGCTGGGCGCGCGCCTGCAGTTGTTGCAGGAGGAGACCGGGTTGAGCCGGGAGCGGTTGTTGCGGCTCTATAAAGAGGTCAAGGGCGAGTCGCCATCCAAGGGCATGTTGCCATATTCGACCGACTGGTTCATGAGCTGGTTGCCCAACATCCATTCCTCCCTGTTTATGGGGATACATCAATATCTGACCAGGAACGCCGGCATCTCCGGTGTGGAGGCTCTGATCAAAAGCTATCGCCTCTATCTTGAACAGGTGGAGGTGGTCGATGAGCCAGTCCTGAGCATTACTCGAGCATGGTTCCTGATCCGCTTCTTCGATGCCGGAATGCTGCAACTGACAGAATGCAAAGAGTGTGGAGGGCAATTCGTGGTGCACAGTAACGAACTCTGTGCGAACTACAGTTGCGGTATCTGCCGCCCCCCTTCGCGTGCGGGAAAAACGAAAAAAGCTGCGCAAGCCGAGGCCGCAGTCGCCTAAAGTTCTTGTACCGGGCGCCGCTACTACTGACGAGTAGGTATCATCAGCAGTGGCGGCGTTGTTGCGTCCGGGATTGCTGAAAACTGAAATGCTGCGGAATTTTCATCCTGTTCCATGCATGAACAGGGCGCCTGGCTGCTACGATACCATCGTAAAATCAAGAAAGTTTCGACTCGAGGGAGCGTAAAAATGCTGGTGATTGTTGGTTATATCGTGGTTCTGGGCTCCGTCTTCGGCGGTTTCGCCCTGGCCGGCGGGCATCTGGGAGCATTGTTCCAGCCACTGGAGTTGCTGATGATCGGCGGCGGTGCGCTGGGGGCCTTTTTTGTCGGCAACACCATGAAATCGGTGAAGGCCACCTTCAAAGACCTGCCGAGCGTGTTTAAAGGCGCGAAATACACCAAAGAAAGCTACATGGAGCTGATGGCGCTGATGTACGAGCTGCTCGGCAAAGTGCGCAAAGAAGGCCTGATGTCCATCGAGGGCGATGTCGAGAATCCGCATGAAAGTCCGGTATTCGCAAAATACCCGAAGATATTGGCCGACCACCACGCGGTCGAATTCATGACCGATTATTTGCGCATTATGGTCAGCGGCAACCTCAATGCCATGGAAATCGAAAACCTGATGGATGTGGAGATCGAGACGCACCACCACGAAGCGCTGGTGTCATCCCATGTTATCGCCAAGCTTGGCGACGGCATGCCGGCTTTCGGTATCGTCGCGGCGGTGATGGGGGTGGTGCATACCATGGAGTCGGTGGGCATCCCCCCTGCAGAGCTGGGCATGTTGATCGCGCATGCGCTGGTCGGAACCTTCCTCGGCATTCTGCTGGCATACGGTTTCGTCGGTCCGCTGGCCGGGCTGCTGGAGCAAAAGGCCGAGGAGGGCAGCAAGATGCTCCAGGCCATCAAGGTCGTCCTGTTGGCAAATCTCAATGGTTATGCGCCTGCGATGGCGGTCGAATTCGGGCGCAAGGCGCTGAATTCGACCGAGCGCCCCGGTTTCGCCGAGCTGGAAGAACACGTCAAGCAGAAACGATGATTGCTTCGATAACAAGACCCATAGTCCACAGTCATGGCGAACGAAGATAAACGACCTATAGTCATCAAGCGCATCAAGAAAGTGGCGGGCGGTCATCACGGCGGCGCGTGGAAGATTGCCTATGCAGACTTCGTTACCGCGATGATGGCGTTCTTCCTGCTCATGTGGCTATTGGGCTCGACCGCCAAAGGGGATCTCCAGGGTATTTCGGAATATTTCAAGACTCCCCTGAAAGTTGCCCTGATGGGTGGTGCGGGCAGCGGCGACAGCTCCAGCATCATCAAGGGGGGCGGACAGGACCTCACGCGCAGCACCGGGCAGGTCAAATCCGGCGAACTGCTGCCGGAAAAAAAGGTGATCAACCTCAAGGCGACGCAGGAAGAGTTCGAGCGGCTGGAAAGGAAGCGGGAGCTGGAAAAGCTCAAGGAACTCAAGGCCAATATCGAGAAGGCGATCGACACCGATGTCAAGCTGAAGAAATACAAGAACCAGATATTGCTCGATCTGACCAGCGAAGGTTTGCGGGTGCAGATCGTGGATGAAAAGAACCGCCCGATGTTCCAGAGCGGTAGCTCGGAGCTGGAACCGTACACCAAGGACATACTGCACGAGATCGGCAAGATGCTGAACGACATGCCGAACAAGGTTAGCCTGTCGGGGCATACCGACGCGCAACCTTATGTGACAGCGGACAGGCATTACAGCAACTGGGAGTTGTCGTCCGACCGTGCCAATGCGTCGCGACGCGAATTGATCACCGGGGGATTGGCGGAAGAGAAGATCGTCCGCGTTGTGGGATTGTCGTCTGCAGTGCTGTTCGACAAGGTGCAGCCGCTCAATCCGATCAACCGGCGCATCAGCATTATCGTGATGAACAAGCGGGCTGAAGAAGCGGCATCGCATGACGGTGGCAGCGTCAATATCGATGCCGAAACCGGCGATCCGCTGGATGCGGCATCGGGTGTGCTTGCCGCCTCGGCGCCGGCGGTCGCGGCGGCGCAAGAGCCGGCAGGATCGGCTGTCGGCGTTGCCGAGCCGCCTGCTGCCGCACATTAAAGAATACAAGTCCCATGCCGCTATGGTTAAACAGGCGGGTAAAGAAGCAACAGGGACCGGAGGCCGCAAATGAATGACTGGTGGAGCAAGCTGTCGATCAAGAACAAGTTGCAGATCCCCATCCAGCTGATATTGCTGGTCGTGATGGTTGTCGCCCAGCGCTGGGCGTTCGATCGCTACGAGATGCGCGTGCTGGAGGATGCCAGGAACCGGGCGGTGATTCCGGCGGATGGCACGTTCAACGGTTTGAATATGATGATGCTGAACGGCACCATCTCGGATGTCGATCAGCGGCGCCTGTTCGTCAGGAAAATGACGGCATCCAGCCAGGCGGAAGAGCTGCGCATCGTGCGCGGGGCAGCGGTGCAGAAGCAGTTTGGCGCCGGCACGGACGAAGAGCAGATCAAGGACGATCTTGATCGCGCGGCGCTGAATGGGGGCGAGCAGCAAAGCCAGTTTTTCGAGAGGAACGGCAAGCGCATCCTGCGCGTGGTGGTGCCGATCGCCGCTGCAAAGAATTTTCGCGGCACCGGAACGAACTGCATGCAATGCCACATGGTCGACGAGGGCACGGTGGTCGGGGCAGTGACGGTCAGCCTGGACATGACCGGTGAATACGCGGCGATGAACAGGGCCAGCGCGGCATTGTGGGTGGGGCAGATCGCCGTGCAGATGGTGCTGTTCTTCGTCATCGGCTGGCTGATCAACCAGGTGACGCGCCCGACCCGCGAATTGCAGCAGGTGATGCTGGCAATGCAGGCGGATGGCGATCTGTCGCGCAGGGTGTCGGTGCACAGCAAGGATGAGGTCGGCCAGACGGCGGCGGCGTTCAACGCCCTGATCGACAGTTTTACCGTGATCATCCGCCAGGTGCTGGACGGCGTCGGCAGGATCAACAGGACCACCGGCCATATCGCGGCCACCTCGTCCGAAGTGGAGAACAGCTCGCGCGAACAGAGCAAGGCGGTCTCATCCACTGCGACGGCGGTCGGGGCGGTCACCGCCAGCATCAACTCGGTCGCGGAGAACACCAGGGCGGTACGCGGACTGTCCGAGAAGAGCCTGCAGCAGACCGAACGCGGCAACCGCAGCGTGGAGGAGATGGTGCGCGAGATACAGAGCATCGAGAATGCCGTGCAACAGATCGCATCCGCCGCCGGCGAGTTCGTGGAGAGCGCACGCACCATCGCCAGCATGACGCAGCAGGTGAAGGACATCGCCGACCAGACCAACCTGCTGGCGCTGAACGCCGCCATCGAGGCGGCGCGTGCCGGCGAACAGGGGCGCGGCTTCGCCGTGGTGGCGGACGAGGTGCGCAAACTGGCGGAGAAGTCCGCCCAGTCGGCCAGCGAAATCGACAAGGTGACCAGCAAGCTGGACGAGAAATCCGCGCGCGTTGAACAGGCCATCGCGTCCGGCGTGCAGTCGCTGCAGATCACGCACAAGCACGTCGAATCGATGGCGGCGGTGCTGAACGAGGCCGGCGCGGCGGTCAGGGAATCGAATGTCGGCGTGGGCGAAATCGCCGTGGCGGTGGGCGAGCAGGGGGCGGCAAGCAACGAGATCACGCGCAACATCGAGCAGATCGCCAGTATGGCCGAGAAGAACCATGGGGCGATTGAGCAGACGGCTCACGACATTGCGGAACTGGAGCGCATGGGAGCTGAACTGAACAGTGCGGTTTCGCGCTTCAAGGTTTAAGGGACTGAAACTGGATGGCGAGGAGAATGAAATGCTGGGCAATATGACAATCAAGGCAAGGCTGGTCCTGCTGGTGGGTGCCATCATGGCGGTGATCGTGTTCAACCAGGCGACCAGTTACTACGCCATCACCCAGCTGCAGAACGCAACGCAGGACATCGCCAAACGGCACATCCTGCTGATCCGGCTGGCGAATCGCATCATGTTCACACTGGCAGACCAGCGCACGGAAGTGCTGCTGGGATTGATGCACGATCCTTCCAATTCGGCCAGCAAACTGCACGACCATCCGATCGGCAAGCATCTGGACCAGATTGCCGCGAACAAGGTGAAGTTGAATCAATACGTCGAGGAGATGGAAAAAAATTCCAATACCGACGAAGGTCGTGCCAAGCTGAAGGAGTTTTCCGCAGCCCGTCGCGCCTTCCTGGAGGAGGGGCTGGATCCGGCAGTGGAAGCAATCAAGAGCGAGCGCTGGTACGACGCGGAACATCTGGTGCTGCTCAAGATCAATCCGTTGGTGACAGCGGTGGTCGAGCGCGGGCGCGACATGGCCCAGTTCGAGGACGATATGTCGAAACAGGCCTTGGAAGAGGCGATGGCCGCTGCGCACCGGATGGAGATGCTGATGCTGTTCGGCATGTTGCTGTCGCTCGCGGTCGGTGTGGGGCTCGGTTATTCCATCATCTCGAGCATTGTCCGTTCCACCGGCGAGATGAGCGATGCGATGACGCGTACAGCAGCCGATGGCGACCTGACACGGATTGTCGCCATCCACGGCAATGACGAATTGGCACAGGCCGCCAGATCCTTCAACGCGCTGATGGATAGCTTCCGCCAGACCATCCGCCAGGTCCACAACAGCGCCGATACCGTCATGTCGACGGCAACCCAGCTTGCCGCTTCTTCCACCCAGATCACCCAGGGATCGCAAGTGCAGAGCGAGGCCGCCGCCTCGACTGCGGCAGCGATCGAAGAGATCACCGTGAGCATCACCTCGGTGGCGTCGAACACCGAGGAGGTGCGCAAGATAGCCGAACGCAGCCTGGAACAGGCTACGCAGGGCAATGAGAGCGTCACCGTGATGATGGCGGAGATCGATAATGTGCAGGACGCCGTCAACCAGATCGCCAGTTCGGTCAAGGAGTTCGTCGAGAGCACGCGCGCCATCGCCAGCATGACGCAGCAGGTGAAGGACATCGCCGACCAGACCAACCTGCTGGCGCTGAACGCCGCCATCGAGGCGGCGCGTGCCGGCGAACAGGGGCGCGGCTTCGCCGTGGTGGCGGACGAGGTGCGCAAACTGGCGGAGAAGTCCGCCCAGTCGGCCAGCGAAATCGACCTGGTCACCAATTCGCTGAACCAGAAATCAACGCACGTCGAAACGACGGTGCAGGCAGGATTGCGCTCCCTGCATACCACCCAGGAACAGGTCGAGCGGGTCGCCGAGGTGCTGGCGGGAACGGGCGATGCGGTCAGGCAATCCAGGGATGGCGTAAGCGACATCGCCGCTTCGGTGGGCGAACAGAGCCTGGCCAGTACCGAGATCGCGCGCAACGTGGAGAAGATCGCGCAGATGTCGGAGGAGAACCACGCCGCCGTCGATTCCAACGCTCAGGATATCGTGCGGCTGGAAAGCCTGGCGAAAGAACTGCAGGGCGCCGTTGCACGGTTCAGGGCGTAGGGATCGTGCATGCGCCTGCGGGGCTCGATACCCGGGGAGAGACAGCAGTATGGTGGACAAGGATAGCCGGTTCGCGCAGGATATCCGGTCCGGCACTGAAGAAACGGCGAAATCTGCCGATGAAGCTGGCAAGGCCGGCTATCCGCGTACGAAATATGCGGCCAGGCAATTGAGAATCAGGAGGCGGGAGGCTTTATCCCCGTCATCCGAAGGAGATATATATGTCTGATCTGTTGAAGAACATCGATGCCCGCACCAAGTTGGCGGGCACCAACAAGCTGGAGATACTGATGTTCACGCTCGGCCTGGATAAACGCACCGGGCGCGAGGAGACATACGGCATCAACGTGTTCAAGGTACGCGAAGTGATGCGTATCCCGGCCATCACCCGTGCGCCGGACATGCCGGAGTCGGTGGAGGGCATGGTGAGCCTGCGCGGCGCCCTGGTGCCGGTGATCGATCTGGCCAAATATGCCGGCATCGAGACCGACGACAAGGCGGACATCATGATCGTCACCGAATACAACGGTCATACCCAGGGTTTCCTGGTCAAGGCGGTGGACAACATCCTGCGCCTGGACTGGTCGGCGATGCGCGTACCGCCCGCGATGCTGGTGGCGCAGATGGGCGGCCTGGTGACGGCGATCACCGAGTTGAAGGATGGCCGGCTGGTGATGATGATGGACGTCGAGAAGGTGCTGTCCGAGACCGGGCGCTTCGACACCGACGAGATGATCTTCAAGAGCGTGAAGCCGCTGGGCAAGGATCGCACGGTGTTCTATGCCGACGACTCTTCCGTGGCCCGGCACCAGATCCAGCGCACGCTGGATGCGATGGGGGTCAAGGCCATCGCCGCCATCAACGGGCGGCAGGCATGGCAGGAACTGTCCAAGATGGCCGACTATGCCGATGCCTCGCATACCTCGGTGAAGGATATGGTGCAGGTGATACTGACCGACGTCGAGATGCCGGAAATGGATGGATACATGCTGACCCGCAAGATCAAGTCGGACAAGCGTTTTTCCGGCATCCCGGTGCTGATGCATTCGTCCCTGTCCAGCTCGTCCAACCAGCAGCTGGGCAAGGCGGTGGGCGTGGACGAATATGTATCGAAGTTCGAGCCGCAGAAACTGGCCCAGACGTTGACCCGGTTGCTGGCCTAGTGAGGAGGGAAAGATGACTTATGCTGAAGACATGGTGAGTGGCGGGCATGACGGTCTGATGGACCAGATCGATGCGCGCACCAATCTGGCCGGCACCAACAAGATGGAGATCCTGCTGTTCAATCTGGGCAGCAACGAGAAATTCGGCATCAATGTGTTCAAGGTCAAGGAGGTATGCCAGATCGGCAAGGTCACGCGCACGCCGAACATGCCGGGTGGCGTGGACGGCATCGTCAGCCTGCGCGGCCATGTCATGCCGGTGCTGAACCTGGCCAATTTCCTCGGCATGAAGCCGGAGAAGAAACACGAGACCATGCTGGTGGCCGAATTCAACCGCCACATCCTGGGATTCCTCGTCGAGGGGGTCGATCGCATCATCCGCGTCGATTGGGACAAGGTCCATCCCACCGAGGGCATGTTGTCGGACAAAGGTGCGCTGATCAACGCCATCACCGAACTGGAGGACGGCACGCTGGTGTCCATCCTCGATGTCGAGCAGATCCTGGCCGATGCGTTCGGCGAGGCCGTGGTCGGCAATGTCGAGCGGATCGAGTCGGAACACGAGCTGTGCGTCTTCTTCACCGACGATTCCCTGGTGGCGCGCCGCAAGATCGTCGAGGTGCTCGACAAGATGGGGGTCAAGCACATCCAGTCCAACAACGGACGCGAGGCCTGGGACCGGCTGAAAGCCATGGCAGATGCGGCGCAGAGCGCGGGCATCAACCTGCACGACCAGATCCAGGTCATCCTCACCGATGCGGAAATGCCGGAGATGGATGGCTATGTGCTGACCCAGCATATCAAGGGCGACCAGCGTTTTGACGACATCCCGGTGGTGATGCATTCGTCGCTGTCGTCTGATGCGAACCGCGCCATGGGCAAGCGCGTAGGGGTGGATTATTACGTATCGAAATTCGATTCGATCGTGTTGTCGTCGACGCTGCGTCCGTTGTTGACGTGAAGGTGCTGGATGACCGATAGTTGCCGGTTGACATCGTCGGCGATGCTGCCGACGGGCGATATGGAAACTGACAGCTGTGTTTAGGAGAAAGTAATGGGCATAGAAGATACGAAATTTCTGGTGGTGGACGATTTTTCCACGATGCGGCGCATCGTGCGGAATCTTCTTAAAGAGCTTGGTTTTTCCAATGTACAGGAAGCCGAGGACGGTGTGGATGCCCTGAACAAACTGCGCGGCGAGTCCTTCGATTTCGTCGTGTCCGACTGGAACATGCCGAACATGACCGGCATCGATCTGCTGCGCGCGATCCGTGCAGACGACAATCTCAAACACCTGCCGGTATTGATGGTGACGGCGGAAGCAAAGAAGGAAAACATCATCGAGGCAGCAAAAGCAGGCGCTTCCGGCTATGTGGTGAAACCGTTCACCGCGGCGACTCTGGACGAGAAGCTGAAGAAGATATTTGCGGCGTTCCCGCAACTCAACAAGTGAGGCAGGCATGGCTACCAATACTGCAACCCAGGATTCAGACGACCTCGAAGCACTGTTCGACAGCATCATTGCGGCGAATGCGAATGAAGGCAAGCCGGCCGCGGTGACGGCGGCCAACGCCCCTGCGCTGGCAGGCGATGGCGATCCCGCCAAGGTCATCAACCAGATCGGCCACATGGCCCGCGCCTTGCACGACACGCTGCGCGAACTGGGCCTGAACAAGGAAATCGAAAAAGCGGCATCGACCATTCCCGACGCACGGGACCGCCTGAACTATGTGGCGACGCTCACGCAGCAGGCCGCCGAGCGGGTGCTGAACGCCATCGACGAGGCGCAGCCCGTGGTCGAGAAGGTGGGCAGCCAGGCCCAGCATCTGGCCAAACAATGGGACCTGCTGTTCGAGAAGAAACTCGATGTGCAGCAGTTCAAGGATCTGGTCACCCAGACCCATGCTTACCTGCATGAGACGCCCAGGCAGACCAGGGCGACCAATGCACAGCTGACCGAGATCATGATGGCGCAGGACTTCCAGGACCTGACCGGCCAGGTCATCAAGAAAATCATCGAACTGACGCAGAGCATGGAGCAGCAGCTGTTGGCGTTGCTGCTGGAGAATGTACCGGCATCGGTGAGGGCGGATCTGAACACCGGCTTGCTGAACGGCCCAGTGGTCAATGCGCAGGGCCGCACGGACGTGGTGACCAGCCAGGACCAGGTAGACGATTTGCTGGAAAGTTTGGGATTCTGACGGGGAAGGGAGAGGTGGGAAGGGAGGGGGATATGCGGCGCGGAGGTGATGACCCCTCCCCCGTTGCCCTTCTCTCTTCCCCGATAGGGAGACGGATATGAACGATTTCGTGGGAATGGAAGAGTTGCTGCAGGACTTCTTGATGGAGGCCGGCGACATGCTGTCCGATGTGGACAGCAAACTGATGGAGCTGGAAAAGAATCCCGGCGACAGCGCGCTGCTGAACGAGGTGTTCCGCGGTTTCCATACCATCAAGGGCGGAGCCGGCTTCCTCAATGCGGCGGAACTGGTGACGCTGTGCCACCTGACCGAAAACCTGTTCGACAAGCTGCGCAACCGTGAACTGACGCTGAGTGCCGAGTTGATGGACGTGATCTTTGCTGCTACGGCGGAGGTGCGCAAGATGTTCGGCGATTTGCAGCAAAGCATGCAGCCCGCAGCCGCTCCGGCGGAAGTGATCGAAGCGTTGAAGAATGCGCTGAGCGGGAAAGCCGTCGCCGCCATCGTCAAGTCTGCGGCAAAGCCGGCAGCGGCCAGTGCTCCGCCGGTAGCCGCTGCAACTGCCGTTGCCCCTGCGGCTGCAACAGCCGCAGCACCGGCAGGCGCTGAGAACGTCGATTGGGATGCGCTGTACAACGCACTCACCGGAGGTGCGGACATCGTCAAGGATGTCGGCGCGGTGCGGGACGAAAAGCAGATCGCGGCGGCGATCAACGAAGAAGAGTCTACCAGGAAGGCGTTCGGCCGCCGTTCCACCGATGTGCCGGGAACGACCGTCGGTCGCCGTGCCGGCGATGTCCCGGCTACCGAAGCGAAAGAAACGACCATCCGCGTCGATACCGACCGCCTGGACCAGGTACTCAACCTGTCCGGCGAGATCGGCCTGACCAAAAACCGCCTGACCCATTTGCGTTCCGACATCCTGCAGGGGCACAGCGATCCCGATACCTTGCGCGAACTCGACCAGTCGGTCAGCCAGCTGGATATGCTGGTGGTCAGCCTGCAAAATGCCGTGATGAAGACGCGCATGCAGCCGATCGGCCGCCTGTTCAAGAAGTACCCGCGCCTGGCGCGCGACCTGGCCCGTTCGCTGGGCAAGGACGTCGAGCTGGTGCTGAACGGCGAAGAGACCGAGATGGACAAGACCATGATCGAGGATCTGAACGATCCGCTGGTGCACCTGGTGCGCAACGCGGTGGATCACGGCGTGGAGACCGTGGAGGAGCGGATCGCCGCCGGCAAGCCAGAGAAAAGCGTAGTCGAGCTGTCGGCGCGTCAGGAAGGCGATCATATCCTGATCACCATCGTCGACGACGGCAAGGGGATGCGCCCCGAGGTGATACGCAACAAGGCCATCGAGAAAGGCCTCATTACGGCCGAGATAGCGAACACGCTGGACGAGGCCCGCTGTCTGGAGCTGATCTTCCTGCCCGGATTTTCGACCAAGGACCAGATCTCCAGCGTTTCCGGCCGTGGCGTCGGCATGGATGTGGTGAAGACCAATATCCAGAAGCTGAACGGCACGGTCAATATCCAGTCCGAAGAGGGCAAGGGGACGACCATCTCCATCTCCCTGCCGCTGACCCTGGCAATCCTGCCGGTGCTGGTGTTGCGCCTGGCCGACCAGTCGTTTGCCGTGCCGTTGTCGATGGTGCGCGAGATCCTGCCGGTCACGCAGGAAGGACTGCAGCAGGTTTCGGGCAAGGCGACCATGGTGGTGCGCGGCGAAGTGCTGCCGGTGCTGCCGCTGTCGCAGTTGATCGGCTGGGGCAGCAGCGACAAGTCGGAGGTCGGCGTGCTGATGCAGTTCGGCAACAACAGCTTCATCCTGACCGCCGACGGTTTCGTCGGCCACGAGGATGTGGTGATCAAATCGCTGGATACCTTCCGGCCCAAGGGTGTGGCCGGCGTCACCATGTCCAGCGAAGGCGACATCGTGCTGATCCTCGACATCAAGGAGTTGCTCAGCGACGTACGTGGCGGTCATTGAGTGAGGCGTTCATAGCCATCAAAAAACAAGGGTGACGACAACGAGCGTCATCGACAGATCAGGAGAAGAGCATGTTCGGGGGGGAGACCAGGCAAGCCAATCTGGCATTGCAAAGCAGATTGGCGGAGGCCGAGCGCGACATCGCCGCACTGCGCAGCGAACTGGCGCGTGTGGAGGGCGAGCGCGCTGCCGCGCAGGCTGCAGCGGCAGCGGCACGGACAGAATGCGATGTGGCTCGCGAGATATTCGGCAACATGCAAAACTTCGGCGTTTCCTTCGTCGAACTGCAGCAATCCCAAGCCCAGGCGGCCGGTTCATTGCGCGACGAGAAGGAGAATGCGATCGATGCCGCCAGGGTTTCCGCCAGCAACCGCGAAGCAGTCATGAAGATCGCCGGCAGTCTGGAATCGCTTTCCGGCGATACCATGCGGACTTCGCAGAACGTGAAGAACCTGACCGAGCGGGCGGCGCAGATCGGCAGCATCGTGCAGCTGATCAAGGAGATCGCCGACCAGACCAACCTGCTGGCGCTCAATGCCGCGATCGAGGCGGCGCGGGCCGGCGAGCAGGGACGCGGTTTCGCCGTGGTGGCGGATGAAGTGCGCAAACTGGCGGAACGCACCGCCAAGGCCACCAGCGAGATCTCCACCATCGTCGTGGCCATCCAGGGCGAGACCGAACGCACGCAGACCCAGATGCACGAGTGGTCCGGAAAATCGCAGATGTTCAGCAGCGAAGTCACTCATGTGATGCAGAACATGAAGCAGCTGCTCGACCTGTCGCAAACCATGGAAGGCGCCATCTCGGCGGCGGCATTGCGCAGCTTCATCGAGGTCGCCAAGATCGACCATATCCTGTACAAATTCGAGATCTACAAGGTGTTCATGGGGATATCGGACAATACGCCGGACAGTTTTGCTTCGCATACCGCCTGCCGGCTGGGCAAATGGTATTTCGAGGGCGAAGGCAAGGACTGCTATTCCAGGCTGGACGGTTATACGGCCGTGGCGAACCCGCACCAGTCCTTCCACCAGCACGGCAAGGATGCCGTGGCTGCGTTCCGCGCCGGCGAGGCCTTGCGCGGCATGGAACTGGTGGCCAGGATGGAGGCGGACAGCATGGAGGTGCTGGGCGGCCTGGAACGCATCGCCGTGGCGGGGGAACGCGATAGCGATCTGCTATGCCATTCCGCACGCTAGAATGGCGGCATGAGCAGCGCACATCCACGCGAGTTCCAATTCACCGATCACGATTTTCAGCGCATCCGCAAGCTGATCCACGAGCACGCCGGCATCGCGCTGGGCGAGAACAAGCAGGAACTGGTGTATAGCCGTCTGGCGCGGCGTTTGCGAGCCACCGGGATCACAAGTTTCGCCGATTACCTGGACCGCCTGCAGCGCGGCGACGGTGCCGAGTGGGAGGCATTCACCAATTCGCTCACGACCAACCTCACCTCGTTCTTCCGCGAGCCCCATCACTTCCCCTTGCTGGCCGAACACCTGCGCAAACAGGACGCCGGTCGTCCGCTGGTGTTGTGGTGCTCAGCCTGTTCCACCGGCGAAGAAGCCTACTCGATGGCGATGACGGCGGTGGAAACGCTGGGGGGGTACGAGCATCCGGTGCACATCATCGCTTCCGACCTGGATACCAGGGTGCTGCAAACGGCGCGCGAAGGGCGTTACAAGGCCGATGCCGTGAGCAGGCTGCCCGCGCACCAGATCGAACGTTTCTTCGTGCGCGGCAGCGGCGACCATGCCGGCGATATGCAGGTGCGGCCGGAATTGCAGAAGATGATCGATTTCCGCCGCATCAACCTGCTGGATGCGGCGTGGCCTGTCCATCCGCCGCTGGATGTGATTTTCTGCCGCAATGTGATGATCTATTTCGACAAGGCCACGCAGCTTTCCATCCTGAAGAAGTTCGCGCCGCTGTTGCGCGACGATGGCCTGCTGTTTGCCGGCCATTCCGAAAATTTCTACCATGCCGCCGCCTGGTTCAAGTTGCGCGGGCACACCGTCTACGAACTGGCGGACCAGGCCAGGAGCGGATGATGTCCGGCAAGGTCATCGTGGTCGGTTCGTCCACCGGCGGCACCGAAGCGCTCAAGGTGTTCCTGTCCGGCATGCCCGCGCACGCACCAGCCATCCTCATTGCCCAGCACATGCCTGAGTTGTTCACCAGATCCTTTGCCGAGCGGCTGGATCACCTGAGTGCGATGCAGGTACGGGAAGCGGAACACCATGAAGAGATCGTGGCAGGACGCGCCTATCTGGCACCCGGCCATTCGCACCTGCTGCTGGAACAGGTGGCCGGGAAATACCGTACCGTACTCAGCCGCGATCCCCCCGTGAACCGCCATCGCCCGTCGGTCGAGGTGCTCTTCCTGTCCGCGGCCAGGCATCTCGGTGCGCATGCCGTCGGCGTGATGCTGACCGGCATGGGCAAGGATGGCGCCGCGGCGATGCTGAAGATGAAACAAGCGGGCGCTTACAATTTTGCCCAGGATGAAGCGACTTGCGTGGTGTTCGGCATGCCGCGCGAAGCCATCGCACTCGGTGCGGTGGACGAGGTCGTGCCCCTGCCCAGGATGGCCGAACGCGTGCTGGCACACATCGCGCTCGCCGGATAGAGCCGTATTCCACCCGCTGTTCTGCGGTTTGATTTTCCCCCGGATCGCGATAATCGCCATGAGCAAAGGACCTTGCCATGGCCGAAGAAGACAGTGACCTAGAAAAGACCGAATCGCCCTCGCAACGACGCCTCGACCAGGCGCGCGAAGAAGGGCAGGTCGCGCGTTCGCGCGAGCTGTCCACGTTCGCCGTGCTGATGGCTGGCGGTGCGGGTATCTGGCTGATGGGCTCGGCGTTGTCGCAACATCTGATCGCGTTGATCAAGGATGGGCTGACGCTGGATACCAACCTGGCCTTCCATTCCGAATTGCTGGTGCCGCGCCTGCATGAATTGAGCATGGCGACGCTGCTCGCCTTTTTGCCGCTGCTCGGCCTGCTGTTGCTGGTTGCCGTGTCCTCGCCGCTGTTGCTGAACGGCTGGCTGTTCTCGCTCAAACCCCTGCAGCCCAACCTGAACAAGCTCAATCCGCTGACCGGGATCGGCCGCATGTTCTCCACCAACAGCCTGATGGAACTGGCGAAGGCGATCGCCAAGTCGCTGGTGGTGGGCCTCGTCGGCGCCTGGGTGATCTGGCATAACAAGGACGCGGTGCTGCAACTGGTGAGCGAACCTCTCGCCTTTGCCATCCCGCATCTCGGCAGCCTGATATGGGGCTGCTTTGCCGCCATCATGGGCGGCATGCTGCTGATCGTGGCGGTGGATGTGCCGTTCCAGCTGTGGGAACACAACAAGAAGATGAAGATGACCAAGGAAGAGGTGCGCCAGGAAGCCAAGGAGACCGAGGGCGATCCCCAGGTCAAGGCGCGTATCCGCAGCATGCAGCGCGAGATGGCGCGCCGCCGCATGATGGCGGAGATTCCGAAGGCCGATGTGGTGGTGACCAACCCGACGCACTATTCCGTGGCGCTGAAATACAACGACAACAAGATGCGCGCGCCGATGGTGGTGGCCAAGGGCTCGCATCTGATGGCGGCAAAGATCAAGGAGATCGCCCGGGAAAACAACGTGCCGATACTCGAGGCGCCGCCTCTGGCGCGTGCATTGCACAGGCACTGCGAGCTGGGACAGACCATTCCCGAGGCGCTCTATACCGCGGTCGCCGAAGTGCTGGCCTATGTTTACCAGTTGCGCCGCTACAAGCAGGTCGGCGGCGCCTATCCGCAGGAACCGCACGAATTGCCGGTTCCCAAAGAGCTCGACCCGGCCAACGCCGCGCTGTAGGTCGATTTCCGACAGGCCGGAATTGCCGCCGAAATCCCCCTCTATTCACGTCATCGATTCGACGCCCGTTTCAGATAATACGCACAAGAGAAGCGGTCTCGGCAGGCCGCAAGAATGAGTGCAAGAGGTGCGTATGGATATCCTGGAAACGTTGAAAGCCGCGATGATGCGCGGCGGGGTGCGCGGTCTGGCAGGCCCAATCCTGATCGTGATGATCCTGTCGATGATGGTGCTGCCGCTGCCGCCGTTCCTGCTCGATATCCTGTTCACCTTCAACATCGCCATGGCCATCATGGTGCTGCTGGTGGCCATGAACACCACCAAGCCGCTCGATTTCGCCGTGTTCCCCACCGTGCTGCTGATTTCGACGCTGCTGCGCCTGTCGCTCAACGTCGCCTCCACCCGCGTGGTGCTGCTGCAGGGCCACACCGGCCCGGATGCGGCCGGCAAGGTGATCGAGTCGTTCGGCCATTTCCTGGTCGGCGGCAACTACGCCGTCGGCATCGTGGTGTTCGTCATCCTGGTGGTCATCAACTTCGTGGTCATCACCAAGGGTGCCGGGCGTATCGCCGAAGTGGGCGCGCGTTTCACCCTGGATGCGATGCCCGGCAAGCAGATGGCCATCGATGCCGACCTCAATGCCGGCCTGATCGGCGAAGATGTGGCGCGCAAGCGCCGTGCCGAGATCGCGCAGGAAGCCGACTTCTACGGTGCGATGGACGGTGCATCCAAGTTCGTGCGAGGGGATGCCGTGGCGGGCATCATCATCATGCTCGTCAACGTGGTCGGGGGGCTGGTCATCGGCGTGGTGCAGCACGACCTGGACATCGCCGCCGCCGCCAAGAATTACACCCTGCTGACCATCGGCGACGGGCTGGTGGCCCAGATCCCCGCGCTGGTGATCTCCACTGCTGCCGGCATGGTGGTGAGCCGTGTTTCCAGCGAGGACAACATCGGCCAGCAGCTGACCAAGCAACTGATCGCCAGCCCGCAAGTGCTGGTGCTGACGGCCGCTATCATCGGCATGCTCGGCATGATTCCCGGCATGCCGCACTTCGCATTCCTGCTGCTGGCGGGTGCGCTGGGCTGGTTCGCCTTCTTCCTGCTGCAGCGGAGCAGGGAGGCGGAAGCAAAGGCGGCTGAGGTGGCGAACCCGGTTCTCGCGCAAAGTACCGAAGCGCCCGAAGCCAGCTGGGAGGATGTGGCGCAGGTGGACGTGCTGGGCCTGGAGGTCGGCTATCGCCTGATCTCGCTGGTGGACAAGGCGCAGGACGGCGACCTGCTGCGGCGCATCAAGGGCATCCGCAAGAAGTTCACCCAGGATATGGGATTCCTGCCGCCCGCCGTGCACATCCGCGACAACCTCGACCTGCGCCCGAACGGCTACCGCATCACGCTGAAGGGCGCGGAGATCGGCAGCGGCGAGGCCTATCCCAATATGTTCCTGGCGATCAACCCCGGCCAGGTGAGCGGGACTTTGCCGGGTGCGCAGACCAAAGACCCGGCGTTCGGGCTGCCTGCCGTCTGGGTGGACGGATCCGTGCGCGAACAGGCGCAAGCCATGGGCTACACCGTCGTCGATGCCGGTACCGTGGTGGCGACGCACATGAGCCATCTGATCCATACCCATGCGGCCGAACTGCTGGGACGCCAGGAACTGCAGCAGCTGCTGGACCATCTGGGCAAGTTCGCCCCCAAGCTGACCGAAGACCTCGTGCCCAAACTGTTGCCGCTGGCGACGGTGCAGAAGGTCATGCAGAACCTGCTGGACGAAGGCATGCATATCCGCGACATGCGCACCATCCTGGAGACCTTGGCCGAGCACGCGCCGCAGACCCAGGATACTGCGGTACTGACCGGGCTGGTGCGCGTGGCGCTTGGCCCCGCCATCGTGCAGCAGTTCTATCCCTCGGCGCAGGAACTGCAGGTCATCGGCATGGACAAGGAACTCGAATACGTACTGGCGCAGGCGTTGCAGGCAGGCGGCTCGGCGATCGAGCCCAGCTTGGCCAGCACCCTGCTGCGCGAGGCGCGCAGCGCCGCACAGACGCAGGAGCAGATGGGGCTGCCCACGGTGCTGCTGGTGCCGGGGCATATCCGCGACCTGCTGGCGCGCTTCCTGAAACGTTCGCTGCCGCAGCTGCGGGTGATTTCGCAGGAGGAAGTGCCGGGATTCAAGACGGTAAGGTTCACATCGATGGTGGGAGGTAGGGCATGAACGCTAGAAAATTCATTGCAGCCAGTTCGCGCGATGCGCTGAAACTGGTGCGTATCGAGCTCGGCGAGGATGCCGTGATCCTGTCCAACCGCAAGGTGGCGGAGGGCGTGGAAATCGTGGCGATGGCCGGTTCCGAACTCGCGCATCTGAGCGAAACACGCCTGAACGATGGTGCCGCAGAGCCGCGCGGCAGATCGCCAGTCAAGGGGGGCGAAGGTGCAACCAGGCAGGCGGCAGCCGTCGGCAAGCTGAGCCCGCAAGGCGCCAACCAGGCGGCGATGCTCGGCGCGAAAGTGCTGGAAGCGAACGAGATGCGTCAGCAGGAAGCGAAGCGCGAAAACAGGGAGACAGGCACGGAGCAGCAGACACTGCTGTCCGAGATCAAGACCATGCGCAACCTGATGCAGGAACAGATGGCCCGCCTTTCGTGGTCGGACATGCAGCAGCGCGATCCGGCCCGTGGCGGCCTGTTGCGCGACATGCTCAACGCGGGTTTCAGCCCGATGCTGTCGCGGCAGTTGCTCGACAAGATGCCTGCCGGCGGCGGTCTCGACTGGCTGCGCAGCATCTTGGGACACAATCTGCGCGTGGCTACGCTGCAGGAGGATGTGGTGGCGCGCGGCGGCGTGTATGCGCTGGTCGGTCCGACCGGCGTGGGCAAGACCACCACGACCGCCAAGCTGGCGGCGCGTGCCGTGGTGCGCTACGGCGCCGACAAGGTGGCGCTGGTGACCACCGACAGCTATCGCATCGGCGCACACGAGCAATTGAAGATCTACGGCAAGATCCTTGGCGTATCGGTGCATGCGGTGCGCGACACCGAGGATCTCAAACTGACCCTGTCCGGCCTGAAGCACAAGCATCTGGTGCTGATCGATACCATGGGTGTGGGGCAGCGCGACAGCCGCGTGGCCGACCAGGCGCGCATGTTCGATGCGGTGGGCGTGCAGCGCCTGCTGCTGCTGAATGCCACCAGTTCCGGCGGCACGCTGGACGATGTGGTGAAGATGTACGGCGGCACCGGCGTGATCGGCTGCATCCCGACCAAGCTGGACGAGGCGGTGACCCTGGGCACGGTGCTGGATGTGGTGGTGCGCCACAAACTGACCATGCATTACATCGCCAGCGGCCAGCGCGTACCGGAGGACCTGCACGAGGTGAACCTGGAATACCTGCTGCACCGGGTATTCAAGGATGTGGGCAAGGCGGGTACGGCATTCTCCATGCGGGAAACCGAATTGCCCGCTTTTATGGCCGGGATTGGCAGCGCGCGGACGATGGGAGAGCAATATGCGATCTGACAATCCGGCAAACAATTCCTTTCCTCAATCCGCTGGTGGAATAACTGGCCATTCGACTATGCCCGCCAGCGGGAGAGCAGAAAAACCAGAACGGCAATCTTTTATCCCCGATCAGGCCGCAGGGTTGCGCCGCCTGCTGGCGCGCACCACTTCGCGGGTGGTGACGGTGGTCGGCGCGCGCGACGGCTTGGGGGCGACCAGCATCGTGGTTAACCTTGCCGCGGTACTGGCGAATTCCGGCAAGGATGTGCTGGTGCTGGACGAGAACCTGTCGCAGGACAACGTGGCGAACACGCTGGCGCTGAGAGCCCGTTATGATCTGCTGAATGTGGTGCGCGGCGACAGGACCTGGCAGGATGTGATGTTGCGCGATGCGCAAGGCGTGCATGTGCTGCCGGTGGCTCGCGCGATACAGAGCCTGCCTAGGCTGGATGAGGCGCAACGCGAGCGGCTGCTGCAGTCATTGAGCGAGGCTGCCAGGGATATGGATGTGGTGCTGGTGGACGCGGCGCGTGCCGGCCATTCCGTCTGCGCCAGCCTGTCCGGCGAAGAGCCGCTGTTGCTGGTGCTGAATGCCACAGCCAGCGGGATCACTGAAAGTTATGCGCTGCTCAAGCAGATGGCGATGCATAATGGCAGGCAGGCATTCGATATCGTGGTCAACAAGGTCGGCAGCGAACGCGAAGCGCTGGCGGTGTTCGACAATGTGGCACAGGTGGCGAGCCGCCACCTGCAGGTGCGGCTGGAGTACCTGGGCCATATTCCGGTTGATGAAAAGCTCAAACGTGCGACACAATTATGCCGTCCGGTGATCGAGGCGTTCCCGGCGGCCCAGGCATCCTATGCCATGCGCGAGATCGCACAGGGCCTGCTGCGGGTGCCGCAGGCCTCGGATGAGCGGCATGATGTGCTGGGCAGCGTGATGCAACGCCTGATGCGCCAGGCGCGCCCGGCCAAGAACATAATGGCGACGATGACATGAGGATCGCCAGCAACCTGAAGATGAAGGCCATGTATACGCCGAACGGATTGAGCGACAAGGAAGAATGCCTGAAGGAGTATGCGCCTCTGGTGAAGCGTATCGCGCATCACATGATGCTGAAGCTTCCGGGCAGCGTGGAAGTGGACGACCTCATCCAGGCGGGCATGATGGGCCTGCTGGATGCCGCCAGCCGCTACGACGAATTGCGCGGTGCGCAGTTCGAGACCTATGCCGCCCAGCGCATACGCGGCGCCATGCTGGACGAATTGCGCGGTGCGGATTGGCTGCCGCGCAGCCTGCGCCGTGACATGCGCCGTATCGAGGTGGCGGTCAGCCGTTTGCAGCAGAAGCTGGGCAAGGCGCCGAGCGAGACCGAGATTGCCCGGGAGCTGGGCGTCTCCCTGCCCGAATACCAGGAGATGCTGCAGGAGGGGCGCGGGGCGCAACTGCTGTATTACGAGGATTTCCACGGTGAGGGAGACGAGGATTTCTTCGAACGGTTCGAGTTCTCCAGCGATAGCAACCCGCTGGAACTGTTGCAGGACGGGCGTTTTCGCGAGGCGCTGGTACAGGCGATCGAACGATTGCCGGAACGCGAACGGATGATGATGGGCATGCACTATGAGCAGGACATGAACCTGCGCGAGATCGGCGAGGTGATGGGAGTCTCCGAGTCGCGCGTGTGCCAGTTGCACAGCCAGGCGGTGGCCCGTTTGCGGGCCTCGATGAAGGGATATTGATGGACAAACTCAGCCTGTTCGGCCTGCTGCTTGGTTTTACCGGCATCGTCGGCGGACAGCTGCTCGAAGGCGGCACAATCAATGTGCTGCTGCAACTGGCGGCCTTCATGATCGTGTTCGGCGGCACGATCGGTGCGGTAATGCTGCAGCATCCGCTCAATGTGTTCATGACCGGGATCAAGATGGGCAGCTGGGTGTTCGTCACGCCGGTGGTCGATACCCAGCGGCTGGCTACGCAGATCGCCGTCTGGGGCGGCATCGCACGCAAGGATGGCATCCTTGCGCTGGAATCCCAGCTCAAGCATGTCGACGATCCTTTTGTCGCCAAGGGATTACAGCTGCTGGTGGACGGCAACAGCGCGGAAAAGATCCGCGAGATACTGGATATCGATGTGCATAGTTACGAAACCTTGCGTTGGCAATCCGCCCGGGTGTGGGAGTCCGCAGCGGGTTATTCCCCGACCATCGGCATCATCGGCGCTGTGCTGGGGCTGGTACATGTGATGCAGAGCCTGGGCGATCCGGCCAGGCTGGGCGCGGGGATCGCCGTGGCATTCATTGCCACCATCTATGGCGTCGGCTCGGCCAATCTGATCTTCCTGCCGATCGCCGGCAAGCTGAAGATACTCATCGCGCAGCAGGTGAACATGCGCGACATGCTGATCGACGGATTGTGCATGATCGCCAATGCCGAGAATCCCCGCTTCATCGAGAACAAGCTGAAGGGCTACAGTCCGGAGGCCGGCTGATGGCGCGCCGCCCGAAACGTGCCGAGCACGACAACCACGAGCGCTGGATGGTCTCCTACGCCGACTTCATCACCCTGCTGTTCGCCTTCTTCGTGGTCATGTACGGCATCTCCTCGGTGAACGAGGGCAAATACAAGGTGTTCAGCGTGGCCGTCAACCAGGCGTTCGGTGCCAACGGCAAGGCAGGTGAGGGCAGCGCAGTCCGCCTGAGCGAGGATGAGATGTACTTCAAATCGCTGGTCGACAGGCGCAACGCGCGGCTGGCCGAAAAGCAGCGTAAACAGAACGAGCGCATGGAGAATCTGGCCAACAGCCTGAATCAATCCATGGCGGCTTTTGTGAAGAGCGGGCAGATGAACGTCTCCCAGACCGGCCGCGGTGTGGAACTGGAGATCAATGCCAGTGCGCTGTTCAACCAGGGGGAAGCGGACATCCAGCCCGACGCGCGCAAGACGCTGGCAGATGCGGCGAAAGTGCTGGCGGACAACGAATTCGCCATCGAAGTGGTGGGATATACCGATAACCTGCCCATCAGTACCGCGAGATTTCCCTCCAACTGGGAGCTGTCGTCGGCGCGCGCCAGCAGCGTGGTGCGGCTGTTCATCGAGCAGGGAATCGGCGCACAGCGTCTGAGGGCGGTCGGGGAGGCCGACAATCAGCCGGTGCTGTCGAACGATACGCCGGAGGGGCGCGCCCGCAACCGGCGCGTGACCATCACCGTGCTGACACCTGAGCCGGAAACGGAATCCGCCCTGCAGCCACCGGCGCCAGAGCAGCAGTAAGCCAGCAAGATTAGGGGTTAGACGCTGCCGAGAATGCGGCTGGCACTGGGCTGATTGGGTTGCCCATCCGCGCCGTAGAGGCCGGCTGTACTCTGGGCTGCACCGTAGAGCACGCCGAGCGCCTGCTGGTTGTAACGCAGCTTGATCTGGATCAGTTCGCCGTTGGTCTGGTTCAGGCGCTGCAGGTGCGCAGCCAGGCGGCGAGTCTCCTGCCATGTGGGCAGTCCCTGCGTCGCATTTTCTTTCAGCCATGCCGCCATGTCGAGGCCGCTAGCCTGCAAGTGTTCCTGCCGTGCCCTGGCAAGCGCCGTGATCTTGTCGGTGAGCTGGATCTTGGCTTCGGAGAGGGGCAGGAGTTTTTCGGTGTGCTGTCCGAGCAATGCGCGCCGCTCGTCTTCAAGCAAAACGACGAATGCGCGCAAAGCTTCGCATTCGTCGTTCAGGTTGGACAGGAGTTCCGTCGTGCTGGTAGCGGTTTTCAGGTGCGTCAATGTTTGCTCGCGGTGATGAGATCCTGCACGGAATTGATCAACCGGTCGGCTACAACGCCCGAATTCACCTTGAAGCGGCCTTCGCTGATGGCCTGCTTGATCTCCGCCACTTTCTGGACATTCACCAGCGGTGTGCTGGCGATGCTGCTCTCCATGCTGCGCAGCTGCGCAGTGGTCGAACCCAGATGCACGCTGGTTGCGCTATTTCCCGTGGAGCTGGTCTTGCCGTCCGTGGTTTGTACAGCCGTATTGCGCGAACCCGCTTCCCCGGCTGATGGGGTGGGTAGCGGCTTGCTGGTCTTTTCGATCTTCATTGGGTATTCCCCTTCACACTGGCACGTTCGCTTACTACATCGGCAGTTGATCGATAAACTTTAGGGTGGCTGCTTGAATGTTGTGCATTATATGCATTTCAGGGGCGTACTTCCACGTCCCCTGCCGCAGTTGCCATGCCGCTGACGACCTGGCCGGAAGGCATGCGTACCTGCACGGCTTGCCCTTCGGCGGCGTTATTGAGCGCTTCGCCGGACGTGCGGACGGAGATCCCCGCGCTGTTAACCCGGACTTCGGTCGTTTTGCCCTGGATCACCACGAAGGGCGCGCGCAGCATGTCTTCCCGCAATACCTGTCCCGCCCCGATGCCGAACCTGGGCATCTTGCCGACCGCCTGGGCTGGATCGGTCAGGATGCCGGGTTGTCCCAGTTCGCCATCCCGGAGGCTGAAATCGTTCGCATTCAATACTTTGTTTTGCAGCAGCGGGTGATTGGCGACGAGCAGTGTGGCGCTGACGCGGATGGTCGCCTGTACGAAGATCGACCAGCCAGGGTTGCCGTTGCAGCGTACGCCGATGCTGGTTTTGCCGAGCAACGGCGAGTTGCCGGACTGGAAAGCCTCGAGCGGGGTGCAGGCCGGCAGTGCGGTGCGCGCGTCGATGTTCTCGATCTGGATGCTGACCTTGCCGGGCAGGGACTGCGTCTGCGCCCGGGCGTATGCCAGGGCGGTGTCCCGGATGAGGGCGTGGCTCTGCTTCTCCATGGCCCAGGCGGGGGGGGCGCAGACTAGCAAGACGCACAATGTTGAACACAGGTATTTCATGGCGATATTGTGGAACCGGGCCGGTTTTTTGAAAGCGGGAAATAAAACGGGTTTCTGCCCTTAATCGACAGATAGGGGGGGGCAAGCCGTGATTAGTATGCAAGCCATGAAAAGAGTAGCAGCCGTGGGGGCCAGTCAAGGAAACAGCGCGTAAGGCCCCGGTTGCGCAAGCATACGCAGGAAAACAGGGCCGGTCGAGAGGGCCGCTACGGAGGCAGGAGGGAAAGATGGCTGGCAGGATAGATCAGATGCTCCAGTTTCAGCAGACGGCGCTGAATTTGCGCGCCGTGCGGCAGGAACTGATCGCGTCCAACATCGCCAATGCCGACACGCCGAACTACAAGGCCAAGGACATCGACTTTGCCAGTGCGCTGCAGGGGGCACTTTCCGGCAGCGGCGGGAAACTGCCGGTAGCGGCCACTTCGCCGCAGCATCTGGCGGGGGCGACGGGCGAGAGCGTGATGGGTGCTCCCGTGCTGTACCGCAAGCCGCTGCAGCCCAGCGCCGACGGCAATACGGTGGATATGGATGTGGAGCAGGCGCAGTTCGCCGACAATGCCTTGCGCTATGAGGCCAGCCTGAAATTCATCAGCGAAGACGTGAAGGATGTGTTGAGCGCTTTACAAGGGTTCTAGAAAACTGTTTCCGGCGGTCCCTGTTGTCGTGTGCGGAAGGCTGGGGATTCGGGAAACAGGCAGCAAGGAGGGTTAAGATGTCACTATTCAATATATTCAACATTGCCGGCTCTGCCATGACGGCGCAATCGCAGCGCCTCAACGTGGTCGCCAGCAATCTCGCCAACGTCGACAGCGCCACCGGGCCGGATGGAAAGCCGTACCGGGCCAAACAGGTGGTATTCAGCACCACTCCGATCGCCGGCCAGGCAGGCGAGGGAGTGCAGGTCGCAGCTGTCGTGGAAGACAGTTCGCCGATGAAGGTCGTGTACGACCCGCAGCATCCGATGGCCAATGCCCAGGGGTATGTGACGCTGCCCAACGTGAACCCGGTCGACGAGATGGTCAACATGATCTCAGCTTCACGCTCCTACCAGAACAACGTGGATGTGATGAACACGTCCAAGAACCTGCTGATCAAAACGCTCACCATCGGACAATAAAGGAGGCTAAAGCCATGACCACTTCAGTGCAGAGCAGTACTTCATCCACGGCTGCGCAATCGATCACGTCGACAGCAAGCTCCCAGCTGGCGGCGACCCAGGATCGTTTCCTGACGCTGCTGGTGACCCAGCTGCAGAACCAGGACCCGCTCAATCCGATGGACAATTCGCAGGTCACTTCGCAGATGGCGCAGCTTTCCACGGTGAGCGGCATCAATCAGCTGAACGCCACGGTGCAGGCGCTGAGCTCCAGCATGGCAACGTCGCAATCCCTGCAGGCGACGTCGATGATCGGGCATGCCGCGCTGGTGCCGGGCAGCCAGATCAGCCTGGCGAACTCGCAGGGAACCGCGGCGGTGGAATTGACCCAGCCGGCGGACAGTGTCACGGTGAATGTCTCCGATGCCAGCGGCAATGTCGTGCGCACCCTGCAGCTGGGTCAGCAAAGCGCGGCCGGAGTGGTCAACTTTGCCTGGGATGGCAAGGATAATACCGGTGCGACCGTGGCGGACGGCACTTATCAATTCAGCGCCACGGCCATGGTCGGGACAAGCAAGAGCAGCCCGACGACACTGTCTTACGGCATGGTGAACAGCGTTTCGCTGACTTCCAACGGGCCGGCGCTGGGCATGGGGGCACTCGGCGATGTGGCGCTGAGCGCGGTGCGGCAGGTTTTGTAATGAATGTTGCGCAAGGCGCACGTGATCGATATTAACAGGAGGTTGTCATGGGTTTCGAACAAGGTCTGAGCGGTCTGAATGCAGCATCCAAGAGTCTGGACGTGATCGGCAATAATGTCGCCAACGCCAGCACGGTCGGCTTCAAGGGTTCGCAGGCGCAATTCGCCGATGTCTACGCCAGTTCGATGGCCGGTTCCAGCGGCGGGCAGGCGGGTATTGGCGTCAGGGTGGCCACGGTGGCGCAGCAATTCACCCAGGGCAATATCACGACCACCAACAACTCGCTGGATATGGCTATCAGCGGTGCCGGTTTCTTCCGCATGGACAACAACGGATCGATCACCTACTCCCGCAACGGCCAGTTCCAGATGGACAAGAACGGTTTCATCGTCGACAGCCAGGGCTACAAACTCACCGGGTATCTGCCGAATGCCGCCGGCACGATCGTGGCGACCGCTCCCGCAGATTTGCAGATTTCCACCGCCGACCTGCTGCCCAAGCCGACCGCGAGCGTCACCGCCGGACTCAATCTGGACGCACGTCTGGCCGTGCCGGCAGTAGCTCCATTCGATCCGAACAATTCGGCGACCTTCAACAACTCCACCTCGGCGACAGTCTACGACAGCCTGGGCGGCGCCCATACCGCTTCGCTCTATTTCGTCAAGACGGCCACCAATGCCTGGAACACCTATCTGACGGTGGACGGAGCTTCGGTTCCTACCCCGGTGGCTCCCCTGACGGCGATGACCTTCAGTACCAGCGGCGTAATGACGGCACCAGCGGCGGCGGTGACTTCCGCATCGTTCACGCCGTCGGGCGGGGGGGCGGCGCAAACATTGAGCTTCAATTTCGCCGGCACCTCGCAGTTCGGCAGCACCTTCGGCGTGAATTCGCTCACCCAGGACGGCTATACCTCGGGGCACATGACCGGGTTCAGCACCGGCTCCGACGGTATCGTGACCGGGCGCTATTCAAACGGACAGACCAAGCCGCTGGGCCAGGTCGTGCTGGCCAATTTCAGCAATGCGCAGGGCTTGCAGCCGCAGGGCAACAACCAGTGGGTGGAGACCGCAACCTCGGGCGCTCCGCTGGTGGGCGTCCCCGGTTCTTCCAGCCTCGGCGTGCTGCAGACCTCGGCCACGGAAGATTCCAATGTCGACCTGACCGCCGAGCTGGTGAACATGATCACCGCCCAGCGCGCATACCAGGCCAATGCACAGACGATCAAGACGCAGGACCAGATCATGCAGACGATCGTCAACCTGCGTTAAGCGGAACAAGGCGAGGAGGGCGATATGGACAGGCTGATCTACACCGCGATGACCGGGGCTTCGCACACCATGCAGCAGCAGGCATCGGTGGCGCAGAACCTGGCCAACATCAATACGCCGGGGTTCCGCTCGACCATCGACGCTTTCCGCAGCGTGCCGCTGGTCGGGGAAGGATTGCCGACCCGTACCTTCGTGGTCGATTCGACCGCCGGCACCGACTTCACGCCCGGCGTCATGCAGGCGACCGGGCGCAAGCTCGATGTGGCCATCGACGGCAAGGGCTGGATCGCAGTGCAGGACGAGAACGGCAACGAGGCCTATACCCGCAACGGCAGCCTGCAGGTATTGCCCGGCGGCATCCTGCAGGCCCGCAACGGCATGACGGTGATGGGCGATAGCGGGCCGATCACCATTCCGCCGGACACCGAGGTGACGATTGCCAAGGACGGCACCATCTCGACCGTGCCCAGCGGCACGATGGCAGCCCAGGAGGTGATCGTCGGACGCATCAAGCTGACCAACCCGCCGGAAAACCAGCTGGTGCGCGGCGAAGACGGCCTGTTCCGCACCCGGGACGGCAAAGCTGCCGATGCCGATGCGCAGGTGACGGTAGTCTCCGGCAACCTGGAGGGCAGCAACACCAATATGGTGGAGTCGATGGTGAACATGATCTCGCTGGCGCGCCAGTACGACATGCAGATGAAGATGTTGCAAACGGCGGACGACAACGCCAAGCAGGCCAGCGGTGTGCTCAGTGTCACCGGCTGAATTTTAAAAAGGATATTTATCATGATTCGTTCCCTGTGGATCGCCAAGACCGGTATGGAAGCGCAGCAGACGCAGATGGATGTCATCTCGAACAACCTTGCGAACGTCGGCACCAACGGCTTCAAACGTTCGCGTGCGGTGTTCGAGGACCTGCTGTACCAGAATATGCGCCAGCCGGGCGCACAGTCGTCGCAGCTGACCCAGATCCCGTCCGGCATGCAGGTCGGTACCGGGGTGCGACCCATCGCCGCCGAACGGCTGCAGACGCAGGGCAACCTGCAACAGACCAGCAACCAGCTGGATGTGGCGATCCAAGGGGCGGGTTTCTTCCAGGTATTGCTGCCCGACGGTACCACCGGCTATACCCGCGACGGTTCCTTCCAGACCAACAACCAGGGCCAGATCGTCACTTCCAACGGTTTCCCGCTGCAACCGTCGATCACCATTCCGGCCAATGCGACTTCGATCACCATCGGCCAGGATGGCGTGGTTTCGGTCACGCAGCCGGGTACGGCAACGGCGGTGCAGGTCGGCAGCATACAGCTGGCGACATTCATCAACCCGACCGGCCTGGAAAGCATGGGACAGAACCTGTACCAGGAGACGGGTTCGTCGGGCGCCCCGCTGGCCAATGTGCCTGGCACCAACGGCACGGGTACCGTGAGCCAAGGCTATGTGGAGACCTCCAACGTCAACGTGGTGGAAGAACTGGTCAACATGATCCAGACGCAGCGTGCCTACGAGATGAACTCCAAGGCAATCACCGTTTCGGACCAGATGCTGCAGAAACTGACACAGATGTAAGTGAGGCACGCCATGCGCAAGATCATTGGAATGATTAACCTGCTGTTGCTGGCGTCGTCGCTGGCGGCCTGTGTGCCATCGACCAGCATCAAGGACCCCCTGACCGCGCGTCCGGTGGAGCCGGCGGCGGCGGCAGACAACAAGGGGGCGATTTTCCAGGCCGGGGTGAACGACCGTCCGATGTTCGAGGATTATCGTCCGCATCGGGTCGGCGACGTGCTGATCATCAACATCGTCGAGGCGACAGCGGCTTCCGGCAAGTCCGGGCATGACGATACCAATACCGGCAGTCTGGCCATGACCGCCCCGGCTCTGGCCGGTGCGACGGGCGGCGTGACCGGCAGCAGCGGTGTCAAGTCGGGTAGTGCCAGCGACAGTTCCGGCAGCAATTCCTTCTCCGGTGCGATCACGGTGACGGTGATCGAGGTGTTGCCCAACGGCAATCTGCGCGTCGCCGGGGAAAAACAGGTGGCCATCAAGCTGTCCCAGGAATATGTGCGCTTCTCCGGCGTGGTGAATCCCATCACCATCAGCGGCAGCAATACCGTGCAATCGACCCAGGTGGCGGATGTGCATATCGAATACAAGGGGGCGAACAGTATCGATACGGCGTCGGTGTTCAGCATGTTCAACCGCATCTTCTACTCGATATTGCCGTTCTGACGAGGTGAAATCATGAATATCAGATCGTTTCTGTTCGCCCTGCTGATGCTCGTTTCCATGAGTGCAGCGGCGGAGCGCATCAAAGACATTGCCACCGTGCTGGGCGTGCGCGAGAACCAGTTGATAGGCTACGGCCTGGTGGTCGGCCTGGACGGCAGCGGCGACATGACCATGCAGACGCCGTTCACGGTGCAAAGCATCACCAACATGCTGCTGCAGATGGGAGTCAACATGCCGCCGGGCAGCAGCAGCATCATGATGCTGAAGAACGTGGCCGCGGTGACGGTGACGGCTTCGTTGCCGCCATTCTCGCGTCCCGGCCAGACCATCGACATCACGGTGTCGTCCATCGGCAACGCGAAAAGCCTGCGCGGCGGCACCTTGCTGATGACGCCGCTGAAAGGCGCAGACGGGCAGGTGTATGCCATGGCGCAGGGCAACATGCTGGTGAGCGGGGCGGGTGCCGCGGCAGCCGGTTCCAAGACGCAGGTGAACCACCTGAGCGTGGGCCGCATCCCCGGCGGTGCGACGGTGGAACGTTCCGTGCCGACCGCTCTGGGCCAGGGCGAGTACGTCTATCTCGAATTGAACAATGCCGACTTCACCACGGCGATGCGTCTGGCGGAAGCGATCGATCACAACCTCGCGCCTGTCCAGGGAATCGCCATGGCCGTGGATGCGCGCACCATCCAGATCAAGGCGCCGGAAGGCGGCGCGCGCGTTGCCTTTATCTCGCAGATCGAGAATCTGGATGTCGATGTGGCGGCGGGCAGCGCCAAGGTCATCGTCAATGCACGCACCGGCTCAGTGGTGATGAACCAGCATGTCTCGCTCGACGACTGCGCGGTCGCGCACGGCAACCTGACGGTGGTGGTCAATGCGGAGAATACGGTGAGCCAGCCCGCACCGCTTTCCCAGGGGCAGACTGCGGCCGTGACCAATGCCACGATCGAGATCAATGCCGACAAGGGCAACCTGCTGCGGCTGAAACGCGGCGTCGACCTGAACGATGTGGTCAAGGCGCTCAACTCCATCGGCGTGACCCCGCAGGACATGCTGGCGATCCTGCAGGCGATGAAGTCGGCGGGTGCTTTGCATGCCGACCTCGAGGTGATCTGAGGCTGCGGTCATGGCGATCCCCGGTACCGACATCGGCAGTTTGGCGGCAGACAGCCAGAGCCTGGACAAGCTGCGCCTGCAGGCGAAACAGGCTCCCGATCAGGCGCTGAAGGCGGCGGCGCAGCAATTCGAGACGGTGTTCCTGAACAT
Source organism: Sideroxyarcus emersonii (assembly GCF_021654335.1). Classification (NCBI taxonomy): domain Bacteria; kingdom Pseudomonadati; phylum Pseudomonadota; class Betaproteobacteria; order Nitrosomonadales; family Gallionellaceae; genus Sideroxyarcus; species Sideroxyarcus emersonii. Next base: position 477,087 of record NZ_AP023423.1, read on the forward strand.
GATGCTGAAGAGCATGCGGGATGCGACACCGCAGGATGGGGCGCTCGACAGCGAGCAGACCAAGATGTTCACCGGCATGCTCGACCAGCAACTGGCGCAGAACATGTCGGCGCGCGGCATCGGCCTGGCCGACCTCATGGTGAAACAGCTCAGTCGTACCCATTCCGGCAGCGCGCCGGCACCGGCAGCCACTTCAGCCGTGCCGGGGGCGGTGCCGTCTGCCTATCAAGGCGATGTCCAGCAGGCTTTCGTCGACAGGATGAAAGCGCCGGCCGAGCAGGCCAGCCGCAGCACCGGCATTCCGGCGCACCTGATCCTTGGGCAGGCTGCGCTGGAAAGCGGCTGGGGCAAGCGCGAGATCAGGATGGCGGACGGCAGCAACAGCCACAACCTGTTCGGCATCAAGGCGGGCAAGGACTGGAACGGCAAGGTGGCGGAGGTGACCACCACCGAATACCACAACGGCGTGGCGAGCAAGCAGGTGGAGCGATTCCGTGCCTATGGCTCATATGCCGAATCGTTCCAGGACTACGCCAATCTGTTGAGCGGCAACCCGAGGTATGCCGGCGTGATCGGGCAGGGGGATGCCAGGATGTTCGCGCAGGGGTTGCAGCAAGCCGGCTATGCCACCGACCCTCGCTATGCCGACAAGCTGGCTGGAGTGATCGGCAGCGTCAGCGCGCGCGCCTAAAGTTTCTGATTATTGTGCCGATACCCATGGCGTGAAGTTGAATAAGGGCGGAAGGATCCGGATATGAGCATCTATGGTATTGCAGTGAGCGCGCTGAATGCGGCACAAGCGGGTCTCACGACGACCTCGAACAACATCGCCAATGCCAACACGCCCGGCTATTCCCGCCAGCAGATCATCCAGGCTGCGATGCAGCCGCAGAACACGGGTTCGGGCTATCTGGGCCAGGGCGTCAATGTGACGACAGTGGTGCGGCGGTACGACCAGTTCCTGGGCGCGCAGGTGCTCGAAGCGCAGACGCAATCGTCCAGCCTGAATACGCAACTGGGTCTGGCGCAGCAGGTGAGCAACCTGCTGGGAGGCACCAACGGCGGCATGACTCCATCGATGCAGGATTTCTTCACCGCGGTGAATGCCGTCGCCAATGCCCCGCAATCGGTCCCGGCGCGACAGACCATGATCGGCAGCGCACAGTCCCTGGTGAACGGTTTCCAGACCATGAACCAGAGCCTGAACCAGATCCGCGATGGATTGAACGGCCAGATCACTTCCAGCGTAGCCCAGATCAACAGCTATGCGACGCAGATCGCCTCGTTGAACGACAAGATCGTGCAGATGCAGGCCAACAACCCGAACCAGCCGCCCAACGATCTGCTGGATCAGCGCGACCAGCTGGTCAACCAGCTCAGTCAGCAGATACGCGTCTCCACCATCAAGCAGGGCAACGGTTCGATGGATGTGTTCATCGGCAACGGCCAGTCGCTGGTACTCGGCAACCAGACGACGACGCTGCAGGCAGTTCCCTCCACCACCGATCCCACTGCGCTCGAAGTCGCTTACACCAACAACGGCACCGTAAACCGGATCCAGCAGAGTTCGCTGCAGGGCGGCAGCCTGGGCGGATATATCAGTTTCCGCCAGACCATGCTCGATCCGGCGATCAATGCGCTCGGTCGCATCGCGATGGGTTTCGCGAGCACCTTCAACCAGCAGCAACAGCAAGGTATCGACCTGAATGGTGCGCTCGGCACCAACATGTTCACCATGGCAGTGCCGCGCGTGACGGCGGCCACCACCAATGCCGGCAACGGCGTGATCGCTGCGACCGTCAGCAGTACCTCGGCGCTGACCGGCAACGATTACAGCGTTCAGTTCGACGGCACCAACTACAACGTTTACAACACCTCCAACAACAGCCTGGTGCAGTCGTTCACGCCGGCACAGATGGCTGCGGGCCAGACGGTGACGGGAACCGGCATCACGCTGCAGCTGACCAGCGGTGCCGCGACGGCGGGGGATTCGTTCCTCGTGCGTCCGACAGTGGACGGGGCGGGCAGTTTTGCCCTCAATATCACCGACCCGACCAAGATTGCAGCGGCGTCGCCGATCCGTTCCAATGCGCCGACCAGCAACCTGGGGACGGGCACCATCGCGGCGGCCACCGTGTCCGGCGGCGTGCCATTGAATGCGAACCTGCAGCAGCCGGTCACCCTCACATTCAACAACCCTCCCACGACCTTCAACGTGACGGGCACGGGAACGGGAAATCCGACCAACGTGCCCTATACCCCGGGCGCGGCGATCACTTATAACGGCTGGACGACGCAGATCAGCGGCACGCCTGCCGCCGGCGATATCTTCACCGTCTCGCAGAACTTGAACGCCACCACCGACGGCAGCAACAGCCTGCTGATGGCGGCATTGCAGACCACCAACACCCTGGCAAACAACACGACCAGCTATCAGGGCGCCTATGGGCAGTTGATCGGCCAGATCGGCACCCAGACCAACCAGCTGACGGTGACCAGCCAGGCACAGACTACCCTGTTGAACTCGGTGACCGCCTCGCAGCAGGCCGTTTCCGGCGTCAACCTGGACGAAGAGGCCGCGAACCTGGTGCGTTACCAGCAGGCATACCAGGCGGCAGGCAAGGCGATGCAGGTGGCGAACACCATGTTCGACACCATCCTGAATCTGAAGTAGGAGCGGATCATGCGTATCAGTACCGGCACCATCTACAGCACGAACGTCTCATACCTGGACAATCTCCAGGTACAGATCGCGCAAACGACGCAGCAGATCGCGTCCGGGCAAAGCATCCTGAACCCGGCCATGGATCCGGTCGGTGCGGCGCGCGCGACCGAACTGACGTTGTCCAATGCGACCACCACGCAATACGCGTCGAACAACACCGCTGCGACCAACACCCTGTCGCTTTCCGACGGCATCCTGCAGAACGTGACCTCGCTGCTGCAGAGCGCGCACGATACCGCGATCACCGGAGCCAACGGGAATTCCTTGTCTGACGGGAACCGCCTGGCATTGGCGAAGAGCCTGCAGGGAGCTTTGCAGGACTTGCTGGGGCTGGCCAACAGTACCGATGGCAACGGCAACTACCTGTATTCGGGGGGGCAGGGCAGCGTGCAGCCCTTCGTCAATACCGCCGCCGGTGTGGTCTACCAGGGCGACGACGTACAGCGCAAAATGCAGGTGGCGCCATCGCGCCAGATAGCCAGCAGCGATTCGGGCGCCGATCTCTTCATGCGCATCCGCAACGGCAATGGAACGTTCCAGACGGGGCTCGCTGCCGGGAATACGGGTACCGGCACCATCAGCCAGGGCGTGGTGACCAATGCCGGCCTGTATAGCGGCAACAGCTATCAGGTCACCTTTGGCGCAGGCGGCACCACGTACAGCATCAAGGATGTCACGGCCGGGCCGCCGGGAGTCGCGGTCGCCGGACAGACCGGCGTGGCTTACGTGAGCGGGCAGGCCATCAGTTTCAACGGCATCCAGTTCAGCATCACCGGTACCCCGGCCGCAGGCGATACCTTCAACGTGACGCCCAGCAGCAACCAGAGTGTATTCGACACGCTCAACAAGCTCATCAATACGCTGAGCACGCCCTTGTCCGGGGCAACTGCGGCAACCGTGGCGGCAAACAGCCAGGCCATGAGCGATGGCATCAACGCGTTGACGCAGGATCTGAACAACGTGCTGGGCGTGCGCGCCACCATCGGTTCGCGGATGAACGAGCTGACCGCGTTGCAGTCCACCGATACCCAGCTGAGTCTGCAATACCAGCAGACACTCTCATCCATCCAGGATACCGATTACAACAAGGCCATCACCAACCTGTCGCAGCAGAAACTGGTGCTGCAAGCGGCGCAGCAATCGTTTGCGCAGGTATCCAAGCTGTCGCTGTTCAATTACCTCTAATCGTTTTTGCCGGCATGAACGGCGTGCAGGCATGTCCTGCACGCCGTTGATATTTTTGGAGATCGGTGCGGCGTGAATGCCGGGACGAGCCGTTTTCCCCGACAGTTCTGCAGGAACGACTGCAGTGTCGGCGTGTTGCTTGCAGGCACATTCTGGCCCTGGGCGGCATTCATCGAATCGACCAGATTCTGGAAGCTGGTGTTCAGATTGCTCAGCGGGTCAGTGCCATTGCCCTGTGTGCCGGTCGAATTGGCCTGGCTGTTTGCCGATAACTGCTGCAGCAGGGTTTGCAGCTTGGCCGCCAATTGCGAGCCATGCTTGCCTGTTGCGGAGATCGACTTGCTGCCGTCATTGTCGCCATCCGAATCTCCTCCACTGCCTTGGCCGCCATTGATCTGGCCCAGTGCGGCAAACAGGTTCTGCATGAATGCCTGCAACGCCGCTTGCGGATCAGTGGTGGATGAAGTTGTATTGGATGCCGATGTGCCGGCAGACGAGGTTGTCGAGTTGCCCGGCAGGCTTTGTCCTAATGCCTGTTCGATGGCGCTGAGGAAATTCGATTTGCCCGCCTTGCGGACCCCGCTGCTGCCATCGCTATCGCCGTCAGAGTCTGTCATGCCGACCTGCGGCGATGCAGCGGCTGTCTGTTGCAGATATGACGTGTTGCTCAAGCCAGAAATGTTGTTGATTGAACTCATGGTATTTCTCCGCAAAATTGAATGGGGAACTGGATTGCCGTGATTACCCAATGCAGGGAGTTTATCCCCGGTTCCATTGCTTTATTGGGTGGAACAGGATGAAGAAAATGCACTATTTCGGTCTTTTGCCGATGTCTGCACAGGCGGCATGATGCGCGCTGGAAGCAAAGTGGAGTGATGAACGGGTGCCGCCTCCAGCGGCTAGAATATGCAAATGAAAAAACGGATGATGATTGACTCTACCCGGTTGCTGCTGTCATGACCGAGCGGGAACGAACGGAAGCGGAAGCGCTGTTCTTCAGGGGCAACCTGTGCATGCAGAACGGCGACGATGCCGCCGCCGAAGCCTGCTTCAGGCAAGCCGTGCAGGTGGCGCCCGACTTTGCCGAGGCGTATGCCAATCTGGGGCTGTTGCTGGAACGGAAAGGCGATCTGGAAAACGCGGAAGCATGCTACTGGCGCTCCATCGCGCTCAACCCCGCCTATGCCGAGACCCACCTCAATCTCGGGGTGCTGTTGGCGCAGCGGAAGCGCTTCAGGGAAGCCGAGCTGGCCTATATGCAAGCGATCATGCTACGGCAGGATTCGCCTGTCGGCTGGTCGAATCTGGGAGTGCTGTATGCCTGCACGAAACGCGAAGTAGAAGCGGAGCAATGTTATCGCACCGCGCTGTCCCTGGATGCCGCCTACAGCAAGGCCCGTTTCAACCTGAGTTACCTGCTGCTGCGTCAGGGCCGGCTCGACGAGGGCTGGGAATGCCTGGGCGCGCGCAACTGGCTGCCCGCGTTCGCCGGTCAGCTCGACTGCCCTCCCTGGCAGGGCGAGCCGCTGCTCGGCAAATCGGTGCTGATCGGTTATGAAGCAGGCCACGGCGACATGATCCAGTTCTGCCGCTATGCGGCGGTACTGAAGGAACTGGGGGCTGCATCGATCACCCTGGTTTGCCACCCGGCACTAAAGACGTTGTTCGCGTCCCTGGCGGAGGTGGATCGCGTAATTGCACTCGACGAGCCGCTGCCCTCGTCCGGCTGGGATGTCTGGACGCTGCCGATGAGTATTCCGCGCTACTGCAAGACGCGTCTCGATTCCATTCCGGACAATATCCCCTACCTGCATGTTCCGGCCAGCCTCATCGAAAAATGGGGGGCGGTGATGCCGGGCGGCGGGCTGCGTGTCGGCCTAGTGTGGAAAGGCAATCCGAATTTCGAGAATGATGCCGAGCGCTCGCTGCTCTCGCTCGAACTGCTGGCTCCCCTGGGACGGGTGGCCGATGTGCAGCTGTACAGTTTGCAGAAAGGCGCAGGCGAGGACGAAGCGCTACAACCGCCCGCAGGCATGCGTCTCACCCCTCTCGGTTCGCAGCTGACCGACTTTGCCGATACCGCTGCAGCCGTGATGAATCTCGACCTGGTCATCTGCGTCGACACCGCCGTCGCCCATCTCGCCGGTGCGCTGGGCAAGCCGTGCTGGGTGCTGTTGCCGGACTACAAGACGGACTGGCGCTGGCTGACCGGGCGCACCGATTCGCCGTGGTATCCGGGTGTCATGCGCCTCTTCCGCCAGCCCGTGACGGGCGGCTGGGATCCTGTCGTCGCCGACGTGGCGGTTGCGCTGGAACAGTGGAGACAGCAGCAGCTCATTCGGCCAGCGTCGGGTACAGCCTGACGGCGATCAATAGCAACGCACCGAACACTGCGAACAGCACGGCGAAATCGACAGCGTAGCCATGTATGTTTGATCCTCCTGCGATCATGAGTCCACGCAGTACATCGATCAGGTAAGTAAGAGGATTGAGCTGAGCCACTGCGCGAAGCCAGTCCGGCATGATGTCCAGCGGGTAGATTGCGTTGCTTGCGAAGAACAGGGGCATGGTCAGCAGTTGGCCGATACCCATGAAGCGTTCGCGCGTTTTGACAATGCAGGCGATGACCAGCGAGAACGTGGCAAAGATTCCGGATCCCAGCATGACGCTGGCCAGTACCGCGCAAATCGCCAGGACATCCAGATTGAGCGGGACGTGCATGATTAGCGCAATGACATAGATGACACTGGCCTGCAGGATGCCGCGGAACCCGGCCGCCACAGCTTTCCCAAATACCAGGGATGCGCGTCGAGCCGGGCTCACCAACAATTTGTGCACCACGCCAAGGTCGCGCTCCCAGATGATTGCGATGCCATAGAAGATCGCGCTGAACAGGACACTCTGTGCAAGGATGCCCGGCGTGATGAATGCAAGATAACTCAACTGTCCTGTCTGGATGCCACGAACCTGTGCAAGTACCTGGCCGAATACCGCCAGCCACAACACCGGTTGTACCGCCCGCGAGATGATCTCGGTCGGATCGCGAACGAGCTTGATCAACTCCACTTGCACGATAGCGATGCTTTCCCGGACGAATCGTTTCATGTCTTGATCTGCCTCTAGCCTAGTCGGTGAGCCGCTCTGCGATTCTGCACGATCTCGCGGAAAGTGCCGCTCTCCTGAATGGAGCCGCCGGCGTAATGCACGAACACGTCGTCCATGTTGGCGCCATCACCCAGTTCGGCGCGCAGTTCTGCAGGCGTGCCGACCACACTGATCTGCCCCTTGTGCATGATCGCCAGCCTGTCGCACAGCGATTCAGCCTCTTCCATGTCGTGCGTGGTGATAAGCACCGTCATGCCGAAATCGCGTCGGAGGTCGCGTAACCGCTCCCACACCGTGTGACGCGCAACTGGATCGAGACCGATCGTCGGTTCGTCCAGAAACAGGATCGCAGGGCGGTGCAGCATGGCCTGGGCCAGTTCGAGTCTGCGTATCATGCCGCCGGAATAGGTGCGGACCAGCTTGTTGGCTGAATCGACGAGGCCCATGAATTCGAGCGCGCTCCGAATGCGCTCTTCCCTTTCGCTCTTTGGCAGGTCATACAGCTTGGCGGACAAGCGCAGATTTTCGTAGCCGGTCAAGGCGCCATCGGCAGACAGCAGTTGCGATACATAGCCTATGCGGCGGCGTACATCTGCCGGGGATGAGATGATGTTGAAGCCGCCAACCTCGGCCATCCCCGAACTTGGAGACAACAAGGTCGTGAGCATCTTGATGACGGTGCTTTTCCCGGCGCCGTTCGCACCGAGCAGGCCGAAAATTTCACCATATGGAACACGTAATGCGATGTGATCGACCGCGATCACATCGCCGAACCGGCGCGTCAGTCCGGAAGTGTGGATCGCAAATCTGTCGGGCGGGTCGATGTTCATATTTGTGTATATTATGCACTCCCATATTCCAGCCAGACAGTCCCGCATGAACAAGCAAACCGGATCAGGCTCCTCCGCTATCGCCGATGCAATCTTTTCCAGCAACGCGGGGCGCGATCCCGAACGCGTGGCCATGAAATACGCCAAGATGGCGCAGAGTCCGTTCATCTTCCTGCGCGGTGCCTGTCACCTGTTCTACGAGGCGCTGCCGGACACGCCGATTTTCCGCGCGGCACCGCTGGCCTGGTGTTGCGGCGACCTGCATTTCGAGAATTTCGGCAGCTACAAGGGCGACAACCGGCTGGTGTATTTCGATATCAACGATTATGACGAGGCCGCATTGGCGCCATGCACCTGGGACATCGTCCGCCTGCTGACCAGCATCCAGTGCGGCGCGGATGCCTTGCATGCGACACAGGCGGAAGCGCTGGCGGCCAGCCAGAGCTGCCTGGAGGCATACCGCAATGCGCTCATCAACGGCAAACCGCTCTGGGTCGAGCGGGAAACTTCCAGCGGTCTGGTGAATGCACTGCTGACCAACCTGCAGGGGCGCGAGCGCGCCGCATTCCTCGACAAGCGCACGGTACGCAAGGCGCGCCGGCGCAGTCTGATCGTGGATGGGGTGAAAGCACTGCCGGCATCCGACATGCAGAAACAGGCGGTCACCGAATTCATGGCGCATTTTGCCGCTGCGCAGCCGCAGCCGGGGTTCTTCGAGGTCCTCGATGTCGCACGCCGCATCGCCGGAACCGGCAGCCTCGGTGTGGAACGCTTCGTGGTGCTGGTGGAGGGCAAAGGTTCGCCCGACGGCAACTATCTGCTCGACATCAAGGAGGCCAGGCCGTCGGCGATGGCGCCGCATCTCGCTCGCATCGGCATCGGGCAGCCGGCCTGGGCTGACGAAGCGAGCCGCGTGGTGGCTGCCCAGAAACGGATGCAGGCGGTGAACCATGCCTTCCTGCAGCCGGTCCGGCTCGGCAGCCTGCCCTGCATCCTGAAAGGATTGCAGCCGACGGAAGACCGGGTGTCCATCGGGGAGTGGGGCAAGAAGCTGGAGCGGCTGAAGGAGGTGGTGGCGACCATGGGGCGCATCCTGGCATGGGACCAGTTGCGCGCTTCGGGCCGCTCCGGTGCGGCATGCGCCGACGAACTGATCGCCTTCGCACAAGGCGATGGCTGGATGGCCGAGATGCTGGGTGCGGCAACTACGATGACGCGGACGACGCGGCAACAATGGCAGGAATTTGCCGCCGCGTCGGTCAGCCAGGCGGCCGTGGAAGCAAAGCGATGAGCCGGCAGGGGCAGGATGGCGCGTCATTTTCGCGGGCACTGCGCAAGCATCTCGACGGTGACCTGGCGGCAGCAGAGGCGATTTACCGGCAACTCATCCATGACGCTGTGGATGAGCCGCAAGCCAGGCACTATCTGGGGTTCCTGCTGCAGCAGAGCGGCCGGCTGCAGGAGGCGTTCGAGCAGCTGACGGCCGCCATCGCCCTGGACGACAGTCATGCCGAGTGGCATTTCAACCTGGGTATCGTGCTGTTGCGGCAAGGGCTTGCTGCCGCCTCCATCGAGGCGCTGAATCACGCCATCGCCATCGATCCGGGCAAGTATTTCTACTGGACCAACCTGGGGGCCGCATTCGAAGCGAACCAGGAACTGGCCCGCGCCGAACAATGCTACAAAGTGGCGATGGACATCGATCCGGACAGCCCCGACGCGTACTATCTGCTCGCGGCCTTGTGCCTGCAGCAGCAGCGCTTCGGTGAGGCGCGCCATTTCAATCATCGCGGCATCGTGGCGGCGCCGGCGGACAGCACTTCGAAATTGATGCGTGGCCAGGCGTATTACGAATTGGGCCGGACAGACGATGCCATCGCACTGTTCGAGGGCTGGTTGCGGAGCGAACCGCATAATGCGGTAGCCGCACACCTGCTGGCCGCCTATCGCGGCCAGCAGGTGCCGCAACAATGCAGCAGCGAATATGTCGAGCAGACCTTCGATGCCTTCGCAGAGACTTTCGAGAACGTGCTGGGCAGGTTGAAATACAGCGGACCGCGCCTGGTACAGGAGTATCTGGCCGCGCTCGACATTCCTGCAGCCAGCCTGAGCGTGCTCGATCTCGGTTGCGGCACCGGCCTGGTAGGCGAAGTGTTGCAGCCTCATGCGCGCGAACTGGTTGGCGTCGATCTCAGCCAGGCCATGCTGGATCAGGCCGCCGCCAAACAGCTGTACCGGCGGCTGCACCGCTCCGACATCGTCGGGTTCCTGCGTGCCGGCCACGACCGCTACGATCTGGTCACCTGCATGGACACGCTGACCTATTTCGGCAAGCTGGACGAAGTTTTCGCGCTGATCCGGCGCACTCTGGTGCCCGGCGGCCTATTGCTCTTCAGCACCGAAAAGTTGTCCGGTGCATATGCATGCGATTATCGCTTGAACATCAGCGGCCGCTACAGCCATCATCAGGATTATCTGGCGGCGGTATCGGATGCGGCCGGTTTCACGATCCGGAAGATGGAGGATGTCGCGATCAGGAACGAATCCGGCTGCCCGATCGAAGGGCAGTTCGTCTGTGTCAGCCGGAGGGAGTGACCGCCGGGGCGTCCTGTCTGGCCGGTCGGTTCAGCTCGCATTCTTCCTGCTCTTCTTGTCGTCTTTCTGGGCGGGAAAGCCCGGCAGGCCCTGCAGGTATTTCTCGCCGATCTGCTTGCTCTCCTCGTGCAGGAATTTCAGGAAAGCCTGGGCGACTACCGACAGCTGCTTGTCCTTGGGATAGGCCCAATACCAGTTGCGCCGTATCGGAAAGCCCTGCACATCCAGATAGGCCAGCTCATCGCTGTTGCGGTCCAGCGCGAGGGTGTGGGCCGACAGCACGGCGATGCCGAGGCCGCTGGCCACGGCCTGCTTGATCGCCTCGTTGCTGCCCAGCTCCATCCTGACCTTCAGTTGCAGTCCGCGTTCGGCGAAAAACTGTTCGGTGGACAGGCGGATGCCGGAACCGGGTTCGCGCATCAGGAACGGCTCTTCGGCCAGCCGCTGGGGCGAGATGTTCTTCTCCTTCGCCAGCGGATGGCTGCTGGCCGCCAGTACCACCAGCGGATTCTCGAGGAAGGGTTCGATCTGGATGTCCATGTTCTCCGGCGGCGTGCCGAGCACATAGATGTCGTCCTGATTGTCGGCCATGCGCTGCAGGATCCGTTCGCGGTTGGTCACCTTGAGCGAGACGTCGATGCCGGGATAGCGCTGGCAGAACAGGCCGAGCAGGCGCGGCACGAAATATTTCGCCGTGGTGATCACCGCCACGCGCAGTTTCCCGGCTTTCACTCCCTTCATGTCCGAGACCAGCATCTCGAAACGGGACAGCCCTTCGAAAGTGTCGCGGCAGACCTTGAGCAATTCGCGCCCGGTGTCCGTGAGGTATATCCGCTTGCCGATCTGTTCCAGCAGCGGCTGGCCGACGATGTCGGTCAGCTGCTTGAGCTGTATCGAGACGGTCGGCTGGGTCAGATACAACTCTTCGGCGGCGCGGGTGTAGCTGAGGTTGCGCGCCACGGATTCGAATACCTTGAGCTGGCGCAAGGTGGCGTTTTTCATCATGGTGTCATGCCCGGTTGATCATAGATGGGAGTCTATCGTTAGCATCGAAAATTACAATTATTATTTATGGTTGGTCTTGTCTACAGTAGCGACACGCTCTTCGGAGCCATCGGTCTTCCATAGCGGAGGATATCTGTTCAACCTGAAAGAAGGAGATTGCAATGGCAGTCAAGACCTATAACGCCGGAGTCAAAGAATACCGGCAAACTTACTGGACGCCGGAATACACCCCGCTGGATACCGACATTCTCGCCTGTTTCAAGATCACCCCGCAGCCCGGCGTGGATCGCGAAGAAGTCGCTGCTGCGGTCGCGGCTGAATCTTCCACCGGCACCTGGACCACGGTGTGGACCGACCTGCTGACCGACCTGGATTATTACAAGGGCCGTGCCTATCGCATCGAAGACGTGCCCGGCGATGATACCTGTTTCTATGCTTTCGTTGCCTATCCGATCGACCTGTTCGAGGAAGGCTCCGTGGTCAACGTGCTGACTTCGCTGGTCGGCAACGTGTTCGGCTTCAAGGCGCTGCGCGCCCTGCGCCTGGAAGACGTGCGCTTCCCCATCGCTTACGTCAAGACTTGCGGCGGCCCCCCCCAGGGTATCCAGGTCGAGCGCGACAAGATGAACAAGTACGGCCGTCCGCTGCTGGGCTGTACCATCAAGCCCAAGCTGGGGCTCTCCGCCAAGAACTACGGCCGTGCCGTGTACGAGTGCCTGCGCGGCGGCCTGGACTTCACCAAGGACGACGAGAACGTCAACAGCCAGCCGTTCATGCGCTGGCGCGACCGCTTCGAGTTCGTGCACGAAGCCACGCTGAAAGCCGAGCGCGAGACCGGCGAGCGCAAGGGCCACTACCTGAACGTGACCGCGCCGACGCCGGAAGAGATGTACAAGCGCGCCGAGTTCGCCAAGGAGATCGGCGCACCGATCATCATGCACGATTACCTCACCGGTGGTCTGACCGCCAACACCGGCCTGGCCAACTGGTGCCGCGACAACGGCATGCTGCTGCACATCCACCGTGCCATGCACGCCGTGCTGGACCGCAACCCGCACCACGGCATCCACTTCCGCGTGCTGACCAAGGTGCTGCGCCTGTCCGGCGGTGACCACCTGCACTCCGGCACCGTGGTCGGCAAGCTGGAAGGCGACCGCCAGGCGACGCTGGGCTGGATCGACACCATGCGCGACGAGTTCATCAAGGAAGACCGCAGCCGCGGCCTCTTCTTCGATCAGGACTGGGGCTCCATGCCCGGCGTCTTGCCGGTCGCCTCCGGCGGTATCCACGTATGGCACATGCCCGCGCTGGTGACCATCTTCGGCGACGACTCCGTGCTGCAGTTCGGTGGCGGTACGCTGGGTCACCCGTGGGGCAACGCTGCCGGCGCGGCAGCCAACCGTGTCGCGCTGGAAGCCTGTGTGGCAGCCCGCAACCAGGGCGTGGCCGTCGAGAAGGAAGGCAAGTCCATCCTGACCGAAGCCGCCAAATCCAGCCCGGAACTGAAGATCGCCATGGAAACGTGGAAAGAGATCAAGTTCGAGTTCGACACCGTCGACAAGCTGGACGTGGCCCACAAGTAAAAATGCAGGTCGGGTAGCGCGAAAGCGGTACTCGGCAATTCATACAACGTTGGGTCACGGCCATGCCTGACCCAAGCTACAAAAGGATGGAATCATGAGCGAAGTAATGGATTACAAATCACGTTTGTCCGACCCTGCCAGCCGCAAGTTCGAGACATTCTCCTACTTGCCGGCAATGACCGCCGACCAGATCAAGAAGCAGGTGGAGTACCTGGTTTCCAAGGGATGGAATCCCGCCATCGAGCATATCGAGCCGGAATACCTGATGGACTCCTACTGGTACATGTGGAAGCTGCCGATGTTCGGCGAGACCGACGTGGCCAAGGTGCTGGCCGAAGCGGAAGCCTGTCACAAGGCCAACCCCAACAACCACGTGCGCCTGATCGGCTACAACAACTTCAACCAGTCCCAGGGCGCCGCGATGGTGATCTTCCGCGGCAAGACGGTTTAAGTCCGGCTGATCGAACCGGTTCCCGCCGTGTCCTGCGGCACGGCGGGGTCTTCCGGGCCGGCAGCGCATGGACGCAAGCGCCTTCGGCGACGGCGCTTCCGCCCCTGTGTTGAATGACAGATGGAGATATTCATGAGCGACATCATCAAGCAATACCGTATCGAAAAAGAGCCTTACTACCGTCCGGTTGCCGACGAGGTGGAACTGTTCGAGGCCGCCTACAGTGTGCGCATGCCGATGATGCTGAAAGGCCCGACCGGTTGCGGCAAGACCCGTTTTGTCGAGCACATGGCCTGGCGGCTGGGCAAGCCGCTGATCACGGTGGCCTGTAACGAGGACATGACGGCTTCCGACCTGGTCGGCCGCTTCCTGCTCGATGCCAACGGCACGCGCTGGCAGGATGGGCCGTTGGCGATCGCCGCGCGCCATGGCGCGATCTGTTATCTGGATGAGGTGGTGGAAGCGCGCCAGGACACCACGGTGGTGATCCACCCGCTCACCGACAATCGCCGTGTGCTGCCGCTGGAAAAGAAGGGCGAGCTGATCCAGGCGCATCCGGACTTCCAGCTGGTGATCTCCTATAACCCCGGCTACCAGAGTCTGATGAAGGACCTGAAGCAATCCACCAAGCAGCGTTTCGGCGGGCTCGACTTCAATTATCCGGAGCACGCGATCGAGACCGAGATCATCTCGCATGAGACCGGGGTCGGCGCCGACGTGGCGGGCAAGCTGGTGTCCATCGCCGAGCGTGCGCGCAATCTCAAGGGGCACGGCCTGGATGAAGGCATCTCGACGCGCATGCTGGTGTACGCGGCCAGCCTGATCGCCGCCGGTGTCGATCCGGTGAAGGCCTGCCGCGTGGCGCTGGTACGCCCGATCACGGACGATCCCGATATGCGCGATGCGCTCGACGCGGCGGTCACCACGTTCTTTTGATCATGCGGCTTGAGTAGAAGCGCATTGTGCGCCCAGGCTGTTTTGCCACGTTCAGGATGGTGGAGTAACCATGGCTATCAATTTCGAAGACTATCAGGAACTGCTCGACACGCTCTCGCCGGACGTGCAGGAAAGCCTGCGCGCAGCCTGGCTGGAAGCTGGCAAGGTCTTCAGCGCACGCGGCCTGGACAATTACCTCAAGGGTGCCGCTGCGCTGCAGAGCCTGGGCAAGGGCGAAGAACTGGTCGCCACCTGGATCGACCATGTCCCGCTGGTGGCCAAGGAGATCGGCGAAGATGCCGTGCCTGACCTGGTGCAATCCGCACTGGCGCTGGCTTCCAAGACCTCCGGTTCGGTGATCGAGCTGGTGCTCAGTACCGCCCCCACCGCCGCCAACCGCCTCGGCGACGAGGCGCTGTTCCGTGCCTACCTGCAATTCCTCGCCCAGCTGCTGGCGCAGGCTCCGCGCGGCGTGCGGCCGATGCTGGAAAACCTGGAAACGCTGTTCAGCCAGCTCACCTTGGGCGGCCTGCGCCGATGGGCGCTGTGGGGCGCGCATGCACACCGTACCAACTATCCGGAGCAGGCCAGCTATTTCAGCCTGCAGTCCAGGGAATCCCAGGCCATGCTGCAGAAGGAGCGCAAGGGCACGCTCTTCATCGATGTGCAGCGCCGCATCAACATGTATCTGCGTGCCCTGTGGGCCAGGGATTTCTTCATGAAGCCGACCTCCGGCGATTTCGAGTCGCGCGAAGGCTATCGTCCCTATGTGGAGGGCTACTTCATCCACCTGCCGGACGCGTATGACGATTACGCCATCGGTGGGCACAAGCTGCCGGGACTGGAGATGTACCGTGCCGCGGCAGCGCACAGTGCGGCGCATATCGTCTACACGCGCGAGCCGATCTCGGCCGAGGCGCTCAATCCATGGCAGATGGCGGTGATAGGGGTGATCGAGGACGCCCGCGTGGAAACGCTGGCAGTCAACAAATTCCCCGGCCTGAAGAAATTGTGGGTGCAATTGCATGCCATCGAGGCGAAACAGGGCAATACGGCGGGCGATTACCTCAACCGCCTGGCGCGCGCGCTGCTGGATGAAAGCTATGCGGACAACGATCCGTGGATCGCGCAGGGACGCGTGCTGTTCAAGCAGGCCGCGGATCGCCTCGACAGCAACCAGGTCTCCTGGGACATCGGCGTGCAGCTGGCGCACGAGTTCCGCGGCAAGCGCATCGCCTTCAATCCGCGCAGCGATGTGCTGACTGCACCCTACCGCGACGACAATCGCTATTTCTGGGAATTCGAGGAGTTCGATTTCGACAAGGCGATGGCTGCCGGCTATGAAGCGCCGAAGCAGGTGCGCAAGCACGTCAGTCTGATGGAGTTCGCCAACGAACTCGATGTCGAGACCGCAGGCGACGATGCGGAAGAGATCTGGGTGCTCGGCACCGAGCTGTTCCCCTATGAAGACATGGGCAAGTCGTTCAACGAACTGGAAGGCAGGGAACCTGTCTCCGAGCCCTACCACTATCCGGAGTGGGACTACCAGATCCAGCTGGAGCGTCCGGCTTGGGCCACCGTGCTGGAGAAGCGGCCCAAGGCGGGCGACCTGCAGCTGATCGACGATATCGCCGCGCAGCACAAGCGCACCATCGGTCGGCTGAAATTCCTGCTCGATGCGCTGCAGCCGCAGGGCGTGACGCGCATCCGCAAGCTGGAAGACGGCGATGAACTGGATGTCAATGCGGCCATCCGCGCCATGATCGACATGCGCATGGGGCAGCAGCCGGATCCGCGCATCATGATGCGCTCGGTGCGCAAGGTGCGCGACATTTCGGTGATGGTGCTGCTGGACCTGTCGGAATCCACCAACGAGAAAGTCAGCGGGCAGGACTACAGCGTGCTCGATCTGCAGCGCCAGGCCACCGTGCTGCTGGCCGACGCGATCCACAAGATCGGCGATCCGTTCGCCATCCACGGTTTCTGTTCCGACGGGCGTCACAACGTGGAATATTTCCGCTACAAGGATTTCGACCAGCCTTACAACGAAGCGCCCAAGGCGCGGCTGTCCGGCATGCGCGGCCAGCTGTCGACGCGCATGGGCGCGGCCATCCGCCATGCCGGCCATTACCTCAAGCTGCAGAAGTCGGCCAAGAAACTGCTGCTGGTGATCACGGATGGCGAGCCGGCGGATATCGACGTGCGCGATCCGCAATACCTGCGCTACGATACCAAGAAGGCGGTGGAGGAGATGGCGCGCAGCGGCATTACCACTTATTGCATGAGCCTGGATCCCCGTGCCGACCAATATGTCTCGCGGATTTTCGGGGCCAGGAATTACATGGTGGTGGACCATGTCGAAAGGTTGCCGGAGAAGCTCCCGTTGCTTTATGCAGGCCTGACACGGTAGGGCGAATGGTCTTGCCCGGGCAGGCATGGAAATGAATGTGTGGCGGAAGATCCCGGCAGGCCGGCTTGTGCAGCAAAATTTGGCGTGGCGGCCGTAACCAATTGATGCAGGATGGGCGAAATGACACAACAAACTTATGTCGGTGTGGACGAGGATGAGAACGGCGGCCTGACCCACCTCGGGCGCATGGTGCGGGATGCCTGGGTATTCGGGCTCCTGCCCGAAACGGAAACCTGTGCAGGCTGGGATGCGGCCCGCATGCAGGGCCTGTACGAACGGGTTTATGCCGCATGGGAGCCTTATGCGCATCTGCCCAGCAGTCTTCCGGAGGCCCTGCGCGAGCGGCACGCGCGTTTTTATTCGCAGGCCATCACGACTGCGCGCAAAGAGGGATGGGATCCCGAACTGGGCGAGGATGAATAAGTCGCTTACCCGGGGGCGGGGAATTTGAGTACCCGCGCCGGGCCGTCCATGCGTTCCTTGCCGGCCACTTCGTGCAATGCGCGAGGCAGTTCGGCTTGCAGGCGGGACATCAGCTGTGCCGAATCGGGCCGGTAATAGAGCGCCTGATAGGGGACCGGTTGGTCCAGTGCGTTGCGCGACTGGGGATGGAAATCGCGCCAGGCAATGTCGACCCAGCATTTGCGTGCGCCGTCGATGAATACGAACTCCTCTGCATCCAGTATCGCCAGATACTGCATCGCGCGTATCGGGACGAACACGCAGCCGCCGGTGCTGCGGGCCAGCAAGGTATGGGCCAGGTTGTAGATCGCAGCAGGCAGGGAACGGGACTCGCGCGCCAGTTCGGGATCGCGGTAACAGATGATTTCCATGCGCACTCCTGATTGTGGATGGGCTGAAATGATTATAGCCATGCTTGAGCGGTCCTGATGAATACGCGGTAGGAAAATGAAGCTGTATACAACCCATGGAGACAATGTATGAAGAATCCAGAAATACTGGTCGGTATTCTCACCGGCAGCCCCAACGATCTGCCGGTCGTGGCCAAGGTACGCGACACTCTGACCGAGCTCGGCATCGCCAGCGAGATCGTGGTCGCCTCCGCCCATCGCACGCCGGACAAGGTGCTGGCCTATCTCGAACGCGCGCATCGTGAGGATGTGCAGGTGCTCATCGGCTGCGCAGGCATGGCGGCGCACCTCGCAGGCGTCATTGCCGGCCATACGCGCTTGCCGGTGATCGGCCTGCCGCTTTCCGGCGGTGTCATGTCCGGTCTCGATGCGCTGTTGTCCACGGTGCAGATGCCGCCCGGCGTGCCCGTCGCCACCGTGGCGGTGGACGGTGCCAGGAATGCCGCCATGCTGGCCGCCCGCATCCTGGCGCTGAAATTCCCGGAGATCAACGCCGCGCTGGAAGCGGCGGCGAAAAAGGAGCGCGCACGCTACGAGCAGTCCGCGGACGAGGCACTGTCGAAGTTGCGCGCCAACAAATAAGGGAACCGCCATGCCGCTCGTCCACCTGGCAGATATGGTCAATCATGCGCACCGCCACAATTACGCGGTGGGGGCGTTCGGCGTGCACAACCAGGATTTCCTGGAAGGAGTGATGCAGGCTGCGGAGAACAGCCGTGCGCCATTGATCCTGAACCTGATCGAGTCGCATTTCGAGACCCATGACTTCGACCTGTTCGTGCCGACCGTGGTGGCGGCGGCGCGCCGGGCTGCAGTGCCGGTGGCGATCAATTTCGACCATGGCAGCAGTCGGGCGAAAGCCGAACACGCCATCGCGGCTGGCTGCAACGCGGTGATGGTGGACACTTCCGCACTGCACTTCTCTGAGAATTTGCAGCAGACCCGCGACATCGTCGCCATGGCACATGCCTGCGGCGTGGCGGTCGAGGGCGAGCTGGGCTATGTGCCGGGTGTGGAGGGGGAGAGCGCCGAGGAGCATCCGGGCGAGCTTGCCTATACGTCGGCGGTCGAGGCTAAGGCGTTCGTCGAGCGCACCGGCGTGGATTGCCTGGCCATCTCGATCGGCACGGTGCACGGCCATATGAAGGGCTCGCCCAAGCTCGATTATGCCCGGCTGTCGAAGATCCACGAGACGGTCGACGTGCCGCTGGTCATCCATGGCGGTACCGGCCTGACGGACGAGCAGTTCAGGCGGCTGATTTCGCATGGCGTGTCGAAGATCAACTACTACACCGGTCTTGCCGATGCGGCCGGCCGGCGTATCCGCGAGAATGCCGCCGCCGACAAGAGCGGCGGTTACAACGCCTTGCAGGCCGGCGTGCGCGATGCGGTACGCGAAGAGGTCGAGCGCTGCTTTCGCATCTGGGGGTGCGGCGGACGGGCGGCGGAGGTGCTGGCGCAATGCCGTCCGTGGCAGGAGGTGGAGCACGTCGTGCTTTACGCTGCGGGCAACGGAGTGTCCGACAGCGATGCCGCCGCGCTCATGCGCGAAGGCAAGGAGACGATGCGGGCGATTCCCGGGGTGCGCAACATCCGCATCGGACGGACGCTGCAGCGGGACGGGAAATACCATCACTGCTGGCTAATCACCTTGGCCAGCCCGGCTGCGCTGGAGGTCTACCAGAACCACCCGGCGCAGCAGAACTTTGCCCGCAAGGTCTTCCTTGCCGTGGCGTCCGACTGGGTCACGCTGGAGTTTGCCGAGATATAGCAGCTATCTCTGCAGGCTCGATATCGAAAGCCAGGACCTGGCAGGAGCGCTCCTGATACCGGAATTCGCCGATTCTTGACATCCCCAGGCCGTCGATGTGCGCGCGCAGCGATGCTTCATTGTCGTTGGCCACGAAAGCCACGCCCGCAGCATACCGGCCATCCATCTCGCGGTGCAGGTGCCGGTACATGTTGCGCAATATGCTGCGCCCCCGGTAGGCGACATCGATGCACACCGGGCCGTAAACGAAAACCCTGTTCTCGTCGACTGCGCGCTCGTGGAAGCGGTATCGCGGCAGATTGTCGACCATGTGCCTGACAATGTCCGGCTGGCCGGTCCAGTCGCAACGCGATGCGCATACGAATCCAGCCACCTGTCCGGCATCGCTGGCGATGACGATGCCCAGGCTGTTCGCCATGTCGGCGATCTGTTGCAGGCCGAACCGGGCCGACAGGAAACCCTGCTGTCGATCCGCAGGCGTGGGGTTCTCCCGGTAGTAGCTGCCGGCCAAAGCGCAGATGCCGGGATAGTCGGCTTCGGCAGCGCGGCGTATCTCCATGGTTTGATCCATTTTTATCATCGTGCCGTTGTGGGGGAACATCGTCCATGCATACCGATTGTGGCATCGGGGGCTATCTGCCACCGGGGGCGAAGCGCTGGTTGCCGAATTGCGTCGCGGCTGGCCGTTTGATCACGATGAAACCCTGGCCGGCTGCCTCATGGCAGCCGTTGCATGCATTCGTCAGGCGATGAAAGGACGCCCTGAATTTCGAGGCATCCTTCGCCGCAATGGCGTGGCGGAGTTCGTCCAGCGGCAGGGAGGTGTATTTGTCCAGCATCGCCGCAACCGGTGCGTCCTGCTTGAAGACCGGATGGTACTTGACCGCGTCGGCCAGCCCTTCTTCGATCTCGTCGAGTTCATAGCTCGCCAGCGGCCAGTTGCCAGCTTGTCCGGCGAACCATAGCTTGGCATGGCGCATCTGCGTCGCGGCCATGATCTCGCCCATGCCCGGCACGTAGCTGGCGTCGGCTCGTGCAGGCTGTTCGGTGGCAGCTGCCGCAGGCTCCGCGGCATGCGCGACACCGGATAGTGCGATGGTTGCAAGGAACACAGCGATGAGGAGGTGGCTCATGTCGAACTCCGCAATTCAGGTGGCGGGACGGGATGTCGTGTCGCGCTAATGCGAACCGAGTTCGCGCATGATACGCGATGCATTATCCAGCCCGACATGGGTGAAGTATTCCATCAGCGGACTGAGGTAGGGGAGTGTGAGCAGCAGCGTCACGAAGCCGACGGTGATGGTGATGGGGAAGCCGACCGCGAAGATGTTGAGCTGGGGCGCGCTGCGGGTCAGGATGGCCAGTGCCAGATTGGTGATGAGGAGCACGCCGATCATCGGCAGGGAGAATTGCAGCGCGTGGCTGAACAGCGAGCCGCCCCACTCGGCCATGGTACGGAAGGCGTGCGCGGCGGGTACGCTCGCGCCGATCGGGAAATCCTGGAAGCTGTCGGCCAGGGCGGACAGCATGTAAAGATGGCCATCGGCAGCCAGGAACACCAGCGTGGCGATGATGCCGAGAAACTGCGCGACAACCGGGGTGAAGGTGGCATTCTGCGGATCGTAGAAGCTGGCGAAGCCCAGGCCCATCTGCAGTCCGGCGATATCGCCTGCCATTTCCACGGCGGAGAAGATGAGTTGCATGGACAGCCCGATGACGAGTCCGGCGACCATCTGCTGCAGCAGGACCAGCAGGCCTTGTGCCGAAGCTGGATCGAGGCCGGCCGGGATGTCGAGGGTGGGGGCGATGACCAAGGTGATCGCCAGGGCAAGCCCGACCTTGATGCGCGCCGGGACTTCCTTGATGCCGTAGATCGGCGCACTGGCGATCAGCGCGAGGATGCGGGCCAGCGGGAAGATCAAGGCGGCAAGCCAGGCGGAGAGCTGCGCGCTGGTAAAACTGATCACGGCATCACCCGACCATGTACGGGATGCTGTTGAACAGCCGCGTGATGTAGTCGAGCAGGAGGCCGATCATCCATGGACCGGAGATGATCAGCATGGCGAATGAGGCGAGCAGCTTGGGGATGAACGACAACGTCATCTCGTTGATCTGCGTTGCCGCCTGGAAGATGCTGACCAGCAGGCCGACGATCAGGGCGGTGAGCAGCAACGGTGCCGACACCATGATCGTCAGTTCCATCGCCTGCTGTCCCAGGGTCATTACCGATTCGGGGGTCATGGGATCGTCCTCACGTATAGAAGCTCTGCACCAGCGAGCCGATCAGCAGGTTCCAGCCATCCGCCAGCACGAACAGCATGATCTTGAACGGCAGCGAAAAGACGGCGGGCGATACCATCATCATACCCATCGACATCAGCACGCTGGCCACCACCATGTCGATGATGAGGAAGGGGATGAACACCACAAAGCCGATCTGGAAGGCAGTTTTCAGTTCGCTGATGACATAGGCCGGTACCAGGATCTGCATCGGGACGGTTTCCGGACTCTCCAGCGGTTCGCTGTGGGAGATGCGCACGAACAGGGCGAGGTCGGCTTCGCGCGTCTGCCGCAACATGAAGGCCTTGAGCGGCACGCTGCCTTTCTCATAGGCCTGCTGCAGCGAAATCTTGTTCTCGCTGTAGGGCAGGTAGGCCTCGGTATAGATCTTGTCGAACACCGGTGCCATGACGAAGAAGGTGAGGAACAGCGCCAGCCCGATCAGTACCTGGTTCGGCGGCGACGATGGGGTACCGATGGCGGAACGCAGCAGGCCCAGCACGATGATGATGCGGGTGAAGCCGGTCATCATCAGCAGGATGGCGGGCAGGAAAGCCAGCGACGAGACCAGGATCAGCGTCTGCAGGCTGAACGTATAGGTCTGTCCGCCGCCGGGTGCTGGCGTGCTGTTGAACGCCAGCAGGCCGGATTCGGCCGCGAATGCCGAGGTGCTCACCGCAAACATGAATGCAGCGAGCAAAAACCTTCTAACGGACATTGCGCTTCTCCATCATCTGCTTCAGCCAGACCTGGAACTTGCTGTCGTCGGCTGTCGCTGTGTTGGTTGCGGAGGGCAGGGTGCCTTTGGCCATCGTGTGCAATGCATTCACCTGTCCGGGGGCGACGCCGACGACCAGCCAGGTGTCGTTCACTTCCACCAGCACAATGCGTTCGCGCTGTCCGACGGCGACGCCGCTGACGACCTTGAGCGCATTGCCCGCGCCTTGCTGCGGCAGGTTGATGCGCTTGAGCAGCCAGCCGACCAGCACGACCGCCGCCAGCACCAGCAGCAGGCTCAGGATGACCTGCAGCACGCTGCCGGGCGAAACGGCCGCTGCGGGGGGTGGCACATAGGCCGGATGGACGGCATCGACGGCCAAGGCGAGCGGGGAGAAGGTTGCTGCGACCAGGGCAGCAAGGAAACGAATGTGCATGATGGATACCTTGCTACTTGTTGAGGCGCTGCAATCGCTCCGACGGCGTGATGATGTCGGTGAGGCGGATGCCCAGCTTGTCGTTCACCACCACCACTTCGCCCTGCGCGATCAGGAAACCGTTGATCAGCACATCCAGCGGTTCTCCGGCCATGCCGGCCAGCTCGACCACCGAGCCTTGCGCCAGTTGCAGCAGGTTCTTGATCGGCATCTTGGTGTGTCCGAGTTCCACGGTGAGCTTGACCGGGATGTCGAGGATCATGTCCAGGTCGTTGTGCGCGGTCGCTCCGCCGGCGCCGCCGAACTGTTCGAACACATGCGGCTGGACTGCGGGTTGTGCGGCGGCGTCGGCGCTGTTCTGCTCCGCCATGGCGGCACCCCAATCGTCCGCACTGATCTGTTCTGTGGTTTCTTCAGCCATTTTTTCCTCCATTCAGTGATTCGACCTGTTCCGCCGCCAGCATCTTCTCGACTTTCAGCGCGTATTGCCCGTTCGACACGCCATATTTGCATTCCATCACCGGCACGGTATCGACCAGCACCTGGACAGTGTCGGCGACTTCCAGCGGGATGACATCGCCGGCGCGCATCTTCAGTACGTGCTCCACATTGGTCATGGCGTGGCCGAGCACGGCAGTGAGCTCGACCTCGGCCAGCTGGATCTGCTTGGACAGCATGTGCAGCCAGCGCTTGTCGGCGATGACGTGATCGCCCTGCATGGTGCTGTACAGCAGTTCGCGGATCGGCTCGATCATCGCGTAAGGCATGCAGATATGGATGGAACCGCCGACGCCGGTGAATTCCACCTCGAAGGTCGTCACCACCACCACTTCGTTCGGCGTGGCGATATTGGCGAATTGCGGGTTCACTTCCGAGCGGACGAATTCGAAGTCCAGCTTCTGCACGGTCTCCCAGGATTTTCCGTAACTCTGGAACACCACATCGAGCAATTTCTGGATGATGCGGTGTTCGGTCTGGGTGAACTCGCGGCCTTCGACACGCGTATGGAAGCGTCCGTCGCCGCCGAACAGGCTGTCCACCACCATGAAGACCAGGTTCGGATCGAAGATGAACAGGGCGTTGCCGCGCAGCGGTCTGACCTGCACCAGGTTGAGGTTGGCGGGGACCGGCAGGTTGCGGATGAATTCGGAGAACTTCATCACCCGCACCGGACCGATCGATATCTCGGAACTGCGATGGATGAAGTTGTACAGCGAGATGCGGAACAATCGTGCGAAGCGCTCGTTGATGATCTCCATGGTGGGCATGCGCCCACGCACGATGCGCTCCTGCGTCGCCATGTTGTAAGGACGCACACCTCCCTCGGGCGTATCCGACTGGGTTTCTTCGGCTTCGCCCGTGACGCCTCGCAACAGCGAGTCGACTTCGTCCTGGGAGAGGAATTCCTTGCTCATGGCATCAACTCATCTTCACTGGATGATGAACGAAGTGAACAGCACATCCACTACGCCCGTGGTTTTGGGGGCGACCACCGGAGCGGGGGCCACCTGCGAAGCGGCAACCGGCGCGGAGGCCGCGCCCGAAGCGGCGCTGTCGTGCGCGGCTTCATGCGCCGGCATGCTGGCGGCCGGTGCGGCCACGCCGAGTACCGTATCGGTTTCGGCGATGATTTCGGCGATCAGTTTCTTCTTGCCCTCCACTGTCTGCAATTCGGAAGGCTTCTTGCTGGAGAGCAGGAACAGCAATTTGCTGCGGATCTCCGGCATCATGGCCTTGATCTTTTCTTCCAGTTCCGGCTGCAGTACTTTCAGCGTGATGCCGGCCTGCAGGTACTGGTCGCCTTCTTCGCGCTGCAGGTTGACGGTGAAGTTTTCTCCCAGCGGGACGAACTTTGCGGCATGCGGAGTCTCTTCCTTCGCAGCTTCGGCATGCCCCTCTGCCGGAGCGTGTCCCCTGGTGAAGAACCAGGCCGCGCCGCCAGCGATGGCTGCCAGCAGCACGACGATGCCGATGATCAGCATCTTCTTGCTTTTTGGCGGCGCCGCGACCGGGGTTTCTTCTTTGGCGGCCGGAGCAGCGGATTTGGCGGTAGGTTTGGACATCTCGCAATTCCTTTTAGTTGGTTGGCATTATCGTGTTGATCTATCGCCGACCATCCGGGGAATAAGGCTGGAAACCGACCCTAATTCGGCTGTCAGGCGAATGTGTCCACTATACCGTTATGACGCGAGATTTGGGATACCCGGGCGGCACTATTGGCAGCCAGCGATGCCGGACGGATGTCGTTGTCGTTCGAAGCGGATGCGCGCTGCATGCCGGATTGCGATTGGCTCTGGTCGCGCGCGGCCTGATCGCTGACGGTGGCATTGCCCAGCATGATGCCGTTGTCGGCCAGCATGTCGCGCAGCCTGGGCAGCGCCTGTTCGATCACGTCGCGCACCGCGGCATGGGGCGAGGTGAACAATGCGGTGGCCTGGTCGCCGCTGACCTTGATCACCACATCGACCGGTCCCAGCTGGGGAGGGTTGAGATGCAGTTCGGCGGTCTGGTCTTTGCCGGAAGAGGCTATCCAGGTGACCTTCTGGCTGAATTCGTCGCCCCACTTGCCTTGTCCGACGGGGGTGTTGACCGTGGCCTGCATCGGCTGAACGAGGGGGGCGGCGATGCTGGCTGCCGCGTTTTGCAAAGCGGCGGTCGCCGCCGCATTCGATTGTGCGCCTGCTTGTGCGGCAATCGCATCATGCGTGGCGATATTCGCCACCATCTTTTCGCTGGGCTGGTTGACCGACTCCGTCAGCGCTGCGGCAAAAGAAGATGCCTTGGCCTGGGGGGCGGCGCCGGCGGTTTGCGGCGCGGCATTTTTCTGGGGAGCGGCAACGATATCGGTTTTGACTGCCGTGGCGGCGCGTTTATCCTGCGACGAGCCGGCCGCGATGGCGGCTGCCGGGTCGGATGGCGTACCCGCAGACTTGGTGGTCGTATTGCTTGTGTTTGCTGCGGTCTGCATGGCTTGCGGCAACAGCGCGGCCAGCATGTCGGTCGGCAGCGTGGAGGCCGTCTCCGTGGCAGGGGCGGCTGCCTTCTTGTTGTCCGTGGCATCTTTCTTGTTGTCGGCAGTCCCCTTCTTGATGCTGGTGGAATCCGTGCCGAGTTGCGCCAGTGCATCGACCGGAAGCTTGTCGTCGGCCTTGGCATCTTTCGTCGCCGGCGTGCCGATCTGGCGCGCCAGCACATCGCCGAACGGCTGGCTATTCTGTGCATCGCCGTTGTTATCGGACGCATTCGCGGCCTGCTTGGAAGCGGCGGCGGGTTGTTGTGCACTGAGGGTGATGGGCAGGTTGGTCATGGCATGTACTCCTGTGATTAATCGTTGCTGTCTTTTTCAGCCGCGCGGTAGGCGGCGAAACGTCCGGTATGTTCGTCCTGCGAGCGTTGCTCGCTTTTGGCTTCCTGTTTCTTCTCCGCTTCGGCATGGCGTTGTGCCAGCGTGTCGAAGGATTTCATCCGGCGTGTCGTGTCCATCAGCTCGCTGCGCCCGTTCTGTACGCCGGCCTGGGCCTTCTCGATCACCGATTTCTGCTGCTGGATGGCCTGATCCAGGCGGCCGATGAAATCCTGGAAGTTCTTCATGTCGTCCGGTGCCATGCCGGTCTTGGCGGCTTCCTGGAATTTCAGCTGGTAATCCCTGCGATATTGCTGCAGCGCATCCAGCTTTTCCTGGGCAGACTGGTGCTGCTGGTTGAGCTGCCCGAGTTTCCTGGTGGCGGCATCATTCTTCTGTTGCGCCAGATGGACCAGGGGTTGCAGTGAGAACGGCTTGATCATGTTCGTCCATTAACTTTCGTTCGGGAACAAGCTGGAGAACTTGCCCATGCTGGCAGTATAAACCTCCGACTCGTACATGCCCTGTTTGAGGAAATGTTCGAAGAAGGGGTACAGCTTGATGGCCTGGTCCAGCAGCGGATCGCTGGCCTGCACGTAAGCGCCGACGCTGATCAGGTCGTGGTTGCGCTGGTAGTGCGCATACAGGTGCTTGAAGCGCTGCACTTGCGAAAAATGCTGCGGGCTGACCAGATGGTTCATGGCGCGGCTGATCGAGGCCTCGATGTCGATGGCCGGGTAGTGGCCCTGTTCGGCCAGGCGGCGCGACAGCACGATGTGCCCGTCGAGGATGGCGCGCGCGCTGTCGGCGATCGGATCCTGCTGGTCGTCGCCTTCGGTCAGTACGGTGTAGAACGCGGTGATCGAGCCACCTCCCTCGGCACCGTTGCCTGCGCGTTCCACCAGTTGCGGCAGCTTGGCGAATACGGAAGGCGGATAGCCTTTGGTCGCGGGCGGCTCGCCGATGGCCAGCGCGATCTCGCGTTGTGCCATGGCGTAGCGGGTGAGCGAATCCATGATCAGCAGCACGTTCTTGCCCTGGTCGCGGAAATATTCGGCGATGGTGGTGGCGTAGGCCGCGCCCTGCAGCCGCATCAGCGGGCTGGTGTCGGCAGGTGCAGCGACCACCACGGAGCGCTTCAGGCCTTCCTTGCCCAGGATGTCGGTGATGAACTCCTTCACTTCGCGGCCGCGTTCGCCGATCAGGCCGACCACGATCACGTCGGCGCTGGTGTAGCGTGCCATCATGCCGAGCAGCACGCTCTTGCCGACGCCGGAGCCGGCGAACAGGCCCATGCGCTGGCCGCGCCCGACGGTGAGCAGGCTGTTGATGGCGCGCACGCCGACGTCCAGTGCCTCCTTGATCGCAGCGCGTTCCAGCGGGTTGATCGGGCGGCTTTGCAGCGGCGCGCTCTTGCTTTCCAGCAGCGGGCCGTACTGGTCGAGCGGGCGGCCGGCGCCGTCCAGCACGCGCCCGAGCAGGCATTCCCCGACCGGCAGGTGGCGCGCCAGGTCGGAGGTGCGGCGCCGCGGCTGCTGGCGGGTACCGATCGCGGCAGGCGTGCGCAGTGGCTCCGCCGGCGTGACGCGAGCGCCGGGAACCAGGCCCTGCACATCGTTTTCCGGCATCAGGAACAGCCTGTCGCCGGCGAAGCCGACCACTTCCGCCTCGATGCGGTTGTTGGGCAACTCGATCCAGCAGGTTCCGCCCACCGCCATGCGCAGGCCGACGGCTTCCATCACCAGTCCGGTGACTTTGGTCAGGCGGCCGCTCACCTGCAGCGGGTTGGCCTGCGCGACCAGGTCGCGGTTCAGGCGCAGCACGTTCTGCCAGTTCTGTTGATGAAGGTTCATTGGAAAACCTTTATTGCCAAAGAGATGCCCGAGACGGCAGAGCCGGCCGCTGCATTCGCTGCAGTCCCTGCGTGCTCTGCGGCCAGGTTCTTGTTCATTCCTGTACCAGCCATTCCGTATTTTTCCCCAGCGCGGCGACGACATGCTTCCAGCGCGTCTCCAGCGAAGCGTCGATCTGGCTGTTGGCGGTCTCGACGCGGGCTCCGCCGCGCTCGATACGGGCATCCTCGAAGATCTTCCAGCCGGAATGCGTCAATTGTTCGCCCATGCGCTCGCGCACCAGGACGGCATCGTCCGGATGCAGCACCAGGTGCGCGCCCTGGCTGAAATGTGGCAGCGTGCCGATGGCTTCGCGGATCACGCCCAGCAGCAGTTCGGGGTTGACCTTGAGCGCCTGGTGCAGCATCTGGCGGGCGATGTCCAGGGACAGGTCGAGCAGTTCGCGTGCGACCTGTTCGTCGACATTGCGCTCCAGCGCTCCCAGCAGTTCGGCCAGACGCTGGTTCTCCTGCAGGGCTTTCTGCAGCCCTTCTGCACGGCCTTCCGCATGACCTGCCTGGAATCCTTCTGCGTGCGCCTGCCGTTGCATGTCTTCGATTTGCGAGGCGGTCGGCAGTTGCACCTCGCCCGGCCGGATGACGCGGTTGGCCTCGAACGTGGGCAGTTCCCAGCGTTGCCAGGCAGTAAGTTTTTCCGGTGCCACGGCATCAGACATAGGCTTCCTCCCCCTTGCCGCCGATCACCACCTGGCCTTCGTCGGCCAGCCGGCGCACGATCTTGAGGATCTCCTTCTGTTCGGATTCCACTTCGCTGAGCTTGACCGGGCCCTTGGCTTCCAGGTCTTCGCGCAGCATTTCGGCCGCACGTTGCGACATGTTCTTGAAGATCTTCTCGCGCAGCTCCTCGCTGGCGCCCTTGAGCGCGACGATGAGCGACTCGGACTGCACTTCGCGCAATACCAGCTGGATGCCGCGATCGTCCACATTCAGCAGGTCTTCGAACACGAACATCTCGTCCATCATCTTCTGTGCCAGTTCGCTGTCATGGCTGCGCACCGAATCCAGTACGGCATCCTGGTTGCCCATGAAGTTGAGGATCTCGGCGGCGGTCTTGACGCCGCCCTTGATGCTTTTCTTGCCGACGGCGTTGCCCGAGAGCAGTTTGATCAGGACGTCGTTCAGTTCATGCAGCGCGGTCGGCTGCACGCTGTCCAGCGTGGCGATGCGCAGCATGACGTCGTTGCGGGTCCGCTCGGTCATCAGCGCCATCACGCTGGCAGCCTGGTCCGGCTCCAGGTGCACCATGATGGTGGCGATGATCTGCGGGTGTTCGTTGGCGATCAGGTCGGCGACGGAAGCCGGGTCCATCCATTTCAGGCTCTCGATGCCGCTGGTATCGCTGTTGTGCAGGATGCGGTCGAGCAGGCCGGCGGCCTTGTCGTCGCCCAGCGCCTTGGTCAGCATGTTGCGTATGTATTCGTCCGAGTCCATGCCGATGGTGGTTTTCTCGGCGGCGATGACGTGGAACTCGTCGAACACGTTGGCGATCTCATCGCGCGACAGGTTCTTCAGCGCCACCATGGCGGCACTGATCTTCTGCACTTCCTTGGGCTCCAGGTATTTCATCACGTCGGCGGCCTCGTCGGCGCCGAGCGTCATG
The DNA here is from genome assembly GCF_021654335.1 of Sideroxyarcus emersonii. NCBI lineage: Bacteria > Pseudomonadati > Pseudomonadota > Betaproteobacteria > Nitrosomonadales > Gallionellaceae > Sideroxyarcus > Sideroxyarcus emersonii. Next base: position 506,844 of record NZ_AP023423.1, read on the forward strand.
AGCAGGATGGCGCTCTTGTTGATGCCGGCATCACTCATCTTTGTTCACCCATTCCTTGACCACCGTAGCGACGATCTTGGGATCGTCCTTTGCCAGTTGTTTGGCAAGCTGCAGGTTGTCTTCGTACGAACTGGCCGACTGCTGGGCGGCATATGCGCCGGTGGCGCTGCCGGCATGCTGGACCGGGCTGTGTTGAGCCATCGCCTGCATCGCTTGTTCCTGGACGGCGGTCTGCTCGGTGATGGTCTTGAAGGCCGGCTTGATGATGCCGAACAGCAGGAAACCGATGCCGCCGGCGATCAGCAGGTATTTGAAGAGGTCTTTCGCCATCGCGATGGTGTCGGGCTGTTTCCAGATCGGCGTTTCCGGCACCACTTCCTGCTGCTCGTTGAAGGCGCTGTTGAGCAGGTTCAGGCTGTCGCCGCGCTGTTCGTCGAAGCCGACGGTGTCCTTGATCAAGGCGGTGATCTGCGCTTTCTCGGCATCGGTGTAGGGGCGGGACGTGACTTTGCCATCCTTGTCGGTGGTGCTGGGGTTGTTCACCACCACGGCGATGGACAGGCGCTTGATGCTGCCCACCGGCAGCTTGGTGTGCTGGATGGTGCGGTCCACTTCATAATTGGTGGTCAGTTCCTTGTGCGAACTGCTGGCCAGGCTGGCTGCAGCGGATACCGCGCTGGCCGGCGCCGCGATAGGAGCGGTGGCCGGGACGGGCGGCTGGTTGGTCAGCGCTCCCGGGATACCGCCGGTGCCGCTGGTGCCGTTCTGCGTTTCCAGCGTTTGCAGGCTGCGCACAGCGGCCTGGTTGGGCGGCTGGTTGGGACGGAAGGTCTCCGCAGTCTGCTCGGTCTGGGCGAAATCGAGGCTGGCGGTGACCTGGGCGCGCACATTCTGGGTGCCGGTGATGGGGATCAGGATATCCTCGATGCGCTTGACGTAATCCTGCTCGATCTGGCGCACGTATTTGAGCTGCGTCGCATCCATCAATTGTTCGGCGCTGCTGTCGCGCGCCAGGCTCAGCAGCGTGCCGTTCTGGTCGACCACGGTGACGGCCTGGGCTGGCATGTTGGGGACGCTGCTGGAGATCAGGTGCACGATTGCGCTGACTTGTCCGGCGTCCAGCGAGCTGCCGGCACGCAGCGAAAGCACCACCGAGGCGCTGGGTTTCTGCTGTTCCTTGACGAACACGGTCTGCTTCGGGATGGCCAGGTGGACACGCGCGCTGGCGACCGAGGCCATGGTCTCGACCGAACGTGCCAGCTCGCCTTCCAGCGCGCGCTGGTAGTTCACCTGTTCCAGGAACTGGCTGGTGCCGAACTTCTGGTTCTCCATCAGTTCGAAACCGACCGTGCCGCCTTTGGGCAGGCCTTTGGCCGCCATCTGCAGGCGCACTTCATGCACCCGATCGGCCGGGACCATCAAGGTGCCGCCCTCGGTGAACTTGTAGGGGATGTTCTGTTGTTGCAGCGATTCGATGACGGCGCCGCCGTCGCGTTCGGACATGTTTGCGTAAAGCACCCGGTAATCCGGGGTCTGTCCCCACATGAACAGCCCCGCCAGCAGCGCCACGGTGGCGGCGACGGCCACGATCAGGCCGAGCTTTTGCTGATTGGGCATGCCGAAGAGCAGCCTTGTCAATGAAGCGTTCGTATTGATGTCCGTGTCTGCCATGCTTTTCTTCCAGATGAACCCAGGGGCAATCCCTCACGCTGCGCATTATCTGCCCGCAAGACAAGTTCAGTATGCCGAAAAGCGGGGGAAATCGGGCGCTTTTCCCCTGCTGGCCGGGCCGGGCGGGCGGGTACAGTGCCTCCATCGAAGAAGGAGGTGGATCATGAGCATGGATGTTTCCAATGTGGATAGCCTGTTGAGCCAGATGAGGTCAGCCATGGCCGCAGCCCAGGGCCAGCCGCTCCAGGCCCCTGCTGCGACGGGTGGCGCGAACTTCGCCGATATGTTGAAGTCTTCCCTGGACAGTGTCAATCAGGCCCAGCACCAGGCAGAAGACATGCAGAAAGCCTTTGTGCTGGGCGACGACAAGGTGAGCCTGAGCGATACCATGATCGCCATGCAGAAGGCGAATATCTCGTTCCAGACGACAGTGCAGGTTCGCAATAAAGTGGTTGCGGCCTACAATGACATCATGAACATGCCGGTGTGATTGGCTGCGTGCGCTGATGTTAGGATGACAGGATATGGGTATTTGAAGCGCAGCAGGTACAATTACCTTTGGAATTTCACCGGGGATCGGGATGCAGGCGATAGGACAGGCATTGCGACAGGCTATTGCGCACCATCAGGCAGGCGAACTGCAAGAAGCCGAGAAATGCTATCGGGCCATTTTGCAGAGCGATTCGCACCATCCCAAGGCCAACCACAATCTGGGCGCGCTGTACGTACAGCTGCAGCAGCCGGTTGCGGCATTGCCGTTCTTTGGCGCCGCGCTGGAGGCCGATCCGGCCCATGGCCAATACTGGTTGAGCTATATCGATGCCTTGCACCAGGCCGGTCAACCGGAAACGGCGCGGCAGGTGCTGGCGCTTGCGAAGCAGAGCGGGCTGCAGGGCGAAGATGTCGATAGGCTGGCTGCGCTTCTGGAAACTGATACGCCGCTCGACGAGAGCTGTCAGGCGGGTCCCTCCGAACTGCAAAGACAAGCTCGGCCTGCGGCAATGCCTGTCGAAAAACCCGCTGTAAAGCCTGCAGGGAAAACCGAAGGTAACCCCGCTCAGGAAGAAATCGACGCATTGATGGCGCTTTTTACCCAAGGGCGAAGCGCCGAGGCGGCGACCTTGGCGCAGGCAATGGTGCAGCAATTCCCGCTGTACGGATTCGGCTGGAAGGTGTTGGGGGCGGCTTTCAAGCAACAGGGAAAGAGCGCCGAGGCGCTGGCGCCCATGCAAAAGGCGGCCGAGTTGCTGCCGCATGATGCCGAGGCATACAGCAATCTGGGGGGCAATCTTCAGGATCTCGGACGGACGGATGAGGCCGTGGCCAATTTAAACCGTGCACTGCAGATCAACCCGAAGAATGCCGATGCCCATCTGAATCTGGGCGTTACGCTGCAGACTCTGGGGAGGCTGGAAGAGGCGGAGAAGAGCTACCGTCGGGCGCTGGAGATCAAACCGGATTTTGCCGCGGCCCACGGTAATCTGGGCGTTGTCTTGCAGTCCATGGGGCGCCTGCCGGAAGCATTGGCACACATTCAGGAGCGAGCCAGATTAATGCCCGGGAATGCCGTGGACCAGCACTTGATCGCGTCCTTGACCGGGGAAAATACCGAGCGCGCGCCCATCAGATATGTCGAGGACGTTTTCGACAGCTACGCCGACAGTTTTGATACCCATTTGCAGCAGGCACTTCATTATGATGCCCCCGGAAAGCTGGCGCAGCTGATTTCGCGCCATTTACCGCCAGAGGCAAAATGCGACATTCTCGATCTGGGGTGCGGAACAGGCCTGGTCGGGGCTGCATTCGCACCGTTTGCAAGAAGCCTGGTGGGGGTCGACCTGTCTTCGCGAATGCTGGAGCGGGCACGGGCGAGAGATTTGTACCAGCGGCTGGTACTGTCGGACCTGCTGCCGATGATGCAAGCTGAACCCGCATCCAGTTTCGATGTGATTGCGACGGCCGATGTTTTCATCTATCTGGGCAAGCTTGATGACGTGATCGCGGAAGTCAAAAGATTGCTTCGTCCGGGAGGATTGTTTGCGTTTTCTGTCGAGGATTGCGAAGTCCAGCCGGGCAGTGATATTCAGGGCGATGGCCCGGACTACCAGCTGAAGAACACCGGCCGTTATGGCCAGTCAGTCAAATACCTGGAACGGCTGGCATCTGCCAATGGGTTGCTGGTAAAAGAAATGAGGGCGACCGAGATTCGCACTGAACATGGCAAGCCGATCAAGGGGCATATCGGCCTTTGGATGAAGCCAAAGGCCGAGGTTATATCGCCGACGCCGGATCAGTTGTTGCAGCAAGCTGTTGCTTTTCATCAAGAAGGAAAATTGGAGGAGGCTGGGCGCCTTTATCGCGAGATACTGAAGATTGTTCCGGACCATCCGGAGGCGAATCATAATCTTGGCGTACTGGCCGTCCAGTCGAACCTGCCTGCCGATGGGTTGTTGCATTTTGTGGCTGCGCTGGAGGCCGACCCGGCACGGCGGCAATACTGGTTGAGCTACATTGATGCATTGTTTTCTGCTGGACTGGTTGAAGCTGCCAAACAGGTGCTGGAACTGGCCAAGGAGCACGGTCTGGCTGGAGAAGAAGTGAAGATGCTGGCCGCGCGCTTGGAGGCTGATGCGCAGACTGCTGAACATGCATCTGAAGTACCACTGCCTGCAACCAAACAAACCCAGGGCAATTCATCTGCGGTTCCCAAGACTCCCCAGCGCGAGCTCAAGGCTGAGCTTGTTCGATCAACTGGTAAGTCCAGTTCGCAACAGCCAGCAGATCCAGGTTCGCAAGAGATCAATGCGCTGATGGCTTCGTTTGCGGCTGGTCGATTTACAGAAACCGAAATTCTCGCCAGGACGATGGTGGAGCGTTTCCCGTACTATGGGTTTGGCTGGAAGGCTTTGGGGACAGTGCTGCAACAGATGGGACGGAATGCCGAGGCAGTGGATCCTTTGCAAGTGGCGGCAACATTGTCGCTGAACGATCCAGAAGCGCACAGCAATCTGGGTATAGCGCTTCAGGATATGGGCAGGCTGAATGAGGCGGAGGCAAGCTTCAGAAAGGCGCTGCAGATCGATGCGGAGTATGCAGATGCGTACTGCAACCTGGGTTCGGCGCTTCAGGAAATGGGGCGCCTTGATGAAGCGCTGACCTGTTTTCGCCGGGCTTTGCAGATCAATCCGAACCTTTCCGAGGCGCATTACAATCTGGGCAACACATTCAGGGCGATGGGGCGTTTGGCCGAAGCTGCCGAAAGCTACCGTGACGCTTTGCGGATCAGGAAGTCTTTCGCCCAGGCCATGTGCAATCTGGGGGCTGTGCTTAACGATCTGGGGTGCCCGGATGAGGCTGAAAAGACGCTGCGCCAGGCGCTGGAGATCAAACCGGGGCAGGCAGAAGTGCACAGCAATCTGGGCAACGTGCTCAAGGAATTGGGGCGCTTGAACGAGGCCGAGGCCAGTTATCGTCAGGCCTTGGCATTGGCGCCACGACTTGCCGAGATACACAACAACCTGGGCAACCTGCTTCAGGATATGGGACGGCTGGATGAGGCTGAAACCAGCTATCGCCAGGCGGTAGAACTCAAGCCTGATTACGACAAAGCGCACAGCAACCTGTTGTTCCTGCTGAACTACAATCCCAAGGTTGCTCCTTCATTTGCCTTTGAGGAAGCCTGCCGGTTTGGCCGGAAGGTCGCAGGCAGGGTGACATCACCCTTTGAGGAATGGTCATGTGCATCGGCCTCCACCCGACTTCGCATCGGATTTGTATCGGGAGACTTCAGGAACCATCCTGTGGGATATTTTCTCGAGAGCCTGCTGAAAAATCTTGATCCGGCATCGTTTGAGTTGGTAGCTTACCCGTCCGACCCGTGGGTCGATGATTTGACGGAGCGAATCAAGCCGTACTTTGATGTATGGAAGCCGCTATATGGAATGAATGATGAAACGGCCGCACGCCTAATACATGGCGATGGCATCCATATATTGATCGACCTGTCCGGTCATTCGCGTTACAACCGGCTGCCGGTTTTCGCGTGGAAACCTGCACCGGTACAAGTGTCCTGGTTGGGCTACTTTGCCACTACCGGGGTCGCCGAGATCGAATATCTCATCGCCGACCCACATACATTGCCGGAAACGGAAGAGAGGTATTTCACCGAAAAGATATGGCGACTACCTGAAACGCGATTGTGTTTTACGCCACCAGATATCGAGATGGATGTCTCGCCGCTTCCTGCACTCGGCAATGGCTATGTCACTTTCGGTTGCTTCAATAATCTCGCCAAAATGAACGATGATGTCGTTGCGCTGTGGTCGAGGGTGCTGGCGACCGTGCCGGACAGCCGATTGTTTCTCAAATCAAAGCAACTGGGCGAGGACTCGGTTCGGCAAAAGACTGCGGAGCGATTTGCCGCACATGGCATCGATCAGGGGCGATTGATACTGGAAGGCGCCGAATCGCGTGCGAAGTACTTTGCCGCCTATCATCGGGTGGATATAGCGCTGGATCCCTTTCCTTATCCTGGAGGCACGACGACGGTTGAGAGTCTGTGGATGGGGGTTCCGGTGCTGACATTGGCGGGGCAGAGTTTCCTGTTTCGTCAGGGGGCAGGGTTCCTCTCCAATGCCGGATTGCCGGAATGGATTGCCGGAACGCAGGATGGCTACGTGGAAAAGGCAGAGGAGCATGCGAAAGACCCGCAGGGATTGGCTGCGTTGCGCAGCAGGTTGCGTCAGCAGATGGAGTCGTCGCCGATTATGGATGGCCAACGTTTTGCAACTCACTTCGCCGCGGCGCTCCAAGCCATGTGGCGCGAGCGGAGTTCAGGTAAACGTCCTTAATGCGGGACGCGTTTTTTGCTGGCGGCTCTTTGCGTTAGTTCGATGAAGTGATCGATTTGTTTCCAGGCATTCTTCAAGACAGTCGATTCATAGATGTTCCGATAGTTGTGCACTGTCGATTTGGCGAGTGCGAGCGCTTCCGCCGAATCGCTCATCGCGATCCCGTAATCCGAGGGATAAGAAAAACCGGGCATGTTGCTGCGCCAATAGTCGGTCACAATGACTGCAACCGGGCAGCCGCAGAGCAGGGCTTCCTCAATGAGCGCAGTCGGTTCGTATACATACAACAGTTTCGATTTGCGCAGGATTGAGGCAATTTCCGCATGGCTTAGTTTTTGATCCTTGCCGAGGCTGATTGCGTTTTCCACGTGCGGGGTGAGTTTCCCGCCTTTGAAGATGTATTTGTGAGCGTAGAAGCAGACCGACTCGCGCTTATCGTCGTCGGGATTGTTTTCGTTGTTGAACAGGAAGAGATCGCTGGTCGGGATGTGCAGCGTTTCCCCCTGCATGCCATTGGCGAGATAAAGCGGATCGAAAGTAAACATTAATTCGCTTTTGTCAAAAGACGTGTCCCCCCCGATCAGCCCGGGTTTGTTCAATAGCCAGCGTGCAACCACTTGGGCGTTGAAGGGATTGCCGGAAACGATTTCCGGATAGACCATGATGGGTACGCGCCCTGTTTCATGATGCTGGAGCATGATTTTTTCGTTTAATACGTTGGTTCTCAGGTGCGGGATCGTCCCCTCGCAAGTCACATAAGCTTCCTGCCCGCTTTCATTCAATGCATGGCACAGGTAATGCAAAGCGCGAATGCCCGCCGATTGCTGAATGTAATCCATGGCGAAGATGTAATAGGGATTGCGTTTGGATTGAAACAGATCGCGTTTGGAAAACTGGGTCAGTTGCAGCACGTTTCGAATGCGGCGCAGATTTCGCTGGTAGTAGAGCCAGGCGCTCGATACGTTGCTTTCATCCAGAAAGGCTTGCACGGTCTCAATGCCGTGGAATACGCCATCCCAGGTGAAGTCGGCCGCTGCATCATCGGTAATGGCAAACAATGTTTGCCGAGAAAAGTCGTTGGTTGAGTGCGCGTCTTCGGCACATAGCTCATGAAAAATTTCCGGGTCGGCAATGCGGTAGTCCAGTTTTTTTTCGCGGAGTAAATAGGTAAACGCGCTGGCCAGCAGCCCCATGACATCGTGATACGTGGGCGGGTTGCGTTCGGGGAAACCAAGTTGCGCGAGGGTTGCCGCGAAGCAGTTTGAAAATTTCGGGCGTACCGATTTGGGGAAAACGGCAAACCACATCGACAAAACATCATCCGATTTTTCACTCTCTGCCTTTTGCAATGCGGACTGCAGGCGCGGTGCGAGTGTGGCGTGCTGGATGAAAGCGGGTGCAACGATCTTTTGTTCAAGATGAGATTGTTCGAGCAGCGCCGACAGATCGCCCGACACCAGCGTGTGCGGAGGGCAGTAAACCAGCAGGTCTTCGGCGAACTCGTGATCCAGAAAATTCATGGGCCAGTAGTAGCGATAGTCTGCGCTGTCCTGTGCCGATACCTGCAGCAGGTCTGCTGGGTAGTGCGCCGCGAGTTCATTGCAAACGTTCAGGCACTCGGCAGAAGGCTGCTCCGGCAGCATGATGGTGAAGCGCGTCTTTTCGTAATGCGCCCCCGAGTTGAGCTTCCACGCCTCCATAAAAAAGCGTAGCGATATGTAGCACGCCGGGTGATTGGCGGCGAAGGTGACGACACGGATATTGATGTCTGGCATGGTGCTCTCTCGGGGGTGGCTGTTATTTGCACTCCGCAAATTGCTATTTGGTATGCGTGCCAACCATGCAGCGGTCACTGCGTACAAGCAACTGCTCCATATGGCAATGCTGGATTGAGGACGCCGAGAAATACGGCCAGCGCGAAGGCTGGCGTGTGAGTTCCTGAAAGCCCTTCAATTTCGGGAAGGTGTCGATGGGGTAGTACAAATAGCCCGTGCCGTTGGCGATCAGGTTCTCGTGATAAAAGTAGCCATCGGTCGTCCGCTCAACCTGTTTCAGATATTCGCAAATGGTGGGGTAACTCATTTCAGACAGGCTGATGGTGTTGATGAACAAATCGACCGAACGATCCGGCAACTGCGGCAGGACATACTGCGGCATGAGGATGATGTCATATTCGCCGATCAGCGACTGCATGTCTTCCTTGCCGGTGTACAGATGAATTTTCAGTTCGGGGTAAGCGAGAGACAGATAGTACGATGAGATCAGCAGGTTTTCCGGCAGGTCGAAATTCAGGTAGCAGCAGCCGGGAATGAACTTCAGCGCATAGTAGGCGAAGCCGCCGTAGCCGCCGCCGATCTCGGCAATCACGGGACGTTTGATGTTGGTCAGCAGCTTCTGGGCAAAGCGGCCGCGGTAATGATTGAGGAAAGTGTTGGGGTGAACGATCACGCCTTCTATCCAATGCCCGAAGGGATTGCCGATAGGCGGCGAGGCCAACTCGCGCACCGGTGCATCGCCGATACTGTAGGCCCACACGTTGAAATTCTGGCGGATGCCGCTGATCATATCGGGATGCGCGGCATAGTCGTTGTAGGCGGCGCGCCCGCCCAGAATGCCGGTACTCATGTTGTTGCGGCAGAAATTCTTCAGCAACTCGCCCAGCGTGCCGAGGTCGCCGCTCTGGCGCATGGCAAAATATTCGGGACGCGTGTTACGCAGAAAATCCCGCCAGTTGCTGCCTACCTGATAGGGTTCCGCAGCGGACGAGCCATCGCGTTCGGCGGCCAGCAAGGCATCCCACAAGCGCTCAACCAGTGCAGCATGTTTGTCATCGGCCATGGGCGTGGGAACATCGTCCAGCGCTTTTGCGCCGACTTCAAAGTGAATGGTTTCGGTATGCAATTTTGATGTGGCGGCATCCACCGTATGGTGGCGGTGAATCAGAAAGCGGCAGCCCTCGGTCCAGTGCCGCCCCCCCGTGCGGGTGGCAAAAATCTTTTCATCCGGTATGCCCAGATCCAGCAATTGCTGGCGCATTTCGTCGTGGTACAGCATGGTGGCGGTGATGACACGGTCGTACTTGAGCTCGGTCGCCGCTTTGGGAGGGAGAATGCTTTTGCCGTCGCGCTGCGTATTCCACTTGGCCGGGTCATTGTCCAGAAACGCGACGATGTTAAAACCGTACAGCACGCATTCGTGCTCGATTCCGATAGACGATCCGCCAGTTCCAAATACGAGAATGTTCATGTTTTTTCTCTCAATTGATTTCGGTGATGATGTGTTGTGTCCGGTTTGATGTCGGTTTGTTTATGCGGCATGCAGATCGGGATTCCCCGGTTCAAAGCGTTTCGACAGGGCGTTGATCCAGCGCGTCGCGGTCAGGCAGTGAAAGGTGTGAATCTCGCCCGGCTCGATGAGCACGATGTCACCGGCCGCAATGTGGTCGCGCAGTTGCGTTCCATCCGGCCGAACGATATCGACATCGATCTTGCCATCAAGGATGAAGAACACTTCCACCGTATGCTTGTGGTAATGATTGCCGCGCGTCTGTCCTGCCCTGGTTTCCAGATAGTTGAACTCTTCCCACGTACCCTCGTTCATGAGGCCGACCAACCGTCCCCGGTTGTCTTCGCGCGTCTGGTAGGGGGTGATCTTTTTCATCGCGTGAGTCCGAGGAAGCTCAGGTATTCCTGATGACGGCCGACAGAGACATCCAGCGATTCGCAGGTCAGGGTATTTTCCAGAGAGATGTCGGCAAAGATGAACGGGGCGTTTTCCGTGATTCTGCTGCCTTGCTGTATCAATGAAGATTCAAGGTTGGCCGCGCGCGCAAACAGCTTGGCGAAGAAATAACGAGAGATTCGTTGTCCGCAGGCATGATAGATGCGCCTGCCTAGTACCGGATTTTCCACGAGATGCTGCAATACGATCAGGAAGTCGCCAAAGTAAGTAGGGGAGTAGAACGCATCCTCGAAACAATTGACGGCCTCGCCGCGTGTCAGCGATTCACGCAGGAAACGCAGGAACGTAGCCTTCTCGTCGTACAGGGCGCTCAGGCGCAACACGCAGAACTGCGGATTCAGCGTGAGACCGGCCAGTTCGGCACAGGCCTTGGTGCGCCCATAGACCGTCACCGGGCCGAGCGCATCGTCTTCGCGATAGCTCCCGCGATCGCCGGAAAAAACATAGTCGCTCGAAATGTAAATCGTGCGGGTATCGGGAAAGCTCTGCGCGAGGTTGATCGTGGTCTGCACATTGGCCAGATAGGCTCCGGCAGGATTGGCTTCGCAACGCGCAAGGTTTTTGTCGCCCGCCGCATGGATGATCACATCGGGTGAAATTTGTTTGCTCAGTTGCCGCACCTGTTCCGCATCCGCCAGATTGCACTGGAAGTTTCTTGCATCCGGGATGGCATGGGCGCTGGCACCGGTGATGTCCCAGCGGTGTCCCAGTCCGGCATTGATGAGTTTGCCGACATAACCGGTTGATCCCGTGAGTAAGATTTTCATCCGTAAACTACGCTCCAAACTGGGTGGTTCAAATCATACAGGGGAAGAATGCAAGTTGAAGCCTCAAGATGAGCGATGCTCGAATAGATGCTTGCGCCCGAAGCGCCAGCGGTGAGGATGACCACGTCCGGGTGCAGCTCGGTCAGCTGTGCGGCAGTGACCACCGGCGTGCCGTTGAAGCTTGAAACCTTCAGCGAGCGGTCGACGATGGCCTGCAATTCAAGACCGGGCGTGTTCTCAGCCAACTCCAACGCCACCTCGCCCATGCCGGAAATGCCGTAGATCACGACACGCCAATGCTGGGCGGCGAAGCGCGGCAAAAGTACCTGCAGACGCCGCACATATTCTGCATTGCGCATGCCTATGCGGTGCGGATTGCCCTTCGGAACTTGCAGCAATATCTCGGTCACGATCCGGCCCGTCGGTACAGCATTGAGTTGGTGGATAGCCTCAAGGGTGCCCGTGCTAAAGGTGTCCAGCAGGTCGTGCACACGCCGGCGCGGAGCCAGATAATTCACGAGCAGCCGCGCAAATTCCTCGCGGCGGAAACCGGTGAAACAACCTCCTTGTTCTTCCAGCAGAGGAAAATTGAAATCGAGAACGTTGATATCACCCGCGAGAACGCAGCTGCCGCTCTCAATGAGCTTGGGTTGCAGCGGATTGGAGGCCAGTCCTGCAAAGTCGATATAAGTGCCGACAGCCAGTATCTCGTTGGGGGTGTTGCGAAAGAACGGTTCGAGCACCGAATAGTCGGTTGTCGCTTGAAGGAATGAGCCAGCGACGATGTGTACCCAGTCGGCATTGTCCAGCGGCGATTCATCCCGATCAAGCTGCCTGCGCAACTCCGCCAAGGCTGCCTTGTCCTTCAGTTCCAGTGTTTTTACCCGGATGTGCTGTGAAGGGACAGGGGCTTGGGCTGGATAAACGGAGTCCACATGCCGGAACAGCGATTGCACGCGGTGGTCTAGCGTGTGTTCGCGCAAGGCTCTTGCGTATCCGGCAGCGGCGATCTGTTCGCGGCGCGTGTCGTCACTCACATACTGTTCGACTTTTTTCAGCAGGTCGTCGTCAGTGCTGTAAAACACGATCTCCTCGTCCGAAACGAATAGCCGCGCGAGCTCGGGATTTTCGTTCGTGATCTGGAATGCGCCGCAACCCGGCACTTCGAAATGGCGCAGCTTGGTTTGCACGGCAAGTGGATTGCCGTCCGAAGACCAGGCGGGATTGAACACCACGCGGGTTTCGTTGTAGATGCGCACCATTTCTTCCTGCGATGGTACACCTCCCGCATAGTGCTTCAGCTGCGGGTGCTGATCCCAGCCGAAGCCAAATACGCGGAATGTCCAGCCACGACTGGCGCAGGCTTCGGCCAGGCGCACCAGTACCTGTTCGCGTTGCGCTCCGTCCTCCACATGCACTTTCCCCAGTGCATCGTTGACCTTGTGCTTGCCGATGAATACCACGTCGTAGCGCTTCCGCGAATCGGGAATGGCGTAACAGCTTCTGTGGTTGTATCCCCAAGGCAGATACATGGCGCGATTTCCCCATCCGCTCTGCTGGCGGCGTGCGACGCCTGCAGTGGAGTGGGAGGCAACCACATCGAAATGATGGTCGTAGCCTGCGTTGCGGGTATACCAGTGTTCCGGTTCATCGTCAGGATGAAAGGCAACGGTGCGTATACCGGCCAAACGCACCTTCTCGAAAAACACATCCGGGAAATCTCCGAAAATCCAGTCGTGATAGAAAAACAGGTAATCGAATTTTTCGCGACGCAGCAGATCGTAGATGTAGGCGCAGTGGTATCCCTCCGGCTGTCCCGCATGTTTCTCTTTGCCTGCCAGCAAGGGGCCAGCATTGATGCAAACTGCATCGTCGCCAAGTACGTGGCGGATGGCATCAAACCAGTTGTCGCGGATGTACGGTACCCAGAGAGCGCCCAGTGCCAATATCTTCATGCTGTATAAGAAAACAAATTGCCGCGTTGCGTGATCCCGGCAATGATGCACCCGCCCAATTCTCCGGCCAAACGTTCCACGTCGTCGTAACCATCGCGCGACTCGAATGTATAGGGAATGAAAGCTCCCTTGAAGCCCTGACTGTTTTTCAGCTGGCGCGCCCAGTCGCTTTGCTGCGCGTAGTTGAAGTGACTGTTGCCGCTAAAGGCATGTATCTTGTCCTTGGGCAGAAGCGCGGAGAAATCATCCTTGAAGCGCAGCGGTGTGACCAGATGCACGTCCAGCCCGAAATCCTGCAGCGCACCCAGAATCCAGCGCGTCAGATGTACGCGCGAGGTTTGCATGACCACTACCGGCGTACCCTTTTTCAGAGAAGCTGCCGCCGTGCGCAGCTTGTTGATCGCATCGCCTGAATTGAAGCTGCGCTCGACCTGCGCCTGGTCAAAACGGCGGTAGGCTTCCTTTACATAATTCTCGAGCTGCGCTGCGGTGAAGTTTTCAGTGCGCGAAACAGCCACGGTGGAGCCGTTATAGTCGTCCCAGTTTTTCGAAACGATCCAGCCTTTTTCATCGTACATGCGATACATCTCGGTGCCCGGGAAGGGGGTGGCGATCGAGAACTGTACTGTGTCGGCCGGCAGGGAGCAGGCAAGCTTGATCGTTTCCTCTATAGTGTCCGCGGTGTCGCTTGGCAAACCGAAGGTGAAAGTCAAATGTACGCGGATACCCAATTCCTTGGTCAGGCGAATCATGGCGACATTCTTTTCGACATTCATGCGCTTGTCGATTTCGTCGATGATGTCCTGGTCGCCTGATTCAACGCCATATTTGATGCTGAACAACCCGGCGTCGCGCAGTGCTTCCAGCGTGGGCCTGTCCATCAGGTCGGCACGTCCCATGGTCGACCAAGGAATGACTCCGCCAATGCCGGCTTCTTTCAGCTTGCCCGCCAGCTCGATCACATACTCTTTGCTGATGTTGAAAGTGTCATCATCGATGTAAATGCTCTTGTACGGCACCTTCGCAAGGTTGGCTTTGATTTCGTCCACCACATCCTGCGCAGAGCGCTTGCGGTAGCGCGGGCCGCGAAACAGCATTTGCGGCCAGGCGCAAAAGATACAGCCGTAGGGGCAGCCGCGCGTTGCCATCAATTGCAGTTGTGGGCGTTCCAGTCCGCACACGCCATCGAAGTAATTGAGGTTTGGCAATCCCTCGCGGTCCGCCCAAGGGAAGGATGAAAGATCCGGCAGCTTGGCAAAAGGGTTTTTGCGGATCTTGATCACATTCTGCTTGGACGCCGGTGGTTCGTCCTTGTTCTTTTTTACCATGCCGTCGGCGCGGTAGATCAATGCGGAAATCTCGCTGAGATCGCCTCCGTCGCGCAACGCGCACAGCAGCTGAAGCGTCGGCACTTCATATTCGCCGTAAATCAGAAAATCGATTTCAGCATGCTGCTCCAGAAAATCCTCCTGCTCGAATTCGACATGCAGTCCGGTGAACAGTATTTTGACCTCCGGAACCAGCGCACGGATGCGCGCGGCGATTTCCAGATCAATGCGCACCGTAGGTGTGGAGCTTTCGAGTACCACAAAATCAGGGCTGAATTGTTTTACATATGCGTAAAAACTTTCATAGGTTTCCCCCATGGAAAGCGAATCGCGAATGACGGTATCGAAGCCTTCGCGTTTGGCAAAAGCCGCCGCGGTTGCCAGCCAGACCGGAAACGGAAGGTACCCCCCAACCAGTTCCGCTATCAGTCCGTCGCGGATGGTGTGAGAATGCACTTCAAAGGTATGAGGCCAGCGGGAACCCGCGCGCACGCCGCGCCAGCCGGGTTGCGTCGGTGTCGGGGCCTTGTACCAGGGAGGATTTGTGAACAATACTTTCATAAAAAACTTCTCCAACATTATGTGAGGCAAGCAGGTCAGCGTTTCAGACTGGCAGCTGTCAGTCTAATGGCTGTATTCAAATCGGTCCAAACATCAAGCTGTAATTCATTCCGTGCTTTTGAAATATCCGGTACATAAATCTTCCTATGCTCATTGCCAATGCTATCGGCTGTCCGGCCGAGTACTTTAACGTTTTTTTCGGGGGCCACAACGGATTGCACCAGACGAGCCAAATCCATTATGAAAACAGGGCGATCTGATCCGACGTTATACACAGTGCCATTGCGTCCCCGAAGCTGCAGCGTCAGCAGCCAAACCACCAGATCCGCCATGTACAGATATGATCGAACCGATGTTCCGTCGCTGCTGACCGTGATGCATTCATCGTATTGAGCTTGTCTGATGAAGTTTCCGATGGCGTAGTGAATATCCAGCGGCATAAACGGGCCGACGAACGAGAAGCAGCGGGCAACCACAAACTCCCAGCCGAATTTCTGCGCGTAGTACGCAGTCAGAAACTCGGCCGCACGTTTGGCTTCGGCCAAGGCTGAGTTCACATTGGTTGTGCTCGGTGCGCCAGAATAGTCCTCCGGAATAGTGCTCATTCCCGCTGCGGGAACACCGTACACATTGCCCGAACTGAGAAACAGAAGGCGCTTGATGCCACTTTGTGCGGCAAAATCGAGTGTATGCCGGGTTCCGTTCACCACAGTATCGAATTTGCGCAGAGGGTCTTCTCCCTGAAAAGTCTCATGGGCAGAGGTGGCCGCTCCGTGTATGAGGTAGGTGTAGCGCCGTGCGGGAAAGACGAAATTGCGGACATCGCCAATATGGAAATCGATGGCAGGCGACTGCGTGAGATGCGGCGCTTCTTTCCTGAACGCGCGCGGGTTCCGTGTGAGCACGGTTATCTTCAGATTCAACTCAAACTGTTCATTCGCCCGCAGCAAACTTTCGAGCAGCCAGCGCCCGAACAAACCGGTGCCACCAGTCATGAAGATGGATTCGTTGCGAAATGCTTCCCACTGTCCTTCCATGCGCGAAAGGATATTGTCTAAATCATGCCGGAGGATGTTGCTCGGGGCGGTAGAAATCATGTTTGCTTGATGGGATTATTCATTCGGTTCAGGATGTGATGCGCAGCTCGTGCGGCTGGTTCAGCCAGTTCCATCCCGTTGCCAATTGCTCCTGCCGCAGGTCGCCGTAACCCCAGGCAGCATAATAGAACATGAGACTGTTCGCACTTGCAGCCTCGCCGTCTTCGCGTTTATCACCCACGTAGACCGTGGTATCTGCAGCAAGCCCCAGTTCGCTGATCTGTTTCGCCAGTAGTTGCGCCTTTCCCGGCAGGCGCGGTTCAACCATGTCCAATGCATATACAGAAACGAAGCGGTCTTTCCAGCCCAGGTTTTCAAGAATGGCATGGGTAACTGAATAGCGCTTGTTGGTGCTGATGTGCATGGTTACGCCAGCCGCTGCAAAATGCGCCAGCATGGTTTCGATGCCCGGATAGGCGGAAGTGGTGGATACGCCGGTGTGGTCGTAATGCCGCTTGAACCGCTCGGTTAATGACTGGAGCAGCGCGGTATCGTTGCTGCCGCTCAGCCGTGTCAGCGTTTCCAGCAATGGCGGGCCGATCAGGTTCGTATCAAGGGGGGCGCTGGGCTTGATACCCGCCTCGCGCAGCGTTTCAGAAAAGGCGCGCAGTATTCCCGGTGCGGAATCGACGAGCGTGCCATCGAAATCGAAAACCAATGTCTTGCGCATCGACATTATCAACTCTGCAATTGCTAGCCGAGCACAACGAGACCGCTGGCCCAGTATTCGGCCGCTTGTCCGAAATGCGGTCTGCGATTGAAGGTCAGGTTGTAGCCGTAGGCTTCAAAGTGATAGCCGACATTCTCTTTTTCACCGGTCAATGCAGCCAGCCAGAGGAGGGGCGGGTAGCCATCGGTCCTGAGCAGCATATCAGGTGAACCGGTCAAGGCAGCGCTGGTGTCGAACCCGCCGGCAAGCAGGAATTGCTCGGGCAGCCTGCTTGTTTGTTCGAGTGCAGCAGGGATCGAGTATTCCGTGAGACAGGGGAAGAGATATCCCACGACCGGCCCCTCATGCATGGCGGCCAGCAGTCGCTGGTGACGTGATAGCGGAGAAATGCCAAGCTTGCCGACGAGCCCTCCCTTGTGATGGTTGACAAAAGCATATGTGGGAAACTTTTTGGCAAAGGCGTTTTGCACCGCCGGCAGATAAATTTTTTCCAACGCTTCGCCATAATCAGGGTAACTGGCCTTGGGCAGGAGGAATGGGACTCGCACGCCGTCGGCGATTCCTTTGGTCTCGGGGGCGTTACGCAATGTTTGCAGGATGGCTTCGGCTCGCTGTTCGAACTCTGCTGCCGAGATGCCATTTACAACTCCAAAGTGTTCTTGTATCCGTGCATGGATATCCGCGTAATTGATCGACGGTTGCGCGAACGCGAAATAATGCCGCGACTTAAGGTAAGCCGCTGCCGCCAGCCCTGACGGGATGCAGCGGCCATGTTCATCGAAGAACGATGAGGCTGTTGCCGTCAATCCAGGTTCTTTTGCGACAACTTCGGTGGGGTTCATGGACATCTCATTTCAATTAGATCGAACAACGCTATGTCCTTAATCGACCAGGGAGTCAGCATCCGAGAATCCCTGCCCCCATGGCACGGGCAGGAGAGTGGCTCCTTTGGTCTTTTCCATGTGCAGTTTGATGAATTTCGGATCCTCGCCAATGATGCAATCTGGCCGGTATGGACCCAGCCAGGGGTTGCGCATGCCGCGTGCGAGGATCTCCTTGAGCGGCGTTTCACGCAAATTGCCGAGCGAAAGATCGATGTACGGGCAGGGGGTGACCTGAAATGTCGAAGTTACAGTGATGATTCCCTTTACTGTGATGCATCCCTTGAATGAACCGTAGCTCGGGGTCATGTGGGTGAATACGTTGTACTCTTTCTCCAGTTCGCGCAGGACGTCCGCGTCCTCCTTGGCGATGACGAATTCCGGATGATCGGTACAGGAACCAGTGGGCTTTGCGTAAGAGACGTACAGTCCGATACAGCGGTCGGTTGCGAACTTGCACAGGTTGCGGAATTCCTCAGTCTTCGCTCGGCCCTTGATCAGTACCGTCGAAAGCAGAAGATTGAGGCCGGCATCCAGCGAAGCGTCGATCGCGCGCATCACTTTCTTGTACGAACCGGGCTTGTTCCGGAATGCGTCATGTTCCTGCTCGATGAAACTGTCCAGCGACAATTGCACTTTCTCCACGCCGATCGACTTGAGGTGTCTGGCTTTCGTATCATCGAGAAACCAGCCGTTTGTGTCGGTGATGACGTAATGCTTCTCAGGATCGATGGCTTCGACCACGGCATCGAAATCCTTCATCACCAACGGTTCGCCGCCGGTGATCACAAACCGGGCGAGTCCCAGCTCATCAGCCTGGCGCGAAAGCTCCCGGATGTCCGCCAGGTCGATCTTCCTTCTCGTGTCTTCGATCTTGAACACCTTCTTCTGGTGGCGATCCATGTAGTATTCGGCCGAACAGTGCGTGCACTGGAAGTTGCACAGATAGCTTTTCTCCAGCCTGATGATTGGGCTGATCTCGCCGCGTTCTTCCATTTCGGAGATGGCGGCAAGCTTGGCAGCGATGTAGGGTTTCCTGGCTTTCAGGCCCTCGCGCTTGGCTTGTTCGGCAGGACTCAGCTGGCTGCCCGTCGTTTTTACAGTAGAAATCATGCAGGACACTTGCTCCATATTTATAAACGAATAGCCAAGTGCTGGTTATACCAGTTGCAGGCCGTCTTCGCGCAGAATCGCCACGCGCATGGAATTCCCCCATTCGCGTCGAATATATCTGGCAACCTCATCCGAGTAACTCGCCGCCATCACGATGATAAGGGCGACGGGATGAGTGTTCAAACGTTCCGGAGCGACGATGGGAATGTGACTGGCCGGAGTGAACCTGTTTTGTTTGAATGGTGCCGAATCCACTACGTAGTCGATTTCGCCGGCCAGTTCCAGTAACGCGATCATGGCGAGTGCCTGATGTCCCGCCCCCCAGATGGCGATGCCTTGCGCGCCGTGCTGTCGAATGACGTCGCGAAATTCGTGTTGCAGTTTTAGCCGGCTGACAGCAAAGGCAGAAACGTCGCAGGGTTTGCGTTTGCGCACCACGGCGGACAGGATGTAGCCGTGCCAGACCTCGTTGCATTCAATCACCTCGAAACCGTTCAGTCGCAGCAGTGTTTGCAACGTATCGCGCGTGAAGTAGCATAGGTGGTCGCTGATGAATTCGGCAAACAGGTTTTTGTTCAGGATCATGTCGAAGTTGGGTACCTCGACCAAGCCGATACCGTCATCGCTCAGGTTGTGTGCAATGCCGCGCAATCCGGCATTCGGATCC
This sequence comes from Sideroxyarcus emersonii, assembly GCF_021654335.1. Classification (NCBI taxonomy): domain Bacteria; kingdom Pseudomonadati; phylum Pseudomonadota; class Betaproteobacteria; order Nitrosomonadales; family Gallionellaceae; genus Sideroxyarcus; species Sideroxyarcus emersonii. Next base: position 526,145 of record NZ_AP023423.1, read on the forward strand.
GGCCAATGTTCGAGAAAGCTCAGGACGGCAAAAGCATCGAACGGTGCGTGTGGCACGGCGTAATCTGCGCTATCGATAAAACCGCATGCTGCATTCAGGCCCTGTGCCATGCAGTGCGCAACCGAGGGTTCGGCATATTCGATACCATAAGCATCAACGCCCTCTTCCTGGAACAGGCTCAGGTATTCGCCGCGTCCACAGCCCACTTCGAGCAGTTTTTTCCCCAGCAACCCATGTTTGCGCACGAAAGCAGCGAATTGTTCGTGCCTGAACTCTTTCATTTCGGCAGAAAACGCAGCGGCACGCACCACTTCTTTGTAATAGGGCACCGGTGCGTTTCCGGTCTGCACCAGACCGCAGGCGGCACACTGATAGATGTCCAGGTCGACGCCCGCATCTTGCGCCAAGGAGTCAGCATTTGGCAGGAACTGCGCAGCCTTGGGCATGTTTCCGAAATGCAACAGGCGTTCGCTGCCGAGCGGTAGTGAGCACATTCTGCATAACGCGCGGGACATACGGCTGACCTAGTGTTTTCTGGCGGTTAACGATTGTTCGGACAAACCGGCAATCATCTCGGTTTGTAATATATGCAGTGGCAGCAGCGGAGTCATGTCTTCCAGCGGCATTGATAACATGGAGCCGTCGGCTTGGGGCAGGGCGGATACTTTCGGTGCCAGTGCTTCATTGGCGGTCAGTCGCACATCGACCAATAAAGGACGCGGTTGCGATAGCGCCTGTTGCAGCTTCTGTTTCAATTCCGAAGCGTCGCTGATGCACAGGAATGGCAGATCGTAGGTCGCCGCGACTTTTTCCAGGTCGGGCAACAGCAGCCCGGCTTCAGGACCGGTGCCGACGAAGCGTCCGTTGAAATAGCTGCGTTGCGTGTTGCGGATCGAGGCATAACCTTCGTTGTTCATCACGATCAGGCAGATGGGCAGGTCGAATGCGCGCATTGTTGCCAGTTCCTGGATGTTGAGTTGCAGGCTGCCGTCGCTTTCTATCGCGACCATCGGTTTGCGGTCACCTGCGAAACAAGCGCCGATAGCCGCAGGCAGTCCGTATCCCATGGCGCCAAGGCCCGAGGTCAGAAAGACGCGCTGTCCCGGTTTGTTACGAAAGATGGTGTAAAAGGCTTCGACGGCCAGACCAGAACTACCAGTGCTGACGATGGTGTTTTCGGGAATGGCGTCGGATAAAGCATCCATCAACTGGTAATGGCTGATGGGGCCTGTGGCCGGGAAGGGGGTGCCATCGTTCGCCGGGTAGCGCAATTTCCAGTCCGTGCAGCGCTCTTTCCATGGTTCCCAGCCTGGCTGGGGCTGTGGTTTCGCATCCAGCCATTTGGACAGGAAAGATTTCGCATCCACAGCCAACGCCAGGGTGATATTCATGTCGAGTTTATCTATCTCGTTGTGATCTACATCGACCACGACCTTTTTTGCATTCCTGGCAAAACTGCGCGGGTTGTAGGCAGTGATGATGTTGTCCAGCCGGCTGCCGACGCTGATGAGCAAGTCACAGTTCTGCACGGCGAAATTGGGTGCACGTAAAGCGACAACTCCGGGACGTCCGACCAGAAGTGGGTGATCGTAAGGCAACAGGTCGAGTGCGTTCCAGGTGGTGACCACAGGTATTCCCAGCTTTTCGGCCAGCTCGCGGAACATCGGCACACCTCCGGCAAGTCGCACCCCGTGTCCTGCCAGCAGCAATGGACGCTTGGCGGAGTTAAGCAGAGTTTGCAACTGTTCGATCCCACCGGTGAATGACTTCTGCGTTGCGTCGGGCGATTCGCTCTGCCAGCCAGGCAAGTTTGATGGATCGATGGGAGCGCCCTGCACGTCGAGCGGAACGTCGATCCATACCGGTCCGGCCCGGCCGCTACGCGCGTAATGGACGGCACGCTCCATTGCGATTCGGATGTCTTCGGGACGCTCTATCGTCACTGCATATTTGGTGATGCTCTGGACGATCTTGACGATATCGACTTCCTGTACACCTTTCTGCCGCAACGGCGAATCGCGCAGCATGTCTGCACGTTTGACCTGGCCTGAAACGATCAGCAACGGCACGGATTCGATCCAGGCGCCGGCGACGGCTGTGATCGCATTGGTCGCTCCGGGGCCGGTGGTCACCATGGCTACGCCGAGATTCTCGTTGATGCGCGAGTAGGCTTCAGCTGAGATGGCAGCTGCCTGCTCATGCAGACAGGCCACCGCTTCGATGTCAGGATGTTTGCCGACAGCATCCATCAGGTACATGGCACCACCGCCGGGGAGGAGAAAGACATGTTTGATGCCCAACTTCGCAATAAAGTCGGCAATATAATCAGCAACCCGATATTGTGTGCCCAATTTCCTCAATCCATCCAGTAAGTCAGCAGGGTCTTGCGTTGTTTGTTTGCCATGATTGCAGGATCTGTGTAGAACGAATCATTCTTGTCGTGTGTGGTCGATATTTCTTCGATGACTGCGCCGCTCTCCGCCTTGAATGCATGGCGTACGCCGGGCTCAATGGTTACGACATCTCCTGGTCGATACAGTCTTCCCACTCCATTCAGTTCAAGCATGACTTCGCCATAAATGATATGGAAGGTTTCTTCTTTCTTTTCGTGATATTGCTCTGGATGTATCTGGCCAGGAAGGCTGACAAGCAGTTTTTTGCAATAACCACGGTTGATCACGGTGATGATCACAAGACCTACCTCATCGAAACGGTCGAGTCCGTAATGATGCGATACTTCCAGGTCGGCCCCTCCTGGCACGACGATCTGGGTGCGTGACAAAAGCTCTTTGACCTGACGAGCGATATCCCAGATGCGGGCGCGGCGATCTACGCAGTTTGTGTTGGATGGGGCAACTGCCTCATCACGTGCAATGTCGGCAGTAGCTGTGAAATCGGCATATTTGAACCAGTTGTTGGCGGTAAACTGATTGTGCTGGGGCGGGAAGGCAAAATACACATCTTCGCTGCTGATGGTTTCACCTGCAGCTATTGCCCGTCGAGCAAAAATGCCGCGTTGCAACGAGCGCAGACTGGAAATTTCCTGCGGGTTTGCGGGGAGTCGGGCGTCGCCTGTGCCGCACAGAATCCAGGCTTGCTGCGCCGCCTGCAGCCATGCCCGTACCTGTTCCGGGTTGGCAGAATAGGCGTTGAGCGTATAGGTGTCGGTCGGGAGGCCGACATGTTTTTCGAAGAGCGTAGCGCCCTTGGCAATGGCCAGCTTGACGATGTCGATATTGTCCGGTTGTTCGTGTGTGGAGAATCCTATTCGTACGCCCGGATAGCGAGCTCGCAGGAAATCCATCTGCGACAGATGCATGTGGTCATCCGGCGTCGGGTACTCGCCGACGCAGTGCAGAATGGCGAATTCTTTATGTCGATGCGCGAAGAAGCTGACCACGCGGTCGATTTCCTCCAGTCGTGCGCCCGCTGTGGAAGCGACAATCGGCTTGTCGCTCAGCACAATACGCTCCAATAGCGGCCAGTCAGTGAACGAGCAACTGGCGATTTTAATGATATCCAGATCCTGCTCATCAATGAGATCAACCGATGGCTCATCGAACGGTGTTGCCATGGTTATAAATCCCTGCTCACGCATTGCTGCTACCAGTCGATCAAACTCCGGCCGACTCAATCGTGTTTCCTCGAAACGTTTGACATATTTAAGGTCGTCGCGCCCCTTGGCCGCTGGATGAATAAAGGTACCCAGGTCGCGGTATTGCAATTTGAGTGCGAAATTGAAAGGAAAATCTTTGCACACTTTTCCAAACGCGTGGATTAAATCCAAACCATGTTGGACGTCGCCCATGTGATTGTTCGCCATTTCAAGAACAAAAAGCGGTGTTGGAATGGTCGCGGACATTATTGATCTTTCTAATAATTTCTATTATTACCAAGTTCCGCCTGAGGGATTCAGTCAGCATTGTGTTAATAAAAACCAGGCAGCCTTTTCCAGTTTGGGGGAAAGATCGCCCCGAAGGTATTGCGTATTATTTGACGATGTTTGCAAGGTTAATATCCAATCATAATTTTAACCACTGACCCTGGCCAAATTTATTCTAGTGTTTTAATCGCTGCCTGCTGCATCTGGGCCACATAGCGCTGCAGCAGCATGGTGGTTTTTCCATCCGGGTTGACGAAAACGCAGCCGACCCGGCGTTTCACCCTGCCGGAGCGGTCGGTGATCTCGAAAGCGTTCTTCACTTCGATGGCTGCTTTCAGCTTGCCGATCCCGGGCAGGTCGATCTCGCAATGATCGTACACCATGCCAGGCTGCAGTTCGATCCCGGTCGCTTCGCATACCAGCGCCACACCGCCGATGCTGATATCCATCACGGTCACTTCATGCTGGATGTGCGCTTTTTCAGGAACCGGACGGATGATGCATTTGAGTGCGTTGGCCTCCGGTGTGACCAGCCGGTAATAGTCGCGTCGTTGCAGGCGCAGCAGTTTCCGCGGCAGGGCCAGGCTGAATGCGGCTGCGTTTTCATACAGTCCCAGCACGACATCGCCCGCGACGAACTGTACCTTGGCCTGATTGTGCGTCGTGACGAAGATGACTCGCTTGCTGCGTTCGATGTGCCGATTGTCGAGCGGATTGGAGGCGGCATCTATCCAGACCCCATGCTCATCGACTGCAAGGATCATGGTCAGGACCATGCTGTTGCCTTCGTTGTAGTACAGGGCGACGCGCGATTTGCGCTGCGCGATGGTTTGCAGGATGGAGATGATCTCTTTGGGATTGCTGATGAGATAGTCGTTTTCCTCGTCGTTCGAGAACAGTTCTATTTTCAGCGGGATCTCTTTGGTACGCATGGGGCCTTAATCGTCAACGTGGTTTCACCTTTGACGATTGTAACGGGTTTGCAATCGGCGCAGTACCTGGAATTGACGTGGTTTCTCCCCGTTCCAGGCGGTATAGCCAGGCCAGCAGCTCGGCCACTGCCAGGTAGAGTTGCGGCGGGATATGCTGGTCCAGTTCCACCTGCATCAGCATGCCGACCAGTTCCTCGGATTCATGCACATACACACCATGTTCCCTGGCCCGCTCGATGATGGCCTGGGCGATAAGCCCCCTGCCGCTGGCCACTACCTTGGGGGCGGCGTCGCCTTTGCTATAGGCCAGTGCGACGGCCATTTGCCGGGATGGCGGTTTATCCGGCGTGTTCATTGGGGGTGATCTGGCTATGGGTGACGTTGATGCCGCGTTCCGACAGGGCGGCGATCAATTGCGAACTGCTGCTGTTCAGCATGTCGCGGGTTTGCGCATCGGGGGCGGAAAAAGACAGTTTCAAGGCATTGCCGTTGAAATCCAGACGGGCGGAAATGCTGCCCAGATGGGGGAGGTCGAGGTCGATCCGGGTAGTCCATTGCCCGGTTTCCTGGTGCTGTCCATTGCGTTGCTGCGATTCTTCACGCACTTCCCAGCGCATCTCCTGGCCTTGCCATACCTGGCCTTGCCAAAGGACCTGGTGCGTTTCCAGCGCATTCATCTGTTGCTGCACCAGCGTTTGCAGGTGGTCCGGGATATGCGCGACTGTATTGCGCTGTCCGCTCGCGGCGGTGGGATTCGGCATCGTATTGTTGATGGTTTCCATGCTTCTGGCGAGCGCGGTCTGTTGCGGCTGGGCCGACATTTGCTGGGCCGGTTGCGGGTGCCCGGATTTCGGCTGGGCTTGCGCCAATTGGTTCTGCGGCTCCTGCAGTAATTGTGTGGTGGGGCGTGTTCCGGCGATCCACTGAGCCTGGTGCGATTCATAGAACAGGCCGCTATGGCTCAGCGCATCGTGCAGCTTATTCGCGAGTTGCGTGGTGTCGGGCAGTACTCGTTCGCCGGTCCACAGCGGGGCGCTTTGGATGGGGCGCACATAGCTTCTTTCCAGCGGCTGCTGCGAGAGCGAGGAGAGCAGGCGCGAGGCGGCGCTGAGCGACTCGGGGGTGGAAACCGGATTGGAGGAGGCTGCCAGGGTAAAGGTCAGGCGTGGCTGCAGTGAGGCGACCTGCAGGATGAGGGTATCGCCTGGACGGATAAAGTTCGGCAACTGCATCTGCAGCAACTGGTCGGCGACCCGGACGTTGAATGTGCTGGGCGCGACCTGCGCCTGCACGGTACCTTGTACTTTCTGGCCTATCTCGAATTGCCCGGCTGGATTGGCGTTGCCCTTGGCCGGTGTTGCCGTGATGAGAGGCTTATCGGTGAGCGACAGCGCCTTGAGCGTGGAGATCAGGTTGGCAGGCAGCATGCATCATGGAAATGCTTAGGAATTGACGAGGTAGGCCTGCTGCAGCCGTTGCTCGCTGCGGTTGCTCTGCATGATGCGCTGCAGCTGCTCCATCCAGCTCTCGGTGCGGCTGCGGATGTCTGCATCGTCTGCGAGTATCTTCTTGAGCAAGGCGATCTTCTGCGCACGCTCTTCCGGGTTGGATGGCACGACATCGCGCGGTTTGATCTCCTCTACCTTGCGCTTGCATTCCTGTTCCAGCGAGATCAGCCGGTCCCATTCGCCACCCACGGCCGCATCGCGCATCTGTCCGGTGATCCCGGACAGGCGTTGGTATTCTTCCAGCAGCATGGACATTGCTCAGCCCCTTCCGTAAACAAGTGCGGGTTGCTTGCTTGTTGGTACCGGCTGTTGCGGTACCGCAGACAACGATACTTCCTTGACGGGACGGATGCTATCCCAGGCTCCCTTGATTTCACCCAAGAGTCGCGTTACTTCATCCAGTGCCTCGACATCGTTCTTCAGGTTGGCTTGAGTCAGGCGTATGCACATGTATCCATACAATGCATCCAGGTCTTGTGCCAGTTGTCCCCCGACGTTTTTGTCCAGACTGGCCTGCAATCCTTCGCCGATGATACGGATGGCATGCGAGATGGCCTTGCTCTTGGCGGGGACGTCGTTGCGCAGGATGCCGTTCCGGGCATTGGCGATGGCCAGCAAAGCGCCCTGATAGAGCATCGTGATCAGCATATGGGGGTCGGCCGCATGCAGGCTGGATTCGACCCCGATTTTTGCGTAAGCATTGGTAGCTAGGTTTGCGTTCATGATCATGCCCCTTACTTGGTGCTGGTTAATGCCTGGGTGAGATAGGAACTGGTGCTGTTCATGCTCGACAGCATCATGTTCAGGTTGCTGTACTGGGTGGTGTAATAGGCCTGAAGCGCATTCATCCGGATGTTCAGCTGGCTGATCTTGTTGTTGAGCCCGGTGATGGATGTGTTGATGTCGGAAATGTGCTGGGATATCAGGCCACCGGCGGTGATGGTTGAAGTGGCCCAGGCATCCAGGCGGGTGGCGAATCCTGTTGCAGAATTGAACAGATTGGTCACGTCGCTGTAGTTGTTCGTCAGGGCGGTGTTAAGCGCTGCGCTATCCAGTTTCAGGGTGCCGTCCGTCTGGGTGGTGATGCCGACCTGCGCAAGGGAGGTCAGGCTGCCTCCGGCTGCAGGCGTTGCTGGCGTCATGAAAATGCTTTGCAGCTGTCCCATCATCAGCCGCACCGTTCCGTCGCCAGCCAATGAGCCTGCGGTCGACGTGGCGGTGCCGTAGGCCGATCTGGACTTCAGTTGGGCGTACAAGGCGTTATAAGTGCTGACGAAATTGGATGCGGCGGTGTTGATCGCATTGGTATCATGGGCCACCGTCAGGGTGGCAGGGGCTGTGGTGATCGCACCTAGCGTAAACGTGACGCCCTGGATGGCGCCGCCAACCGTGTTGGTCGAGCTGGTCATCGCGATGCCGTTCATCGTGTAGCTCGCATTCTGCGCAGCAACCGTCTGGGTCATGTTCTTCGTGCCGGCGGGGTCATAAGCCAGCAGCGTATCGACACCGTTGCCGGCCCCGTTGGTGGTGATCTTGAGGCTGTTGCTGGCGCCGCTGGTGCTGGAAGAGATGACAAGACGATAAGGGGTGGCGCTGCCATCATTGACGATAGTGGCCGTCACGCCGATATTCGCTGTATTGATCGCATCCCTGATGCCTTGCAACGTATTGTTGGTGCTGTCGATGGTGATGCTTTTCGTGCCGCTGCCATTGGAGGTGAACGTGGTGCCGCTGGTGGTGCCGAAATCGAAAGTTACCGTCGTCGAGGTACCCGCATTGATCGTTGCAGTAGTGCTGGTCTGGCCGGTCGCAACCAGACTTTGCGCCTGGGCCAGAGCGCTCACGTTCAGCGAATAAGTTCCCGCTACTGCAGAACTGGTTGCAGTGGCAGTAATGCCCGCGTTCGACGATACCGCACTGAACCCTTGCAAGCTGGTAGTGAGGCTTTGTTCCGCGCTCTGGAAGCTGGAGATCAATCCCTGGATTGTCCCCAAGGAGGAGATCTGGGATTGATAACTGGCGATCTGCGTATTGAGCGTGTTGATCGGCTGGCGCTCGACCGACATCAGCTGCGAGACCAGACTTGGAACGTCAATGGTCCCCGCGCTTGTTGATGCCGCTACTGATGCCATGGCAACCTCCTATACTAAGCTTGCTGTTTCAGCAGTATACCCTGCTGCAGTTTATGCGTATTCAGGTACTGGTCTATCGATTCCGCGATTCCTAGCACGGCTTCGGAAGGGAACTGACTGACCACTTTGCCGGTTGTCGTGTCCATCATCTTGACTACAGGCGTTTTGGTGCCGGGATCTACTGCGAATTCCAGGCTCTGGTTCGATTGTTGCATCGCACTGTTGATCTTGTTGATGGCATTGTTCAACTGCTCGGCCGAAGGCGGTTGAGTAACGGATGCTGCGGCGGCAGTTTGCGGAACGGCAACAGCAGGCCCGTCATTGCTGACTGGCCTGACTGGCAGCGTACCTTGGCTGCTTATGTTCTGGATGATCATTTTGGATCTCCTTTGATCTAGGCGCCTAACCGTTGTTCCGGTCAGGCGCCTACATTTTTACTGGTTAACGTAACAGGGTCAGCACGGAATTCGGTGTCTGGTTCGCTTGTGCCAACACTGCCGAGCCCGCTTGCTGCAAGATGTTGTTGCGGGTCATCGCGGTTGTCTCTGCGGCATAGTCCGTATCCATGATGCGGCTGTAGGCGGCGGACAGGTTCACCGAGGCGACCTGCATGGTGGCAACGGCCGATCCGAAGGTCGCCATGTCGGCACCATAGTTGGATCGTGCGGTATTCACGGTGGAGAGGTCGGTCGTGATGGTGGAGACCGTAGTGCCGGTGGGTGCCGTGATGGCTGCACTGACACCAGTCACAGTGTTGCCGGAGCCGTCGACCGTCACTGCAGTTGCGGCGGTGGTCAGGCCGGCGATACGCTTGTTTTCGGCCAGCAGCGCGGTAGTCTCGGCGCCGGAAGCGGTGCCGCCCAGCTGCACGGCGATCTCATACAGGCGCTGCAGATTGGCTACGATCTGTCCTGCATAGCCGTCATTGGTCTGGGCAGTCGAGATCGCGTTGTTGGCGCCCTGGATGGCGATGTTGGTGCCGCGAATCTTGCTGTCGTAATTGGTGGCAATGACCAGGCCGGTGGGGTCATCCTTGGCGCTGTTGATGCGCAGACCCGAAGACAGGCGCTGTTGGGCGGTTTGCAGGGCGAGAGCCGATTTGTTCAGGGCTGCTCCGGCAAACAGGGCCGCAACGTTGGTATTGATGACTTGTGCCATTTTATGCTCCTTGGTTATTTAACTGCATTTTGCTGCTGGTTTTCTGGTGCCTGACCGGAATACCGGTCAGGCGCCTACATTTTTACTGGTTAACGTAACAGGGTCAGCACGGAATTCGGTGTCTGGTTCGCTTGTGCCAACACTGCCGAGCCCGCTTGCTGCAAGATGTTGTTGCGGGTCATCGCGGTTGTCTCTGCGGCATAGTCCGTATCCATGATGCGGCTGTAGGCGGCGGACAGGTTCACCGAGGCGACCTGCATGGTGGCAACGGCCGATCCGAAGGTCGCCATGTCGGCACCATAGTTGGATCGTGCGGTATTCACGGTGGAGAGGTCGGTCGTGATGGTGGAGACCGTAGTGCCGGTGGGTGCCGTGATGGCTGCACTGACACCAGTCACAGTGTTGCCGGAGCCGTCGACCGTCACTGCAGTTGCGGCGGTGGTCAGGCCGGCGATACGCTTGTTTTCGGCCAGCAGCGCGGTAGTCTCGGCGCCGGAAGCGGTGCCGCCCAGCTGCACGGCGATCTCATACAGGCGCTGCAGATTGGCTACGATCTGTCCTGCATAGCCGTCATTGGTCTGGGCAGTCGAGATCGCGTTGTTGGCGCCCTGGATGGCGATGTTGGTGCCGCGAATCTTGCTGTCGTAATCGGTGGCAATGACCAGGCCGGTGGGGTCATCCTTGGCGCTGTTGATGCGCAGACCCGAAGACAGGCGCTGTTGGGCGGTTTGCAGGGCGAGAGCCGATTTGTTCAGGGCTGCTCCGGCAAACAGGGCCGCAACGTTGGTATTGATGACTTGTGCCATGTTAGTTCTCCTTTAACTTGACTTACTTGCGGCTGTTTCGCCGCTCACTTTGGTTTGCCGTTTTATGTAGCTTGGCAGCCGCCGTTGGATCAGTTATCGGAGCTTTATGGGAAAACTTTAGTGCTGAATGAAATTTGCAGGCGATTAAACAGGTTCATTCTGCCGCCACCACCCGGTTCTTGCCGGTCTGCTTGGCCTTGTACATGGCCTTGTCGGCGCGGCCGATCAGGTCCTCGGCATCCTCGTTCTCGCCGCGTAGCGCCACGCCGGCGCTGAAGGTGACCAGGATCCGCTCGTTGTTGTGCAGGAAGAACTTCTTGGTCAGGTCGCGCTGCAGACGCTGCAATGCCTCAATCCCGGCTTGCAGGTCGGTGTCCGGCAATACGATGAGGAACTCTTCACCGCCGTAGCGCCCTACTGTATCGGCAGGGCGCAACGTTTCTTTAATGACTTTTGTCAGGTGCACCAGGGCGTGATCGCCGGCCTGATGTCCCAGCGTATCGTTCAATTGCTTGAAATTATCGATATCGAGCAGGGCGACGCTGACGGCTGTGCGGCTGCGATCGGAGCGTTTGAGTTCGCGATCCAGGGTCTCGTCCAGCCCGCGCCGGTTGAGCGCGCCGGTGAGCTGGTCTTCGCGTACCAGTTCGCTGACCTGCTCCAGTTCCTGTTCCAGCGCCCTGATGCGCGCTTCCGCCTCGTCGGCCTGCTTCTTGGAGGAAAGCATCTCTTCGTGCGAACGCATGACGCTGGTCTGGATCACGCGGGTGTCGTGCATCACATCCTTGAGAATATGGCTAAGCTCGGTCAGGTTGTCCGCCTTGCCGATCTTCTGGCTGTAGCCTTCGATCTTGCTGTGGTATTCGCCGGTGCTCTCGGTCAATTCGCCCAGGCGGTCGATGAAGGTGGTCATCAGGCTCTTCAATGTCGCCTTGGCGTCGGTCAGGCTTTGTTTGAGCGTGCTTTGCTTGATGATGGCATCGCGCAGGTTGCGTTCCGCATCGGCAATCGAGCGCTTGTCCAGCGGGTTGGCGATGATCTCCTGCAGGGCGGCGATCTGGCCGTGCAGCCATTTATCGTCTTCCACCATCTCGCTGACGTTTTCCACCAGCAGGCGCAGCAGGCGCACCAGGCCTTCCTGTATCTTCGCCTTGTCGCCGCCGCGCAGTTCCAGCTTGAGCCAGAACTGCCGCAGCTGCTTGGCGAGGTCGTTAAGGCGTTCCTTGTTGTCGGTGCTGCGCACCAGCGATACCAGCGCCTGGATCTCGTCGTTCATCTCTGGCTGCGAGGTCAGCGTGCTTTCCAGCGACTGCGCCAGCAGTTCGCGCAGTCGCCCCAGCAACTCCTGATGGTCGGCCAGTGCTGGCGCCGCGCCGCCTGCGGTGGGGGAGGCATCCGGCTGGACCGCGGGAACCAGGTCTGCGGCGCTGGGGCCGGTGGGGGCGGTAGACCACGAGCGCAGCAGGCCTTGCAGTTTGCCGAACAACACCTCGGGGTCGCTGGCAAAGCGCGTGAGCACGGTGTCCACGCCGTCCTTCTTGCGGGTGACGGTGATGCCCTTGTGCGGCGTCTCCAGCTGGCGCAGCAGGTCGCGGATCAGTTCCGCCCAGGCAGGCACCAGTTTGCCTTTGCTGGTTGTGGCGCCGATGTCGTCGGCCGACGGTGCGGGAGCCGGTTCGCCGCTGATCTCGCGATACATCTGCACATAGTTTTCCGGTGTCGGCGCAAGTTTGCGCGCGGCGAGGGTGGTGAACGTTTCGCGGGCGATTTCGGAAGGTGACTTGGTTTTGCTCATGGGGCGAAGGTGGCGGTAGTCGATGCGGGGATTATCCGGTAACGCGGCGGTCGTTAAACTCGGAATAGCGGCAGTTTCCGGTTCTATTTGGCCCGGTTATTCGATCAGGTGATTGCTGATGGCATAATGGATCGCTTCTGCATTGTTCTTCAGCTTCATCTTTTCCAGCAGGCGCGAGCGGTATACGCTGACCGTCTTGGGGCTGAGCGACATGATTTCCGCCATCTCGCTCAATTTCTTGCCCGAGGCCATCAGGCAGAGGGTCTGGTATTCTCGGTTGGAGAGCGTCTGGTGCAGCAATTCCTGGTAGCCCTGCGACAGCCCGTTGGCCAGCTGTTCCGCCAGTTCGGTGCTGATGTATTTCTTCCCGCTGGCGACCTGGCGGATGGCGGTGACCAGTTGCAGCGGTGCGCTTTGTTTGTTGAGGTAGCCGGCCGCGCCGGCCTTCATGGAGCGCAGGGCGTATTGTTCTTCCGGATGCATGCTGAGCATCAGCACCGGCAGCTGCGGACGGTTGGCCCTGAGCTGTTTGAGTACGTCGACCCCATGTTTGTCCGGCATGCTGATGTCCAGCAGAACCACATCGTAGTCGGTCTCCTCCACCATGCGGATGGCCTGCATGCCGTTCTCCGCTTCGCCGATCACGCGCATGTCGTCGGTGTCGTCCAGCAATTGCTTCAGGCCCTTGCGGATGAGTGCGTGATCGTCGGCTATCAGCACTTTTATCATTGCGGTATCGCTTCTCAAAATAGGTTCTGTTGTGCCAGCAGGTCGTCTGCGGTGATGCGCCCCGTTTCGCGCGGGATGAATACGCCGATCTGCGTTCCCTGTCCGGCTGGGCTGTCGATATTCACCTTGCCGCCGAAGTATTCTACCCGTTCGCGGATGCCGCGTAAGCCGAATGAACGGGGTTTGGCGCGGTCGGTCTGGGTGATGCCGCGTCCGTTGTCGTGCACTTTCAGCTCGATGCCGCCATCGCGTTCATGCATGCGGACCTCGACCTTGCTGGCCTGGGCATGTTTGGTGATGTTGGCGAGCGTCTCCTGGAAAATGCGGAACAGGGCGATGGAGATGTCGGGCGGGATTTCGTCCGGTATTTTGTCGTGTTCGAAGACGCAGGAGATGCCGGTGCGTTGCTCGAACTCGTCCACTTCCATCTCGATGGCGGCGACGATGCCGAAGGTGTCCAGCACGCTGGGGCGCAGGCTGCGCGATATGTTGCCGGCTGCCGCGATGCATCTGTCCACCAGCGCTTCGATGTTCTGCGCCTTTTCCGCCAGCGCCGGTTTTTCGGTCAGGCGGCCGCCCAGCCATGCGATGTCCAGCTTGATGGCGGTGAGCGTGCTGCCGAGCTCGTCGTGCACTTCGCGGGCGATGGCGATGCGTTCCTGCTCCCTGACTTCCTGTATGTGCGAAGAGAGCTCGCGCAGCTGCGCCTTGGATCGCCGGATCTCCAGCTCGGCTTCCTTGCTCTGCGTGATGTTGAAGATGATGCCTTCCCACTGGATGCCGTTGGGCGTTTTGCGCGGACTGGAGCGAAGGTTGATCCATTTGATCTCGTTGCCGGGCAAGGTCAGCACGCGGCCTTCCCAGTTCCAGAACGACAGGTTCTTTGCGGAGGCCTGCATGCTCTGCCGGTAGGAAGGAGCATCTTCCGGGTGCAGCATGGATTCGAACAGCGATGAGGTGCGGGCCAGGTCCTGCGGCGCGATCCCCAGCAATGCGTGGCATCCTTCGCTGACGTAGGGGAAGCTCGCCTGGCCGTCATTTTGCAGCAGCATCTGGTACGCCATGCCGGGCAGGTCGGCGATGAACGCATGCAGGCGGGTCTGGTTTTCCTGCAGCGCCAGTTGTGCGCTGCGATGCGCCTGGCGGATGCGCGCTTCGCGCAGGTTGTGTTCGATTGCAGGGGCGAGGCGGTTCAGGCTGCCCTTGAAGATGTAATCGTCGGCGCCATGCCGCATGGTGTGAATAATGGTCTCCTCGCGCAAGTCGTGGGAGAGGAACAGGAAGGGGATGTCCGCCCCGCTGCTTTGCATGAGCTCGAGTGCGGGCAGGCCACCGAAGCCGGGCGGATCATAGCTGCACAGCACGACATCGAACTGTTCCTTGAGCAGCGCCGATCTCATGTCGCTTGCGTTGCCCACCCGCAGATGGTCAAGTTGGTAACCCGCTTGCGACAGCTTGTCCAGGGTGCGTTGCGCGTCGGCGCTGGAAGATTCGACCAGTAAGGCGCGGAGTTTCTTGGCAGTCATTCTGTTTTCCCGTACGATTATTGGGATTATAAGCGGCGTCTGTGCCGTGCACTAGGCCGGAATTTCGGTAGAATACCGGCTGTTACCGAACCTGCCACCTTATGTCTTCCGCCCGTCCTGCCGTTGTTCCCGAGAATCTGCTCCGCCCGGAAGTGCTGGGTCTGCATGCCTATCATGTGCCTCCCGCAGGCGGCATGGTCAAGCTGGACGCAATGGAAAATCCCTATCCGCTGCCGCAGGTGCTGCGCGAGGAGATCGCGCGAGTGGTGGCGGATGCCGAGATCAACCGCTATCCGGATGCGGCGGCAAGTCAGCTCAAGGCCGATATCCGCAAGGTGAGCGGCCTGCCGGCCGGCATGGAGGTCCTGCTTGGCAACGGTTCCGACGAGATCATCCAGTTGCTGGCGCTGGCGGTCGCCAAACCCGGCGCGGTGCTGTTGAGCGTGGAGCCGTCGTTCGTCATGTACAGGATGATTGCCACTTTTGCCGGCATGAAGTATGTCGGCGTGCCGCTGGCGGCGGATTTTTCGCTCGACCTGCCGGCCACGCTGGAGGCTATCCGGCGCGAACGTCCCGCACTGGTATTCCTCGCTTATCCCAACAACCCGACCGGCAACCTGTTCGATGCCGCAGCGATCCGGCAGGTGGTCGAGGCGGCGCCGGGGCTGGTCGTGGTGGACGAGGCTTATTACGCCTTTGCGCGTGACAGTTTCATCCCTCATTTGGCGCGGTATGACAACCTGCTGGTGATGCGCACTTTCTCCAAGCTCGGCATGGCAGGGTTGCGCCTCGGCTTCCTGGCCGGTTCGCCCGCCTGGCTGGAGCAGCTGGAAAAACTGCGCTTACCGTATAATGTGGGCGTCCTGCCGCAATTGGTCGCGGCAAAGTTACTGCAGCATCACGATGTATTGCTGGCGCAGGCGGAAAGCATCAAACAGGAGCGCACTGGACTGTTGCGCGCATTGACCCGGATCGAAGGGGTGCATGCTTATCCCAGTGAAGCCAATTTCATCCTGTTCCGCGTGGCAAAAGCCACGCAGGTATTCGAAGGGCTGAAGCGGCGCGGTGTGCTGATCAAGAACCTGAACGGGGGACACCCGGCATTGACCGATTGCCTGCGCGTTACGGTAGGGACGCAGCAGGAAAACGAGCGGTTCATGGCAGCGTTACAAGATACCATTAACCAATAACCAACCCGCATAAGGCGAATCATGCGTAGCGCAAAAGTCAGTCGCAACACCCTGGAGACCAAGATTGCGGTCGAACTGAATCTGGACGGGGCGGGCAAGGTCAAGCTGGATACCGGCCTGCCGTTCCTCGAGCACATGCTGGACCAGATTGCACGGCACGGACTGATCGATCTGGACATCGACGCCAAGGGTGACCTGCATATCGACGCACACCATACGGTGGAAGACATCGGCATCACGCTGGGGCAGGCACTCAACCAGGCGATCGGGGACAAGAAGGGGTTGCGCCGTTACGGGCATGCCTATGTGCCGCTGGATGAAGCGCTGTCGCGCGTGGTGCTGGATATCTCCGGCCGTCCCGGTCTGGTGTTCAATGTCGATTTCGTGCGTTCCAACATCGGTGAATTCGAAGTCGACCTGATCCGCGAATTTTTCCAGGGTTTCGTCAACCACGCCCTGGTGACGTTGCACATCGACAACCTGGCCGGCGACAATGCGCATCACCAGGCCGAGACCATCTTCAAGGCGTTCGGTCGGGCCCTGCGCATCGCGCTGGAGATCGATCCGCGCATGGCCGGCGTCATGCCATCCACCAAGGGAACGTTATAACGTCTCAATCATGGTTGATATCGCAATCGTCGATTACGGCATGGGCAATCTGCGCTCTGTGCAACAGGCTGTCCGCAAGGTCGCACCGCAAGCGAACATCGCGGTGACGGGCGAGGCCGGGGTGATCGCTGCCGCCGGACGGGTGGTTTTCCCCGGCCAGGGGGCGGCACCCGATTGCATGCGCGAGATCCGTTCCCGCGGCCTGGACAAGGTGATCGCCGATGTGGTCGGGGAAGGCAAGCCGTTCCTCGGTATCTGCATGGGGCTGCAAGTGCTGTTCGAGCACAGCGAAGAAGGAGATACGCCTTGCCTGGGGCTGTTCGCCGGGCCGGTCAAACGTTTTGCCTCCGGCTTGCAGGATGCGCAGGGCAACAAGCTCAAGGTGCCGCACATGGGCTGGAACCAGGTGCATCACGGCAAGCATGCTTTGTGGGACGGCATCGCCCAGGATGCGCGCTTCTATTTTGTCCACAGCTACTATGTACAGCCGCGCGATGCAGGGCTGGTGCAGGCCACCAGCGACTATCCGCAGCCCTTTGTCTGTGCGGTGGCGCGTGATAATTTATTTGCCGTTCAGTTCCACCCGGAGAAGAGCGCGGCGGCCGGCTTGAGGCTGCTGCAAAATTTCATCAACTGGAATCCTGTGTGACCTTAAATCATGGATACTAAAACGCTGATCATCCCCGCGATCGATTTGAAAGACGGACAATGTGTGCGCCTGCGGCAAGGCGTGATGGAGGGCGCAACGGTGTTCTCCGACGATCCCGCCGCGATGGCCAAACACTGGCTGGCGCAAGGTGCGCGTCGTCTGCATCTGGTGGATCTCAACGGGGCATTCGCCGGCAAACCCAAGAACGAAGCGGCGGTGCGCAGCATCGTCGAGGCGGTCGGCGGCGATATGCCGATACAACTGGGCGGCGGTATCCGCGATCTGGAGACCATCGAGCGCTATCTCGACCTTGGCGTGACTTACGTCATCATCGGCACCGCTGCCGTGAAAGTGCCGGGATTCCTGCATGAGGCATGCGATGCCTTTCCCGGCCACATCATGGTCGGGCTGGACGCCAAGGGCGGCAAGGTCGCGGTGGACGGCTGGTCGAAACTGACGGGACACGATGTGGCCGATCTGGCGCAGCGCTTCGAAGGTTACGGCGTCGAAGCCATCATCTATACCGATATCGGGCGCGACGGCATGATGACCGGCGTGAACATCGAAGCGACTGTGGAGCTGGCGCGGCCATTGCACGTGCCGGTCATCGCCAGTGGCGGCATCACCAATCTGGACGATGTGCGCGCGCTGTGTGCAGTGCGCGCCGAAGGCATCACCGGTGCCATTACCGGGCGCGCCATCTACGAGGGCACGCTGGACTTCAAGGCGGCGCAGGCCTTGGCGGACGAACTGTCGCCAGCCGTGATCTGATGCTGGCCAAACGCATCATTCCCTGCCTCGATGTGACTGCCGGTCGCGTGGTCAAGGGCGTCAGCTTCGTCGAGCTGCGCGATGCCGGCGACCCGGTGGAGATCGCGCGCCGCTACGACGAACAGGGGGCGGACGAACTGACCTTTCTCGACATCACCGCCAGTTCCGATGATCGCGGCATCATTTTCCGCATCATCGAGCAGGTTGCGGAACAGGTCTTCATTCCGTTGACGGTGGGCGGCGGCGTGCGCGAGGTGCAGGATGTGCGCAACCTGCTCAACGCCGGAGCGGACAAGGTCAGCATCAACACCTCGGCGGTGGTCAATCCGCAACTGGTGGCGGATGCCTCGGCAAAGTACGGTTCGCAGTGCATCGTGGTCGCCATCGACGCCAAACAGGTCGGGCCGAACAGGTGGGAGGTGTTCACCCACGGCGGACGCAAGGCCACCGGGCTGGATGCGGTGGAATGGGCTAAGAAGATGCAAACCCTGGGCGCGGGCGAGATCCTGCTGACCAGCATGGACCAGGACGGGCAGAAGCGCGGTTTCGATCTGGCGCTGACGCGCGCCGTGACCGATGCGCTGGAGATTCCGGTGATCGCCAGCGGCGGCGTGGGCAACCTGCAGCATCTCGCCGACGGCGTCAAGATTGGCGGCGCGGATGCGGTGCTGGCCGCCAGCATCTTCCATTTCGGCGAATACACGGTGCTGCAAGCCAAGCAGTTCATGGCGCAGCAGGGTATCGAGGTGAGACTGTGACCGAGAGCTGGTTGAACAAAGTCAATTGGTCGGACGACGGCCTGGTGCCGGCCATCGCCCAGGATGCGGCAACCGGTCGCGTGCTGATGGTGGCCTGGATGAACCGCGAGGCATTGAAACGCACCGCCGAATCCGGCGAGGCGATATACTGGTCGCGTTCGCGCAAGAAGCTGTGGCACAAGGGTGAGGAATCCGGCCACATCCAGCAGGTCCGGGAGATCCGGCTGGACTGCGATGCCGACGTGATCCTGCTGCAAGTGGAGCAGCAAGGCGGGATCGCCTGCCACACCGGGCGCGAAAGCTGTTTCTACAGCAAGCTGGAAGACGGCGCGTGGGTGGAGACCGATGCGGTGCTGAAGGATCCCGACGAGATATACAGGAAATGAGCAACGATACTTTACAACGGCTGAGCGGAACCATCGAGGCACGCAAGAACGCTGCGCCGGAGTCGTCCTATGTCGCCAAGCTGTTCAGCAAGGGCGACGATGCGATCCTGAAGAAAGTGATCGAGGAGGCGGGCGAGGTGTTGCTGGCGGCCAAGGATGGCGACCGGCAGCACCTGGTGTACGAGGTGGCGGACCTGTGGTTTCACAGCATGGTGTTGCTGGCGCACAAGGGCCTGAGCGCGGACGACGTGCTGCAGGAACTGGCGCGGCGCGAAGGCGTATCCGGCATCACGGAGAAGGCGGGCCGGAAATGAGCGACAACTGCCTCTTCTGCAGGATCGTGCGCGGCGAGATACCCAGCCGCAAGGTGTACGAGGACGACGAGGTGTTCGCCTTCCACGACATCAATCCGGTCGCACCGGTGCATTTCATGCTGATCCCCAAGCAGCATCTGGTCTCCCTGCTGGATGCGGAGGAAAGGCACGCGGCCCTGCTGGGCCGCATGCTGCTGCTGGCCCCAAGGCTGGCACGCGATCAGGGGCTGCAGGACGGTTTCCGCACCGTCATCAACAGCGGCAAAGGCGGCGGCCAGGAAGTGTTTCATCTGCATATACATGTCATCGGCGGCGGCAACATTCCGCCGATGGTCAAGCGTAGTTAATCGACAAGGAGCGCATCATGGGTTCATTGAGTATCTGGCATTGGTTGATCGTATTGCTGATCGTTGTACTGGTCTTCGGCACCAAGAAGCTGCGCAACATCGGCGAAGACCTGGGGGGGGCGGTGAAAGGCTTCAAGGATGGCATGAAGAGCGACGAAGAGGCGCACAAGCAGGTCACCCAGGACGGCAAGACCATCGAAGGCGAAGTGAAAGAGAAGAACCAGACCAAGGTTTGAGCCTGACAGGGATTTATGTTCGATATCGGCTTTTCGGAGATCGTGGTCATCATGGTGGTGGCGCTGGTCGTCATCGGCCCGGAGCGGCTGCCTAAAGTGGCCCGCACCATGGGGCTGCTGTGGAGCAGGGCGCAGCGCTATGTCAACGGCGTGCGGGCCGATATCGAACGCGACATGCAGATGGAAGAGCTGAAACAGCTCAAGCTCAAGGTGGAGCAGGAAGCGGCTGCGGCTGCGCAAACCGCCAATCAGGCGGTGCGGACGGTGGACGACCATCTGCAGTCGCTGCAGGACGAGGGGCGGGCGGCAGTCGAGCGGGGCAATCCGTCGCGCAGCGTGCCTGCTACGGGTGGCAGCGGTGTCCAGAAAGCTCCCTCAACACCCGAACAGCGCCAGTTCCCGATCGACTAGCCCCGCCCTGAATCGTGAGCACCAGCGAAAGTCTAATCTCCCACCTGATCGAGTTGCGCAAGCGCCTGCTCAATTCCGCCATCGCGCTGTTGCTGGTGTTCATCTGCCTGTTCCCGTGGGCGTCCGATCTTTATAGCGTACTGGCGCATCCGTTGCTGGCCAAGCTGCCGGCAGGCGGCCAGATGATCGCGACCGATGTCACCACGCCGTTTTTCGTGCCGCTCAAGGTTGCGATGATGGCGGCCTTCCTGATCGCGTTGCCGTACATCCTGTATCAGGCGTGGCGTTTCGTTGCGCCGGGGCTGTATGCGAACGAGAAGCGCTGGATATTGCCGTTGCTGGTTGCCAGCGTGCTGCTGTTCTTCAGCGGTATGGCTTTCGCCTATTTCGTGGTGTTCCCGGTGGTGTTCGGCTTCATTACTGCCGCTGCGCCGCACGGCGTGGCCGTCATGACCGACATCGACAAATATCTCAGCTTCGTGCTGAGCATGTTCGTGGCCTTCGGGCTGGCGTTCCAGGTGCCCATCGCGGTGGTGCTGCTGGTGAAGACCGGGATGGTGAGCACAGCCAAGCTGCGCGAGGTCAGGCCCTATGTGATCGTCGGCGCCTTCGTCGTCGGTGCGATCTTCACCCCGCCGGATGTGGTATCGCAGTGCATGCTGGCGCTGCCGCTGTGGTTGCTCTACGAAGCGGGTATCGTGGTGGCGGGTTGGGTGGGACAGAACAGGCCGGAGTAACTAAGGCATCCGCTGCAGGTGGGGAAGTTCGAACCAGGTCGCCCGTGTTTCCTGCATTGCCAATCCATTGCCGATGCCGCCGCTATGTGGTGTGGCGGCGGCCGGCTTATTCCTGGGCCTTGGCTTTCGGACGTTTCCCCACCTTCACCTGTACCACCACTTCCGACTGGTTGCGCAGCAGCTTCAGCATGGTGACTTTGCCTGGCGGCAGCGAGGAGATGGTCTCCAGCATGATGGTGGAATCGGTCAGCGGCTTGTCCGCGATGCTGAGCAGGATGTCGCCGGCTTTGACGCCGGCCTTGTCCGCAGGGCTGCCGCGCACCACTTCGGCGATCAGCACGCCCTTCACGTCGCCGAGTTTGAACGATTCCAGCAGCTCCGGCGTGAGATCCTGCACCGCGACGCCGATCCAGCCGCGGATGACCGAGCCGTTCTGGATGATCTGCTCCATGATCTTCTTCGCCGTGCTCACCGGGATGGCGAAGCCGATGCCGAGCGAACCGCCGTTGGGGGAATAGATTGCACTGTTGATGCCGAGCAGGTTGCCTTCGCTGTCCACCAGCGCGCCGCCCGAGTTGCCGGGGTTGATGGCGGCATCGGTCTGGATGAAATTCTCGAAGGTGCTGAGTCCGAGGTGGTTGCGTTTCAGTGCGCTGACGATGCCCATGGTGACGGTCTGGCCGACGCCAAAAGGATTGCCGACGGCGAGCACGATATCGCCCACGTGCGCCTGGTCGGACTGGCCGAACGTGATGGCCGGCAGGTTATTGCCGATATCCACCTTGATCACGGCGAGATCGGTGTCCGGATCGGAACCGACGATGTGTCCCTTGGCGGTACGGCCATCCGACAGGGCCACTTCGATCTGGTCGGCGCTTTCGATGACATGGTGGTTGGTGAGGATGTAGCCATCATGGCTGACGATGACGCCCGAGCCCAGGCTGGAGCTCTGCTGCGGGACATTGTTGTCGAATTCGTCGCCGAAGAAGAAGCGGAAGCGCGGGTCGTCCATGAACGGCGCGGCCGGGGCTTTCACCTCGCTGCTGGTGAAGATGTTCACCACGGCAGGCATCACTTTCTGGGCGGCCTTGCTGAATCCCTCGGCAGGCAGCTCGCCGCTGCTGCCGATATTGTTCTCGTACAAGGTCACCACGCCGCTGCGCGCCGCATTGGGCAGCAGCGAAGGTCTCAGCGTATGGATGACGAACAGCATCGCGAGACCGACAGTGGTGGCTTGGGCGAACAGGAGCCAGAATTTGCGCATGATATGATTTGAGCCGCTGCTAATTAATGGTACGAAAACAATGCGATTGGACGAATTGCGCGATTATATCGGAAGCGAGCTTGAAATCGGCCGTTTTCGTGATTACAGCCCCAACGGGCTGCAGGTGGAGGGGCGCGCGGAGGTGCGGCGCATCGCTACCGGCGTCACCGCTTCGCAGGCCGTACTGGAGGCGGCAACAGCCTGGGGGGCGGATGCCCTGCTCGTACATCATGGGTATTTCTGGCGCAGCGAGGATGCCACCATCACCGGCATCAAGAGGCGCCGTGTGGCACACCTGCTGAAGCACGATATCAGCCTGCTCGCCTACCACCTGCCGCTGGATGCGCACCCCGTCCTCGGCAACAACGCGCAGCTCGGCCAACGGCTCGGTTTTGTCGAGCATGGGCGCTTCGGCGAGCAGGACCTTGCCATGCACGGCGTCCTGTCGCAGCCGCAGACCTTGCAGCAACTCGCCCAGCATGTCCAGCATGCCCTGCAGCGCGCGCCCCAGGTCATCGGCCACGCCAATCCCAACATCGTCCGCATCGCCTGGTGCAGCGGCGCAGCGCAGGGTTATTTCGAACAGGCGGTGGCGCTGGGGGTGGACGCGTTCCTGACCGGCGAGATTTCGGAACAGAACGTTCACGTCGCGCAGGAGACCGGCGTCGCCTTCATCGCAGCGGGACACCACGCCACCGAACGCTACGGGATCCAGGCGCTGGGCCAGCATCTGGCTGCGCGTTTCGGGCTGGAACACCGTTTCTTTGACCAGGACAATCCGGTCTGAGAATTGTCAGTGCGGTATTCCGGGCTGCGCGCAAGCGCAATCCCCGGGATTCAATGCCGGTTCTTCCTCATTTCTATATTCCCGGTGGCGAGGAATATCTCGCGCAGGAAACACAGCAGGCCGAAGATCAGTGCCAGCATGGCCGAAATGAAGAACAGCGAAACCACGCGCGATGGGTCCATGCCCGTCTCCGAGCCCACGAAGAGGGCGGCAATCACAATGCAGATGAAAAGCGCAGACATGGTGCAGAGGCTGACCGACCAGTGGACCCAGCGGGCCCTGCGCGCAAGCATCAGCATCTCGTTCTTCACGGTTTCTGGCGACTGATCGTTCAGGTTGCCCAACACCCTGGAGCGATCCACGATGCGGGCGATACGGTTGGTAATCACCGCGAGTATCGCGCCGATTCCGGTCAGCAGAAAGACGGGAGCGACCGCCAGCTGGATGACGTGGGCAACGGTCGTGATGTCGGCGGCATTTTGCATGGTGTCTCCAGTGCGTGGCCGATCCTGCCTGCAGGTCGGGCGGGGCGTCAGTTCCTGGCGTGGATGAGCGAGAAGTCCTCGACCCCCTGCAGTGTGCTCAATCCGCTGGCCAATTCGTTCATTGCCGCGCCGCTGCTCTTGCTCAGCGCGATGGCGACGAAATGCCACTCGAGTTTCTCGTTGCTGGAGCGTATGGCGAAGGAACCCGATGCGATCTCGTAGCCGTGCGAATAGACGACTTCGCGCAGCGTATTTTCCTGCGGCACGAAGTTCTTCTGGAATTCGAGCGTGACGGCAATGGCCGGCCGCGAGGGCAGCCAGCTTTCCAGTCTGGATATCCACATCATGCACATCGCGGAGAGCAGGGTGAGCATGATCGCAGAGGCATAGAAGCCGACGCCGACCATGATGCCGATGGCGGAGCAGGTCCAGATCGAGGCGGCAGTGGTGAGGCCGCTGATGTTGAGGCCTTCGCGCATGATGACGCCCGCACCGAGGAAGCCGATGCCGGTGACGATACCCTGGATGACGCGCGTGGGGTCGCCGGCAAGGGCGGCATTCACTTGCCCGCCGAACCAGTAGCTCGGATAACCGGAGATGACGGTGACGGCGGCGGCGGCCATGCAGACCAGGCCGTAGGTGCGCATGCCGGCCGCGCGGCCATGGTAGGAGCGTTCGTAGCCGACGATGAGGCCGAGGATGAGCGCGCCAAACAGGTTGAAAAATACGATCAGGTTGGTCGCCACTTCCGGGGCGGACCAGTAAGCCGACAGCTTCGCAAACGTTAGTGCATCCATTCCCATTCCCTGTTTTTACCGGCTATGGAGTTTACAAGAATCTGGCAGTCATTGCCGCTGCGCCGGCGCGATGCGAGCAAATTTTGCGGCTGGCGAGACACGTCGCTCGATGTCGGCGCCGAATCCGCTCAGGATTTCGACCTGCCGCGCAACTGGTCGAGCGAAACGACGGCGCTGCGCGGCGCTTCCTGCAAGGCCAGGTTGGACAGGCGCAACTGTTCTCCGTGTTCCAGCAGCAGCGATTGCCAGGGGCGCATGGCGTCGTCCAGCAATTCTTCGCGGCGGGTGATGAAGGGCAGCAGGAAGTCGCGGCGGCGCGGGTGCCAGGGCAGCCATTGCCATCCCAGGAAGCTGTCGCTGTGCTTGAATCCTGCATCGCCCAGACGGGCGCGCAGGGCTTCCACGGCGGGCAGGGCTTTTTTCGATGCGTCCGGCGCGTTGTTCCACATCAGGCCGTAGAAGACGCGGTAGTGGTCGCCGAGGAATTGCTGTTCCATGAACGCACGCAGAAAAACGGCTTGTTCGGCGTTCGGCTGCAGGTACACGCCGACCAGGCAAGCGTCGTTGTTGCGGTCTTCCGTCACCTGCGTGCTCCACGGCAGCGACTGTTGTTCCAGCCAACGGTCCAGCCGTTCGCGCAGGGCCAGCCAGAATTCGTTGTTGAGGCGCAGGCGGATCGCATCCAGGTGTTCGGCGGCGATCACTGCCAATGGGAGGTTCTCTTCCTGCGAGAAAAAATCCAGGACGGCTTGTTCTTCGTTCATGTCAGGTCTTCAATCAATGCGCCCGCCCGCCGGTGAAATGGCTGGTTGCCGTACATTCGGATGGCGGACGATCTGCGGGGCGGTTGCCCGCGTTATTCGGAAACTTCTTCCTTGGTCAGGCCTGCGAATGATAGCAGGCGATTCTTGGCGTGCAGCAGCTTTTTCGCTTGTGCGCCCAGATGCATCAGCGAAGTGAGATCTTCCGCGCTCAGTTTCTGGATGTCGATGAACCACTCGTTGGCCATGGAGATGAGGTCGTACATTTCCTGCATGCGCTTGTGGAAATGCTCGTCCTCCGGCGTGTTCTTGGGATCGAGCAGGCATTCCCGCAGCACCGACAGGGTTGGCTCCACTTCGCGCCGCCGCCGTTCGTCCGCCAGCGTGCGGAAGATCTCCCACACATCCTCCGGCGCCTTGAAGTATTCGCGGCGGTCGCCGGCACGGTATTCGGAACGCAACAGGCGCCAGCTTTGCAGTTCTTTCAGCCCCATGCTGACATTGGAGCGGGAAAAGGACAGCAGGTAGGTGATGTCGTCGGCGTTCAGCGGGACATGCGAGATATAGAGCAGCGCGTAGATTTGGCCAACGGTACGGCTGATTCCCCAGCGGCTTCCCATTTCCCCAAAGTGATGTATGAAGCGCCAGGTGGTGTCTGAAAGGTGTTCCATTTCCATTCTCGTACTTTCAAGGATTTCTGAAATTAATGCAACTACTTTTACCCAAAGGCCTTTTTTTCGCGGGAGCGCCGACGCGCCGGCCGTTGTGTTGACACGACTATTTGAACTGTTGAAGATGCGGTGCCTTATCGGAAGCGCCATTGCGGTTTGCGGAAATGGACGCCGAAGGA
Source organism: Sideroxyarcus emersonii (assembly GCF_021654335.1). Lineage (NCBI taxonomy): Bacteria > Pseudomonadati > Pseudomonadota > Betaproteobacteria > Nitrosomonadales > Gallionellaceae > Sideroxyarcus > Sideroxyarcus emersonii. The sequence goes on from NZ_AP023423.1 coordinate 551,966, forward strand.
AGATGTTAGCGAGCAGTGAATGCTGGCCGTGCATAAGCGGACAGTTATATATAAATAATCATCCAGGTTTTGTCAGGGGGCTACTTACGATGCAGCATATTTTGCGTTTGTTCATTCTGCTTGTCGGGCTGTTTGCGGGTACGGGAAGTTACGCTGCCGACGCCGCGCCAAAATTGACCACGCCGGACGATCTGGGTCCCCAGATCGAACAACCGATTGAATTTCCCCATTTCCGCCATGCCGGCGATGCCAAGGACGGTGGCATGCAGATCAACTGCATGTATTGCCACACCTATGCGCGTCGCAGCATGGTGGCGGGCATCCCGCCGGTGCAGAAATGCATCGGTTGCCATCAGAGCATCGAATCGGTCCGGGACAAGCCGCGCATCCAGAAGCTGTTCGAATACTGGGATGCCAAGAAGCCGATCCCCTGGAAGAAGGTGCATGACCTTCCCGATTTCGTGCGCTTCAATCACGAGCGCCACATCCAGCGTTTCTATTTCCAGCAGGATCGCCCTTATCAGGAGGTGTGCGGTTACTGCCACGGCAATGTGAAGGCCATGACGGTAGCGCAGCGCCAGAAACCGCTGACAATGGGCTGGTGTGCCAGCTGCCATCAGAAGGATCATCCGGTCAGTGCCAACTCGACCGAGACCGGGCATGGTCCGAACGATTGCTTCACGTGCCACAAGTAAGCGCGTGACGATTAACACAAGCAAGATATCAGGGGATTATGTGATGACAGAGAACGATTTTAATCGGCGTGATTTTTTGAAGGTGCTGGGCTGGGGCGGAACCGCCGTCGCCTTGAGCGGCTGCGGCAATACCTCGATCCAGGATGGCCAGGAAACCGTCACTTCCTATGTGACCCTGCCTTCCTACGTCATTCCCAGCATTTCGAACTACTTCAATTCGACCTGCGCGCAGTGCGAAGCCGGCTGCAACATCATGGGGCGTGTGCGCGAAGGCCGCGTGCTGAAGGCGGAAGGCAATCCGAATTCGCCGATCAACCGCGGCAGGATGTGCGGCTTGGGCCTGTCGGGCGTGCAGGCGCACTACAATCCGGATCGCGTGCGCCAGCCGCTGCTGAAGGGCGAGGCGATCGCCTGGGACAAGGCGCTGGGCGTCATTGCCGACAAGCTGAATGGCGTCAAGGGCGCCGAAGTCGCCTTCCTGACCGGCAACATGAGCGGCCATGTGCAGGCGCTGCTGGGCAACTACATGGACGAGTTGGGCAGCAAGAACCATTTCTCCTATGAGGCGATCTCCCCGGCCGTGCTGCGCGCTGCCAACAAGAAAGCCTACGGCGTATCGATGCCGCGTTACCGCATCGACAAGGCCAGGGTGGTGGTGTCGTTCGGTGCCGACTTCCTCGGCGCCTGGGTTTCCCCGGTACATTTCTCGCAGCAATATGCGCAGTTCCGCAAAGGCAACCGTCCGGAAGGGCGCGGCGTGCTGGTGCAGATCGAGCCGAAGATGACGCTGACCGGCGCGAACGCGGATCGCTGGATCGCGGTCCGCCCCGGTTCGGAAGGTGTGCTGGCGCTGGGTATCATCAACGCCCTGGGCAAGGCCGGCCTGGCTATTCCGGCCGATATCGCCGCAGCAAGCAAGGCGTATACGACCGAGCGCGTGAGCAGCGAGACGGATGTTTCCGCCGAGCAAATCGAAAAACTGGCTGCCCTGCTGAAGGAGCGCACGCCCAGCCTGGTGCTGGCGGGCAGCGCGGCGGAAGGCTATGCGCACGGCTCGCAGAATGCGGCCGCCATCGCGCTGCTCAACCGGGTGCTGGGCAACGTCGGCAAGACCGTGGAAGCGAGCGCCAGCGTGCCGTTCCCGCAGATCGCGCCGACCGTGGGCAACCGTGCCTCGCTGGTCAGCCTCAACGATGGCCTGGCCGCCGGCAAGTACAAGGTGGTGTTCAGCTATGGTGTCAACCCGGTGTTCAGTGCCCCGGCGGCATTGAAGTTCAAGGATAACTACGCCAAGGCCGACTTCAAGGTGGCGTTCGCGCAGTACCTGGACGAAACCGCACAGGCGGCCGACCTGGTGCTGCCGCTGGATTCCGCGATGGAAGACTGGGCCACCGTGGTGCCGGAATACATGGTCACACCGGAAGGCGCGGGTTCCGCCGCTTACGCGCAGATGAGCTTCCGCCAGCCGCTGATGGACAAGCTGTATCCGGACACCCGCGGTATCGGCGACATCCTGCTGGCCCTGCTCAAGCAGCGCAAGGCTGACAAGTACAAGGAATTCGACGATTTCTACGCCTATTTGCGCAGTGCGGTACTGAAGAACAAGGTGGCACTCGGCGGCAAAGCCACCGATGACGACGACGCATTCTGGGACGAGACGCTGAGCAAGGGTTTCCTGCCGATGAAGGGCATCGCCGGCACCGTGTCGGCCAAGGCCTCGGCCTCCGACCTGAAGTTGCCGTCGGCGGCGGCAGACCGGGATTATCCGCTGCGCCTGATCCCGTCCATATCGGCCAGCATGCGCGACGGCCGCAACGCGAACGAACCCTGGTTGCAGGAGTCGCCCGATCCGCTGACCACGATCGTGTGGGATTCCTGGGTCGAGATCAACCCCAAGACCGCAGCCAAGCTGGGGATCGTTGAGGGCGATATCGTCGAGGTGACCTCCAGAAGCGGAACCATCAGGACGCAGGCCTACCTGTTCCCTGGCATCCATCCGGATGCGGTTTCCGTTCCGGTCGGCTATGGCCACGAAGCGATGGGGCGCTATGCCAAGGGCGTGGGTGCCAACGTGTTCGCCATGCTGGATGCGGTGTTCGACAAGGAGACCGGCGAACTGGCGCTCAACGAGACCGGCGTGAAGATCAGCAAGACCGGTCAGCGCGTTCTCATCGTCAAGGAGGAGGGGCCTGTCGGCGGCAGCCAGGCGGGCAAGAAGAAGATTGCGGTCCAGGTAGCGGCCGACAAAGTTGATCTTTCGAAGGAGGTCTAAAGCATGTCAGTTTCCAATTTGCTAGAAAACTGGTCGAAGTTTCGCCATACCCATCCGGTCGATGACAAGGGGCATCCGGACTGGGAGGCGTATCCGTCCGACATCAAATGGGCGATGAGCATAGACCTCGATGCCTGCACCGGCTGCAACGCCTGCAGCGTGGCTTGCTATGCCGAGAACAACCTGCCGGTGGTGGGCAAGGAGAAATATTCGCACGGCCAGGCCATGCACTGGATGCGCATCGAGCGCTATTGGGACGAAACTGCCGGCGTGGGCGAATTCAGCGCCGACCAAGGCGCGCGCTTCCTGCCCATGATGTGCCAGCAATGCGAAGCGGCACCGTGTGAGACGGTGTGCCCGGTCGGCGCCACCAACCACACCGAGGACGGCCTGAACTCGCAGATCTACAACCGCTGCATCGGTTCGCGCTACTGCTCGGCGAACTGCCCGTACAAGGTGCGCTATTTCAACTGGTACAACTACCCGGAGCAGGAAAACGCCTGGCCTTCGCCGCTGAACCAGCAGCTCAATCCGGACCTGACCGTGCGTACCAAGGGGGTGATGGAGAAATGCACGTTCTGCAAGCAGCGCACCTACACTGCTCGCAACAACGCGAAGACGGAAGGCCGCCCGGTACAGGACAGCGACGTGCAGACCGCATGCCAGGAAGCGTGCCCGGTCGGTGCGATCACGTTCGGCAACCTGTTCAACCCGGAATCGCAGGTGGCCAAGCAGTGGCAGAGCCAGCAGGTCGAACTGACCAAGGAAGTGCAGGACAAGGACGAGAAGGAAGGCAACCGTTTGCGCGGCTACCGTATCCTGGAAGAGCTGCGGCCCTATCCTTCGGTGATGTATCTGGAGCGGGTGCGCGAAAGCGCCGTATAAGGCACAAGGGAAGGAAAAGAGAAAATGGGAAAAGATATCCGCGAAGACATCGCCTGGGCACAGATCAACAAGGATGTGCTCAAGAGCCTTGAATCGCCTCGCAAACTGTATTGGGTGATTTTGCTGGTGGCCATTGCCATGGTGGGCGTGGCCGTGGGCTGCGAGATCTATCAGTACAACGTCGGCCTTGGGGTGGGCAATTTTGATAACCCCAATGTGTGGGGGCTGTACATCGCCACCTTCATCTTCTGGATCGGCATGAGCCACTCCGGCACGTTGCTGTCGGCGATCCTGCACCTGATGCATGCCGACTGGCGCAAGCCGATCTACCGCTTCGCCGAAGCGATGACCACGTTCTCGCTGATGACGGCCGGCTTGTTCGTGATGGTGCACCTGGGGCGCCTGTGGCAGGTTTACTATGCGCTGCCCTACCCGAGCGAGCGCTGGGTCTGGCCCAACTTCCAGTCCCCGCTGCTGTGGGATGCGATGGCGATCTTCACTTACCTGAGTTCGTCCGTTCTGTTCCTGTACATCGGCTCGATCCCGGATCTGGCCATCTGCCGCGACAACATCCACCAGGGCTGGCGCAAGAAGCTGTATACCCTGCTTGCGCTGGGCTGGGAGGGTACCGACCGCCAGTGGCGCAACTTCCGCATCACCTACCTGACCATCGCATGCTTCCTGATCCCGCTGGCGGTGTCGGTGCACTCCATCGTGGCATCGGACTTCGCCATGTCGCAGCAGCCAGGCTGGCACGTGACCTCGTTCCCGCCGTACTTCGTGGCTGGTGCGCTGTACTCCGGTTGCGCGGCGATCATCACGCTGTTCATCATCCTGCGCTATGTGTTCAGGTTCGAGGAATACATGACGCTGCCGATCCTGAGGAAGACGGTGCGCCTGACCTTCGCCATCGCGATGGTGTGGACCTACCTGAACTGCATCGAATTTGCCGCGACATGGTACAGCCATGATGAGGCAGCCAAGGCTGTGCTGATCGAGAAAGCGACCGGTCGCTTTGCACCGTTCTTCTGGGGCATGATCTTCTGCGGTTCCGTGGTGCCGTTCGCGTTGATGGTCAAGAAATGGCAGACCAGCATCCCGGTGATGTTCGCCGTGTCGCTGTTGCTGAACCTGGGCATGTGGCTGGAGCGCTGGATGATCGTGGCACCGACCTTCTCGCATGGCTATTACCCGTGGACATGGGACGAGCACATGTGGCCCAGCATGGTGCAATGGGGCATCGTGTTCGGCAGCTTCGGCTGGTTCACCCTGCTGTTCATGGTGTTCTGCAAGGTCGTGCCGTCGGTTTCCATGTATGAGGTCAAGGAAATGGTGTATCACCGCAGTCTGGCGAAAAAGAAAGAAGAGCAGGCTGTAAAGGAAGAACTCGCTGTGAAGGGAGCCAACTAAATGAGCAAACGTTACTTGCTTGCCCTGTATAACAATTTCGACGAAGCCGAAGCCGTCGTCAGCGAACTGCGCAATTCCGATATCAAGGGTTTTGACGCAGCCGATGACCTGGTGGTGAAGTCGCCGATCGAACATCCGGAAGTCGAGGAATTCCTCGGCGAGAAACCGGTGAAAGTGCAGTGGTTTACCTTGGGCGGAGCCCTGACGGGCGGTTTGTTGGCATTCACGCTGATCGCCGGTTCGCAGGCCAGTTTCTATTCCCAGATGAAGGGCGGCAAACCGATCGTGCCGATCCCCCCGGATCTGGTGCTGACCTACGAGATGTTCATTCTGGGCGGGGTGTATATCACGGTGCTGGGCTTCCTGATCTGTGCCGGGTTGCCGGCGCGCCGTTCGCCGCTGTATAGCGCCAAAGTGTCGGAAGACCAGATCGGTATCCTGGTGAAGGCCGAAGACGGTTCCGTGGCCAAGCTCAGGGAGATCTTCACCAAGCACAAGGCATTGGAAATTCAGGAAGAGGCAGGCAGATGAAAAAAATAACTTTAGCAATTGCGTTACTGGTTGCACCTGCGGTGGCTCAAGCATGGCCCTGGTCCAAGGACATGTCGGAGCAGATCAGCGTCAAGCCGCAAGAGAGCGTCAATCCGGCCAATCCCGGCATGGCAACCTATCCGGAACATTCGGTGCCAGTGCAAGGCACGGCCAGCTTCGTGAAGGACATGGAAGCGGCCGACAAGCAGAAGAATCCCGTGCCGGCCACGCAGAAATCGGTCGAGCTGGGAGGCCGCCTGTTCGGTATCTATTGCACTCCCTGCCACGGCTATGCCGGCAAGGGTGACGGGCTGGTGGGGCAGAAGCTGGTGCTGCAGCCCTACAACCTGACCGCCGACCAGACCAAGCAGCGCAGCGATGGTTTCATCTGGGGGATGATGACGTTCGGCGGCGCGGTGATGCCACCGTATGCCAACGACCTGTCGCCGACCGAGCGCTGGCATGTGGTCAACTATGTGCGCAAGGTGCTGCAACAGGGTGGCACTGTGCAGGCCAACGTTAACGGCCGGTAACCAAGGGGGAATTGAGTATGCTTTCTTACAGTAATTGGTCGGTCCTGACTGCCAGTTTTGTGGTGGTCACTTACCTGGCGTTGAGCGGCGTGGCCTTGTGTTCGGTGCTGTATCTGGTCGGCGCCAAGTGGCGCTTGCAGGTCGGGCAACTGGGCGTGTCCTTGTATTCCTTGTTCCCGCTGGCGTTCGTGCTGCTGGTGATCCTGCTGATCGGCGGCGAGCATACGTTCCCGTGGATCGGCCACGTTTCGCATGGCGAAAACGTGCACATGCCGGGCTGGTACACCCTGCCTCTGCTGGCTGCGCGCGAAGTGATCGGCATGCTCACGATCATGTTCGTGTGGCGCACCTTCATCAAGCGTCAGGCAGTCATGGATCGCAGCGAAGAGGATCGTGCTAAGTTCCATCATGTGGCCTGCTGGGTCCCGTTCTTCACCGTGTTGTATGCCACCATGGTGGCGTGGGACTTCGAGATGACGCTGAAGCCTTCCTGGCACAGCGCGATCTACGGCATGCAGAACCTGGTCAGCAACTTCGGCATGTTCCTGTCTTTCCTGGTGATCTGGATCTACGTGCTGAACACGCGCGACAGGCTGGTGAAGCGGGTCGACGAGTTCATCTACAACTATATGGCGCAGATGATGCTGGCGTTCACCTTGCTGTGGATGTACACCTTCTTCGCGCAATACCTGACGATCTGGTACGGCAACCTCGGCGACGAGCGCGATCGCATAGATGCCATGCAGAACGGCGACTTCAGCGTGCTGTGGTGGTCCATGATTGCGTTGAAATTCGTCATCCCGTTCGTGTCGCTCTGCTTCCCGGTAACGCGCCACAGCCCGAAGGCGACAGTGGCGGTTGCCGCCGGCATCATCGTCGGCACGCTGCTTGAGCGTTTCGTCTGGATCGCGGGCGTCAACGGCACCGGATCCATACCGGTTCTGTGGGGAGGACTGGTCAGCATAGGTGTCATCATGGTAGGGTATCAACTGGTGCGCAGCACAATGGTGCGTAACCAATTGATAAAAGGATAATTTGCTACATGATGACTTTGTATTCGGGGACGACCGATCCCTATAGCCACCGTTGCCGCTTTGTTTTGTTCGAAAAAGGTATGGATTTCCAGGTCATTGACGTGGATGTCTATAACAAACCGGAAGACTTGGCGGTGATGAACCCGTATAACACCGTGCCGGTGCTGGTCGAGCGCGACCTGATCCTGTACGAGGCTAACATCATCAACGAATACATCGACGAGCGCTTCCCGCATCCGCAGTTGATGCCGCCGGATCCGGTGATGCGGGCGCGGGCGCGCTTGTTCCTGCATCGCTTCGAGAATGAGCTGTTCTGCCATATCCCCGGCCTGGAGAGCGGCAACGCCAAGGTTGCGGAGAAGGCGCGGGCTGCGGTACGCGAGAACCTGACGCAGATTTCGCCGGTGTTTTCCAAGCAGAAATTCATGCTGGGCGACGAGTTCTCCATGCTCGATGTGGCGATCGCCCCGTTGCTGTGGCGCCTGGACCACTACGGCATCCAGCTGGACAAGGAAGCGGCGCCGTTGATGAAATATGCCGAACGGCTGTTTTCGCGCCCTGCCTACATCGAGGCGATGACGCCTGCCGAAAAGGCGATGCGTAAGTGATCGCAGCAGGCTCGGCATGAGCGAACCGTCCACCAAGCCTTATCTGATCAGAGCCATCTACGACTGGTGTGCCGACGCCGGCTACACGCCTTATCTGGCGGTGCAGGTCGACGACTACACGCAAGTACCGATGGCTTACGTCAAGGATGGCAAGATCGTGCTGAACATCGGCATGGATGCCGTGCGCAACCTGCAGCTGGGGAATGAAGACATCACCTGCGGCGGCCGCTTCGGCGGCGTCGCACACCAGCTCATCGTTCCAGTGTCCGCCGTGATCGGTATTTTCGCCAAGGAAACGGGACAGGGCCTAGTGTTCCAGGGGCAGGAATCCTCTCCCATCGGTTCGGCGGTCACCAGCCCGGACGAGCCGCCTGACGATCCGCAGCCACAAGGCAAGCCGACCCTGAGGGTGGTGAAGTAACAAAAAAGCCGCAGAAGACTCTGCGGCTTTTTTTATCGTGCAACAACCGGATCAGGCGGCAGCGGGCAAGCTCAGCAGCGTCTGCATCTTGCTCAACGCCTTCTGCTCGATCTGGCGGATGCGTTCGGCGGACACATTAAACTCGGCAGCGAGCTCATGCAGCGTGGCGGCATGCTCATCGTTGTCGCGCAACCAGCGAGCTTCCACGATACGGCGGCTGCGTTCATCCAGGCTGGCAAGGGCTTGCGCCAATCCCGCTGTATGCAGGTGCTCACGTTCGGCCGCCTCCAGGATACTGGAAGGTTCATGTTCGGCATTGTCGGCCAGATAGTTGATGGGGGCATAGCTGTCGTCCTCTTCGCCGGCCAGCGGCTCGAGTGCCACTTCATGCCCGGCAAAGCGTGCTTCCATCTCCACCACATCGTGCTCGCTCACGTTGAGCTGAGTAGCGATCTCGCTGACCTGCTGCGGCCGCAGCGGTTCCAGACCTTCCTTCATGCTGCGCAGGTTGAAGAACAGCTTGCGCTGGGCCTTGGTCGTGGCGATCTTTACCATGCGCCAGTTGCGGATCACGTATTCGTGGATCTCGGCGCGTATCCAGTGCAGCGCGAACGACACCAGACGAACCCCGCGCGACGGATCGTAGCGTTTCACGGCCTTCATCAGGCCGACGTTCCCTTCCTGGATAAGATCCGCCTGCGGCAGGCCGTAGCCGGCATACCCGCGTGCGACGCTGACGACGACGCGCAGGTGAGAAAGCACTAACTGACGCGCTGCGTCCAGATCGTTTTGTGTCTTGAGGCGTGTTGCCAAAGACAACTCTTCCTCATGGGTAAGTACGGGAAAGCGATTCACCGCCTGCACATACCCCTCAATACTGCCGATGGCGGACGGTATTGGTAGACTCATGGCTGAATTCATGGCATTTCCTCCTCTTAAAGCAATTCTAGCACTCGGGCGATTCGAGTGCCAGAAATCGAAAAAGTTCGATGGCAACCGGGCGGGGGGCCATTTGTAAGTGGCCCGCGAAAATACAGCGGAAGACAAAAAAATACAGTGGAAGACAATTGTCTCCCTTTGGCTGCCATGAAAACGCATAGCAATTGCATGATTTCATGGCGGGAAGTTGGACGAATGGGGGCGTTGCTATGACTTCAAAACGCCCAATGTTGTCATTTGTGCCGCCTCTGTTACCAAACCAGACTATTTACTCTTGGGGATCAGTCTTCCATGAGATGTCAGGGAATTCAACCGTCGACCAAACGCGCCTACAGCTGTTTGGTACGGCTAGAGGCAGATGGGATTTCCACATCCCATCACATCTGAACGAGTTGTGCTCGAGCACCCAGCTACGTTTAGGTACGCCTGAGATCATAGTTCGGGACGCAACCATAATCCCTTATTACACCCAGTTTCGTGACCCAAGCGTTGCAGCCAATGTTTTAGATCAGGTCAGACGTAACAGCATCGGAGGACTGGCTAGGGATATTGGGATGACCAGGTCGGCATCCACCGCACATCCTCCAAGGCGTAGCTGCAATGAATGTGTTCTCGCCGACGAAGATAAATACGGGTTTGCTTACTGGAGGCGAGACCATCAATTGCCTGGGGTACTGGTATGTCAGACACATGGAAAGCCACTCTTGGAATTACCGTATGGCCGAGATTCAGTTCAAAGAGAAATATTCCTATGGCCAAACGATGACTGGAATTTAAGGGAAGCTCAGTTAATACTGAACTGGTCGGATGCAACGCTGAATGCGTTGCAGCACCTCGCGCAACTTGCCGCAGACATGGCAGGAGGGCATTTGGACGGCGGGTATTCAATGCAGAAGATGAGGAACACTTGCCTATCGGCCCTACAAGAACGAAATCTGATCGCGACTGATAGATCACTGGACCTTTCACATGCATTGCGAGACTACGGGGACCACTACGCCCCTCTCAAGGGACTCCCAGAATTTACCTCTTCCTTACAACGGTCAATTGAGCCCGTCCTATTCCTTCTAGGCGGCAACGAGCACCGTACACACCCCTTGGAGTGGATGTTGATCATTGGTTGGCTGTTTGGAGATTGGGCGACATTTCGAAAGGCATATGAAAGATCAATAGATGCATGAGATTGGTGGGCCGCAATTGAATTCCTAAGGAGATAGCCCCATGAAAGCAGCTAAGAAAAAGAGCAGGAAGTTGGCCGCACTAGTATCGGCTTTGTCTAGTATTCCCAACATTTGGAGCGCAAGCTCTGTCCAATCTGAGCCTGAAAAATGGTTAAGCAGCTGGCAGATTTACAAAACAGTCGAAGCGAGAATCCAGCCAGAACTCTTCGGATATCACTTTGTTGGCTACGATATTCGTGGTGGTCATGGAGCAGTCTCTAGCAAGATTGATAAATTTGATCCGGTGACGATGTGCGGAGTTACGCGAAGCGGTCGTGTTTATCAGCTATTAGGCCTGCCTGGAGTAAATCCGGATGCCCAATATACGTTGGATGCCTGGATTCATAGGAACGAATTGGTCATGGAGGAAGCGACCGAAGAGTTCGTCCAGCATTACAAAATCGATTTGGAGCGATTGCGGAAAATCGCTCCTCAGCCTTAGCGGACAGTGGTAACTAACCGAGAAATGTCATTCTCAAGCGTCCGCTCTTCAAAGTTTAGAATGCGCTATTCTGAATAATTTCTAGATTGATAATTTATCGCGGTGGTTAGTCGACAAGATATACTTTTGAGATGACAACCGATCTTCCAACTACTCCTGCTGCCGATGGGCAAGCTCAAGGCCATGTTGATGGCGGCCTAACCGCTGCTGCAAGTCCCGAACTAACCGGCGGAGCAGGATTCACTTTTGAAGATGGTGTGGCCGCCGTATACGCGGCGGCACTTCTTTCCGAGACCACCGCACCCGGACTCCCGGGCAGGCTGGTGAGGAGTTTGTCAGTTCAACATGGACCACTCGGCCATCCTCTTGATGACGTGATCGTCGAGGGCGAGGGAGCCGACGGAGTCTCAATACGTCTCAGCCTCCAAGTCAAGCGCTCCATCACCATAAGTGCCGCAGCCACAAACACTGACTTCAGGGACACCGTGTTGCGCGCCCATGCGACCGCTACAGGTGCGGGATTTCACGTCCGGCTGGACCGGGTGGGAATAGCCACGGGCGAGATCTCCGAGGGCAGCAAGCGCGACTTCGAGACCCTATGCGAATGGGCACGGTCAGAGCATGACACTGCCCAGTTTAGGACGAAGCTCCACACCGATGGTGTTGCGGGGAAGAAGCAAACCTTCTTCGATGCCGTCCGGGGCATCCTTTCCACCAAGCTGCCCGAAGGCGAGCTCGACGCCGCCACCCATAGCCTGCTCTCCCATTTCGTCTTGATACGGTTCGACCTGATGCATGAAGGCTCGGTGACAGAACCGCAGACCGTCGCAAGCCTGGCGAATCACCTTCAACCATCCGAGCGCTCTCGAGCGGACGACCTTTGGAGACGACTCCTCGCACTGGTTAGGGTAGCCGAGGGACACGCTGCTTCATTCGACAGGAAGACCTTAGTCGCTCGCTTGAACGGAGCCTTCAGACTCGCAGGCGCTCCCTCCCTGAAGGAAGCTCTTGCCCGGATCGGGACCGAGGCGCGCCATGCCGCCAACGAGATTCCGAACGACATCGGTGGCGTGAGCATCTCCCGTGGGCGTTTCGTCCAAAGCTCGCGCACGGCACTTACCCAGCATCGGTTCGTTCAGATAGGTGGACTGCCAGGAACCGGTAAATCGGTTGTGCTTCGGACCCTCGTCGAAGAGGCGCTCAAAGACGGACCCGTGCTCTTCCTCAAGGCCGACCGGTTGAATGGTGTGACATGGTCACAATACTCGACCAGTCAGGGTATCGGTCCCACCCCGTTGGGTGATCTCCTGGTCGAGCTTGCTTCGGTGGGGACTCCGGTCGTGTTCGTCGATGGTCTCGACCGAATTGATGCGCACCATCGCGGAATCCTCACGGACATCTTCAACACCATACTGGACTCGGATCTCCTCGCGAACTGGAAGGTGGTTGCCACCGTTAGGGATACGGGCATCGAACCAGTCCGGACTTGGCTGCCCCGCAAGCTTCTGGTCGTTGGTGCTGCCGTGATAGATGTGGCCGGGTTCGACGACGACGAGGCCGCATCGTTGGCCCAAAGCAAACCCGCACTGAAGCCGCTTCTCTTCGGAACGGAGCAGGTCAGAGCCATCGTGCGCCGGCCGTTCTTTGCTGGAGTCCTGATCAGGCGACATCCGGCCGACACGAACGCCCCGAGTTCGGAGATAGAACTTGCCACAGCCTGGTGGACGGGTGGCGGGTATGGCGCAGACCCCACCCGTGCGGGACACCGTCGCATTGTGCTCGTCGAACTCGCCAGACGCGGAGCTCCAACACTGGGCAAACGTATCCAGATATTGGGAGTGGACCCTCAGGTGCTGGTTGAACTCGAAGCCGATGGAATCATCCGGCAAGTTAGAGCAGGACACACTGTCGACTTCGTACACGACATCTATTTTGAATGGTCATTTCTCCAGCTTCTGGTGTCCCAAGGTGGGCAATGGCTCGATGTTATCCGTCAGGTAGGCGAGCCCCCCATACTGGGGCGAACGGTCGAGCTGTTCTCTCAAAGCGAGCTCAAAGATGGAAACGACTGGCAAGGATTTCTGGAACGGCTTGAAAGCGCGACCGATGTCCGATCGCAGTGGTTGCGGGCATGGATGGTCGGTCCGTTCGGCCTGTCTTCGTTTCAGAACTACGAGCAAACGTATAACGCAGCGATGTTTGCCGAGGGGGCGAGAAGGGTTGCCAAGCTCGTCGTCTGGTTCCAGGCGGAAAAGACCAAGGCGAATCCGAACATATTGGGCAATGGAGCCCTTCCAGATCTCGGCCTGATCGAGCGCATCCGCCTTGCCGATTCCATGGCTTGGCCCTCAGACATGAGCACTTGGGCGCGCTTCAATTCTTGGCTGATACGATGGATCCACAATATTCCTACGTCGACTCTTCCCGACGTGGTGGCAGTTTTCGAGGTCTGGCAGAACGCATTCGCCGATCTGGTCAATCCGGTATCGAAGGAAATAGTTCGACTTGCCGGTTTGTGGCTTGCGGACATCGAGGCCCGTGAACAGGATGGCACTCAAGCAAATTCCCGCACCGGATGGGACCGGCTTAGGCATGGAGAGCTGGAGGAGCTGGGTGAACGATTGAGGGCGGTGATCCTGCGGGCGGGACGCGCCTACCGCACCCCCGTGCGCGAACACCTATCGCATTTAATGACGTTGGAATATCTGCCACGGCAGGCGGTTGAACAGGTGATGACATATGCCTTCATCATTAGTGAGGTTTGCCCAGACCAACTCGTCGACTTCATGTTGAGCATAATGATTCGTCCACTTCCAGAAGAGGTGGTGCGCCGTTCATCGGATTCACCTTTCGGAATTGGGATCAGTAGCCATGACTGGCAATCCCTATCCATCGATGACCAGCACGGGTTTTTCCCCTGCGCCCCCACGCGGGAACCATTTCCCTCTCTGTTCGCACACGCCCCCGATGAGGCCAGACGCCTGGTGCGGGAAATCACCAACCATGCGATTACCGCCTGGCGTCAGCTTCACGTTTACGACTACGAGGAACGCGGAACACCGATTCCGCTGACGCTCGATTTCCCTTGGGGGCAGCAAACCTTCTGGGGTGGAGCGCAGCAATATGTCTGGTCACGCGGCACTTGGGGCTCGCACGCCGTCGGTTCGGGCCTGATGGCACTTGAGCTGTGGGCGTTGAAAGAAGTCGAAAATGGGCGTCCTGTAGACGATGTCATTCGCGATGTGCTGGAGGGGCACGAGAGCGTTGCGGCACTTGGGGTTGCCATCGCTGTCATGCTGGAGAGCAAGCACATCTCCGAGGTTACCCTGCCACTGCTCACGAGTCAGCGGTTATGGGATTGGGATATCCAGCGACATACATCTGATCTTGGCTTCAATGTAAATCTCATGGGTTTCCTACCGCATGACAGACGTCACTACCAGGCAGTAGTAGAAGGGAACGAGCGTCGGGGGCGTCGGATGGATGTGCGTGATCTTGCATCAATGTGCGTTATCGGTGGCGGCGACTTGGGAACCAGAACATCCGAAGCGATCATTAGATTCACCGACGACCTCCCATTCGGATATGCGGAACAACGGGAGAACCCCGAAACTGTACGGCAACTTCGGAGAACGGCAGAAATCTGGGCCGAAGTGGGTAGACGCACAAACTACCGTGCGACACCAACCGAGAACGGTGATGGTTTGATCATCCAGCTGGACAACCCGGTAGCCCAAGGCCCCGATATCGATGCCATCAACCAACGACAAGCAGAGATGGCGGAGCACCTCCCCCTGCTCAATTGGGCAAATGCCACCTTTCAGAATGGCGTGCTAAACAATGCATTGACGCTCGAACAGGCGGTCGAACGTGCTCGAAGACTGGATTCTGCGGACCTGTTTGAAGAGGCGTTCGAACACGTCAGTCCCGGACACGAACGACAGGCCGCCGTATCCTGTGTTGCCGCCGTTGCGCTCCGTTATGGACGGGCCCTCCCGCTTGCCGATCTGGATTGGTCCACAGATGTATGCCTAAGGGCTTGGAGAACGCGGGAGGTTCGTGACGACATGTTCTTCAGCGGCTCCATCCTGCTCAACCATCCCACGCTCTTCGCGACTTACGGACTTGCTGCGATGGACAATCATGACCCTACACGGCGTGACGCTCTGGAAGCGCTGATACAACTAGCTGGTCATCCATACGAACAGATAATGGTCGAGGCACTGGCGGGATTATTGGCTCTGTGGGGGCTATGTCCCGAAGTAGCTTGGCTCGCTCTCGAACTTGCGGCATCCCTGTCAATCTTCGAGCGTCCGTCATATGACACTCCAAGAGAACAGATCGAAGAACAAATTCAACGCGGAATCTGGGAGAAGGTAGCCACGGCCCTTTCCCGACTCGACGCTCTGGATGAACCGCCCCACCCACTGCCCGGAATGCCTCCGGCATGGGTGCCCGCTACCAACGGACGAAGAATCGCACGTGGTCGTCGCGGCAGGGAGGTGATAATCGAGTGGGAGCATCCGTCGACTGACGTTCATACTCAGTTTCTCGCAAAAGTCTTGACTAAAATCCCCGCAGATTCTGCGATGGGGGACGTTCCGCGGCGCGACCAGTTCCTTACGTGGTGTGACGGACTCGTCGGCTGGACTATCGAACGAATTCATCCTTCGTGGGCGCGGCAGGAAGGCGGGCAGGATTTCGAGGCCGCGTCTTCCGAACACTACGAATGGCGGCGCGATCTCTTTCGATTCTTTGCTCGGGTGTCGCTGCACCTCGATCCCGACGAAAGCGCCCGTCGTTTTGTGGAACCTGCGGCGGGAACCAATGACGACACCTTCGGTTCGCTCATGTCATCGTATGTTTCATACATTACGCATACCATAATGGATGAGCCGGTATTCCCGACAAACCTGATAGTCCTTTTGGAAAAGATCGTTCCGAGAGTACTGGCACATAGAAGGTGGGAACAATCAAGATGGAATGACGGGGAGATACACGATTCCGACCTATACAGCATGATTCGGGCACTGTTCTTTATTGATGTTGAAAGGGCGATGGGTGCCGCGCGTTTTGCGAACGGCGATTGGACCGATGTTACGAACATCAATTCGGTCATAGACCCCATCCTCGCGGCCCAAGGTCAGAATCCGACGGTGATCTCATCCTATCTGACCTTATGCGAGCGCGCCTATCAGGCTTATCCACTGGAACTGTTCGTTGCCAAGCTCCCTATGGTACTCGGCGGAGGCGGTGGAATGCCGCTCGGTTGGCGGGGAACAACCGTCCCTGCACGGCTTGCGGGAATTATTCAACTGTTCTCTGAAAAGGTCCATCCGCTATCTGAAGAAATGGCAAGGGCGCTACTGCGAGCGCTGGACGCCCTCGTGGATATGGGTGACCGGAGGGCAGCTGCGATTCAAACCAGCGAAGCCTTCAAGGACGTTCGAACTGTCACAGTGGTTGTTTAGGGACGAAATAGACTATGGTTACAAGAAAGAAATCAGTTGCACCGTCGAATACCCCGCCTGTGCAATTGCCTGACGGTGCTCGAGTCATTGCCTTTGTCGTTGGAATAGAGCACTACCAAAAGCGCGGCGGACCGACGTTGCCTAGTGTGGATTTTGCGCACAACGATGCTAACGAGTTCGCCGACGCGATAAGTGGAATTTACCAAGGAGATCAGCTCGATATTGTCGTGAACTTGGACAGTGATGCGACACTTGGAAATCTCCAATACGGTCTAAAGCAAGCAATTCAGTCTTTGGGGGCAGATGACCTTTTCATTTTTTACTATGCAGGCCATGGTTTTCATGACTCGCAGGGAAACCGCATCACAGCATGGGATACTCATGCTGGGGGACTCGATGGAACCACTCTCTCGTTGCGCGAAATTCTTATCGATCCGTTAGGGCGAAGCCCTTGTCAGAGAGCTCTGATTTTCATTGACGCGTGCGCAACAAAACTCAACAACAGTATCCATGCTCGCGATGTACTAACGGCGTTTGATAAAAACGAACTCAAGATGTTCCTGAATTCGGCTACCTATTGCGCCACATTTCTTTCATGTGAACCTGGCCAGAAGTCCTATCCATCTAATGAGCATCAGCACGGGCTATGGACGTACTTCTTGCTCAAGGCTTTGCGGGGCGAATCCGAAGAGGCGTTGGGTCACAATCGTCACCTCACCGATATTAGCCTGAGGGATTATTTACAGGTTGCTGTCCGTAATTATGTGACAAAATCTATGACGGTAAGTGAGGTGCAAAAGCCGTGCGCATTAATCAACGCAAGTAATACGTTTTCAATCCGATACATTCCAGAACCAACCATCACCGTTAGTGACGCAAGCGATCTAACTGCAATTCGATTGGTCGCCAAGAAAGAATATCTTGAGTCAGTCAAGACAGGCAGTATTAAATCGCTGCCTGGTTTTAATAGAAAAACCCATTTTGTTCCCACATATAAGAGTGAGAGTGCTACTACATTCATACGAACACTGATAGGGGATCAAATCGATGAAGAGATTCAGAATTATTATCAGTCGATAAAATCAGAGCTCGGATTGCGACATAAAGAAGTTGACCAGTCTTGTGGTGATGGTGAAGGTAGTATTGACACCGACTATTTTCGATTTTCAGTGGAGGTACACCAGCATAGCGAAGACTTTGCCGACTACGAACTTGTTCGACGTTTGATTTTGCGGAATGGATGGGAAGCCAAATCCAAAGAAATTGACCTTATCTTCGGCAAGATGTTTGAGCTTGTTGTCATAGAAGTCAAACCTGACGCCAACGACTACGACGAATTGGTCGACATGTTTGAGAATTTGGAAGAACAGCATGGAGGGACGCTGGAGGATGATGAGCCAAATACACGGATTACCTATATCTCCCAAGATGGGGTGCGGATTTTTATTGACCTATTTCAAGGGAGACTTACTCTAGGAACAGGTGGCAAGATGTTAATTACCGAGCTAATAGGAAAAGCCCGGGGCTATCGATTTGGGCTTGGCGGCAAATCTCAGCTATTGCTGACATCATAGGTTCGCAGCTGCGAGTAAATTTACTGCTATCTGGACTTTGGAAATGGACTGGCTATCTGTCAACATGATGCCGATATTGCGCGCAAAGCGGAAGTTCCAAAGTATCGCCGCTTAGTTCCGCTTCGGCCGAGATTCCAGTCTTTGGCCGCATCGGACTCTGCACCTTGATTGCTAAAGGACTGCGCTATCCAGCTTGGCGGACCTTCGCATTTGCCGAGGATGAGGATCACAAACGCTTATGCTGTAGGCGCGCAACGAAATGAGCGATCCAACTGACGCTTTGTTAGGCTCTAATCCTGCTTTCCCGGATTACTTCGAATTTGGACATTTCTTCATAACTGTCCGTTGAATGTAGAAATCCCATATTCTTATCATGTGACTCATCGATTGAATTCAGAAACAAGTCAATGTTTTCGGTTTGAGTCGTGTTCAATTTGCAGAAATCGGATTGGATTTTATCCCTGGTGCTAGTGTTTAAGTAGCTGTGCAATTTCCCAACAACCCCAACCAATATATCTGACAACTGGGTAAACTGGTTTGACTGTGAGTTAACAAATGAATAGTTTCTAATTTCTTGCGAACCATCCAAAATTTTGTATTCGGCCAACGATTCCGCTATAGAGTTTTCGTTATCGAAAATATGTGTAGAGTTTTTGAAAATACAAATTGGGCGCAAATAGAATTGAGAAAAGTCTCTTATTAGAACAAAGTCCTCCTCACCCGTAACAAATGGCAGAGAGCCTTTATTCTTTGCTTCTTTTAATATCTGCCTGAGCGACTCAAGGCCCAAATGAAATTCCATGTCATCGAGATAGTCGACAAACAGATTGCTTATTGATTCGATAAACGGCAAGACCTCATCTTGCTTGATGTTTGGGTATCCAAATCTGCGGAATAGCGAAATCATCGAATCAATTTCAATTTTTGACAGCTTATACAAATCATTCTTTAGCATGTTCGCAAATGGAGGTCCCAATTGTTGGCTTATCTCAGAATGCGAGATTGCTGAGTCAACAATATCTACAATCGACCAATAAAGGATATTTATACTTGAGTAGTGGACGTACAAATCGTTACTGCCGATGAATCTGAAGAAGGATGTAAGTCTTTGCGACTTCATACAATCGAGAAAGTCCCCTTTAGCAATATGCTTGAACTTAACCTCTTTGACGGAGTCTTGTAGATTGAAACTATCAATTAGGGATTGAACATCTGGCGCAGTTCCTTCATGTACTAGCCCACCTAACACAAAGTTATCTGTGAACGCGGAATTAAAATCAAACTCTCTTACGTGAAATTTCCTTATGTTGTTCGTTTCATCATAGTAAAACGTATATGCGCCATCAAAGTTGGCCAAAGGTGCGGACCTCTTTGTGTATTTACGGATATCACCTATATCGAAAGTTTTCATTAGTCCAATTCGCTTCCCTATATTGCATAACATTCTGTGTGGCAACGGCGCTCGCTTGGCCGAATTGTAAAAGATATCTATCGATCTTCGAAGGATGTTAGATCAGACAGTTAAGTCCTAGCCAACTAGACGTCCTCCACGGGTAGAGTTCCGCCCTGGCTTGAGAAATTCCAGTTCTCGTGCGGGTCCAGCCCAATCCTTGGAAATTTGATACTCCATAAGAATTTCCATGATCGTGCCGGGGCTGAAGATGCGAGTTGGCGTTACAAACGAGAAGTATTGAAGCACCAGAAGGCCCTGATGGTGTTCGAT
Source organism: Sideroxyarcus emersonii (assembly GCF_021654335.1). Classification (NCBI taxonomy): domain Bacteria; kingdom Pseudomonadati; phylum Pseudomonadota; class Betaproteobacteria; order Nitrosomonadales; family Gallionellaceae; genus Sideroxyarcus; species Sideroxyarcus emersonii. The sequence continues at coordinate 571,724 of NZ_AP023423.1, forward strand.
TCCAGAAGCACCTAGCACGCTACGCTCTGACGCACCGACTGCTCCTGCACACAACTTCGCCCAAAGCATTCGCCTTGCATAGAAATGCCAGTCGGACTCCTTGAGAAGTTCTAACTGCTGCCGTGCCAACGGATATCTTGCTGGATCCGGCATGTTCGTGCGACTCCAACCCGCTTCGCGCATCAGGAAGTTGCGGGTGATTTTCTTTGGCATGTCGGTTGAGTTGTATAGAACAACTGCAGTGCTGGCGAAATTCCGTGCCCACCGCAAGTCATCGGGATGTTGCGTCACTATCAACGACGCAGGCTTTATACCATCCTTTGAATTTCTGTTATCAAGAATGGCTTTTAGCCAGACAAACCCGTCATCGTTGTCCCGCAGCAGCTTCTTCATCAAACTGGAGTATGTTTTCCACAGATCATCCATAGCCCAATTCGGGTGCTGGCGGAGAATTTCCTCGATTCGAGTACGGGAGGTTTTGCGCTCTGACGCAAATTCATGGGATGACTCTTGGGCTTCGATACGTGGAATAGCCGCCGAGCCAATATCTTGTGTCGCAGGTATGGCGATGGTCTCGATTGCAGTGGCTGGCGCTGGCTGCTGCGGAGAAGGTTTCGTGGCAAACTCCCAGAATGCTGCCGCACTACCAAAAAGAAATTGGGATAGAGCCAAGTGCCGTGGCAGTGGGGCATCGAAAACGGTAGATTCTCCCGCAAGACGGAACCAATGTTGGTTCTTATTGAGGCGATAAGCTGAATCAATGCGACCTAACGTTTCTTTCCCAAAGTGTTTTTCAAGAGCCTCAACAATCTCCTTACGATTGATCGTGGATCCTCTCGAAAATCCCAACTCAACCAACCGAGCCTTATAGGCGGACGCCAGTGTTGCGGCATCCAGAGGCACCGTGGGTGCAAGCAACATGTCTCGGGCGAATTGGGCATAACGCAACTCTGAAGCGCTTGCATCATGAACCGGTGTATAAAAGACGCCTTCGGTGAGGCTTAGCCCGCAACCTTCACAAGGCACCCATGGCGCAAGAATGAATTCATTCTTGCGCTCGAACGGACAGCCACAATTGGGACAACTCGAGAGCAGTCGGGCTTCGTGGCGCCAGCAGACCTGAACCCCCGGGATCTGGTGTGCCCTGTGAATGTAAGGCTGTTCCCATTCATCCGCGTCGCATCGCAGGCAATCGACACATAGATGTGTCTCTCCGCTTTCTCCAACGATCCTTTTGGGCATGTTGATGATTTGGTTTGCGATGGGTATCGCGTCACCAGAAAGACTGAGACGCGCATTGCCGTACACTTCAAATAGAGGGAAGAGTGTCGTATCCCTTAGCAACCTCTCGACATTCTGGGTAGCATCTCCTGGAAGCTTGGCCGCGAATCGTTCGAGATATTTTGGAATCCAGTGTGTCAGACGGAATGGCGCCGAATCGTAGAGCTGTTGAAAGCTGACTCGGGTGGATAGATTGCCACTGTCATGGTGATATCTGGATACCTGCGAAATATGCAGTTCGTCTGGCAGAATCAGAGGGTAAAGAGATATCTGGCTTCCGTTCGTTTTCCCGGCAGATTTTGTATCAATTTGTCGTTCGTTCAATGCCACTCAATTACTTCCTGACTTCAAGTTGGAAAAGAATCGTGAATATTCAGCCTCTGGGACACAATGGATTCCATCCTGTGTCCCAGAGGCCTCAGTCCTGCAAAGGCCAGAGCCAATGTGTTATTGATCCTTTCTTCTGCGGTTAGCATCTCCATTTCATCCTTCCATCAATCCGGCTCGTCTCGCGAGTTCCCGGAGATCTGCATTGGAGCCGATTTTTTTTAGCAGTTCAGCCGTAGCTTGCGCTGCATCGTTCTGCTTTTTGAGTTCCGGACTGGGGGCCTGGGCGGAAGCATTTTCAGCAGCCTTATGATTGGCCGCCAAAAGACGCTCAATACGTTCGGCCAGAAGTTCGCTGTTGTCTGGTCGAAGCAATGCATCCAATTGCTCCTTTGGAGGAAGCAGGTCCTCGAACTTCTCCAGACGGTTCTTTTTCCCGGAACGCAATGCAGCAAGGGCTTGGTGCATGGGAATGAACTGTCGGTCATAGACGTCCTTCAGAACCTTGCTGTCGACCGTATCTAGGTTGTGGCGGATTGCATAAACTTGGGCAGCGCGATGCAGGGCAATGAAGATCGCCATGATGCCCTGGGATAGATTGAATATCTGTTTACGCAGTTCATCCGTCAGCGGGGCTGGTTTCTTCACCCACTGAAATTTCTTCCAGACCACTTCTACGACCAGTTTGTCCCACACTACATCATCGAACCTGGATGGCAGCGCCAGATCGAAATACCCGCCGCTGCATACACGGCGCGCATTGCGGGCGACCTTGGAAAACAGCCTGACAGCGGCATAGGTTCCGCTGAAAACGATGGGTACTTTACATACGTTGGCGATCTTGAGAAAGAAGCTCAAGGCGAGCTCAGCCTCATGGTCGCCTCGCAGCAACAGGCACTGAATTTCGTCGACGAACAGTACACCCAGATGGTGGGTGGCGAACACTTGCGCCAGATTGCCAATCATCGTGTCGCGGGTCCGCGTGCCCTTGTCATATTGCTGCCGGTAATCTGTACCTAGTGCGTCATCGACAGCTCCAAACATGGACAGGATCAACCCCCTGAGGCTGGCATCGAAGCTTGCGTTGACGCCGATCCAAACCAATTGCTTGACGGCAAACGACTCACCCTTGTAGTCGGTGTGGATGATAACTTGCGAATACATCTCCAGCAGAGATTCAATGAGGGTAGTCTTGCCATTTCCGCTCACTGCTGTAGTCATGATTGCAGGCACGCTTTTGGACCTCACTTGATACTCCTCAAGTGGTTCGCTCATGGTCTTCTTGATCTTGCAGTGCAGACGACGCCACTCGCGGTTGAAAGGGTTCCGTGCGGCATAGCCACGACGGATCAGAACCGAAAGGGCGACTTCGACGTCGAATGCAAGCGGCAGAGGAATGACCAGGTCCTCGATGGCGGAAACGCAATGAATACGCTCGTGTGGCGGAAGAGCTAGTTCGAGTGCGGTGCCAACATCTGGTATGTAACGCAGTTCCTTCGTTACATAATCTTCGCTGAAGATATTGGGGAGGGCCTCGATCAAGGGATTACCGGCATAGGCGGCTGGTGCAGCAATCGAATGATACTCGGCCGTGATTTGTTTAAGTGGTTTAGTCATGATCGATCAACTCCTCAGTTTGAGCCAAGAGCTTGGATAGCAGGTCGGGCGGTGCGTCGGAACCGTCTGAATCTTCGGCAACGACATACTCATCGACATCCCGGCGATTGCGTTGGACAGCTTCCCTTACGCGTTCCACCTCTGCCTCGAATGCTCGTTTGTCCTTGATGTCAGACAGGTGCTCGGCCTTCGATGCGGGAGGAATTGCCTGATCTCGTGCTTCGGCGGCCTTTTTGATCTCCTCGTCCCGGAAGCGATTGTGGGCAACCCGGTCCAGAAGGCGAATGTCAGCGTCGTCTTCCCGTACCAAATCTCGGTACACCATGCAGTCAAAAATCTCCTCCAGGCGGGCATGTTCCGGAATTTTTGAGGGAACGGTTACTGTAAGGGTTTCGTAATTCCCGGTCGTGTCATTCAGGCAAAAGATGCGGCGCGGATCATTGGGGTGGTATTTGATCTTGAGTTTCTTGTTGCCAAACGTCCGGACAAACTCTTGCCATTGTTGCTTGTCCACCATGTGGCCCCTGTAGGCGTGCCCGGCAAAGTGCACACCAGCTTCTCGAACAGATACGTTGGCGCTGGGAAGCAGGGCGGTGTATAGGGTGTCCTGATCCCACTGGGGTGGAGACCCGTGAAGATTGTCGAGGCCATAGTTCCACAGGTTGATTGGCGTTGCCTTGATTTCCAGTCCACTCAAGGGACCGACTAGGCGATCACTAACATCAGTAGTTTTGTTGAACGTGAGAATGGCGTGAACCAGGATGCGGGTAAAGCGGTGAAGGGTGAGGGTAGCGTCCAGCCTGCAATCCCTTTGGCCACGTTCACGTGCCCGGGAGAGCACTGCACCCGGCATCCACTTCACGGTCAGATCGCGAAGCCAGTGAAACAGGGTCTCGATCGGTCCCTTTTTGTCAGGGCGGAATGGAGGGCAGGGACTCAGGTTTAACCTGAGGTCATGGGCGCTGTCAGTGCTGGGAATCGAAAGTTGCTCGCCGCGATCATGTACGATGTCCAAACATCCATGAGCGCATGGCCAGTCTGAATCGGTCATTTTAAATCCCAATGATCTCAGGAACTCTCCCTTGGGAGAAAAGGCATTGAACAGTGCCAGTCGTGCCGTGTGCCAACTGGGGCCTTCAAGCGCGACATGTACGCCGACTATCATTCCGCTCCAGACGTCCCTCACCAGATAGACAACAGGTCTGCCGATAATCCAAAAGGGGTTGAACGAGCTGACGAGGTACACATCCGCCACTGTGGAGTCGATCATGTAGGCCTGCGCAGGGCCGAACAACCTGTCAAACGCCTTGCCTAGAATGGCACGCTTGGTCTGCTCCCAAGTGATAGCTGGAATCATCTGCTTGAGCAGTTCCACCGGGGTGTATTTTTTTTTTACGTAATAGCGAAACGTTTCAAGGGACGGACGCTTCTCAAGTAACGTTTTGCTGGGCTCATAGACTCCTTGTTCGTTCTCACACCAGCCGTCCGTGAAGTGATCCTCGATCATTTTGTGATAGGCGTGTTCATACTTGCCGAGGCTGCCACCGTACAGGTCCCATGCCAGCCAGATTAGTGCCCTATCATCCGGACCTGTATTCACTCCGATTCGTTCTGGCGCGTGGCCTGTCTTGATGCGTTTTGGAGTCCTGCCGCGCTTCCTCAGACCCGGATTGCGGTATTTCCCCGGGGCACCACAATTTGCATTGTCCGAGATTAACGCTGACTCTTTGCACTCATAGAGCCAGAGCCGATAGACGATTTGGTAGACCGTATAACGCGTTAGCTTTTTCTGATCCTGCGATAGTGTCTTATTGTGGTGCTCCACGGTCCGCGCGACATAGCGCCCCAACTCGCCACTCTCGAATATGCGGATGAGATCCTTTTCATGCAGGAAGTCGTCAGTGAATCCCTTGCGGCGTCCCTTAACCTTCTTTTCGGCGGCGGAAAGCTCATGTTCTTTCTTGTTCAGGCGCTTCGGAACGAAAGCGCGCGTTTTGACGATCAGGCGTTTGCTGAACACATCCTCAAGAACTGAGAGGCTGACACGTGTAGGACGGTGAAGCTTTAGCTTCACACGCTTGTTGCCGGTGCTGACTTCGGATTCCGGCAATCGATCAGGAAATCTCAGGACAAATGCACAATCGCTGACGCGATTGGCCCAGACGATTCTGTATAGGCCGGGATCGATTGGTAGCTCAGTGGGTTTGATGACGTTGATGACATTATGACGGCCAAGTCTTTCCGTCATCGTAGTCGGTTGGAAATGATTTCCGTCCCTGAAGAATTTGTCATTTGCATTCATGGCAGCCTCCTTAATTTATTCAGAATGGACCAACTTGGGATGCTCATGGGCGAGCGTGTTTCACCATGAGGGAATGGCAACTGGAGATGTACTGGACGTGTGAGGTCCACAGGAATCAAGCCGCGCATGATCCCGAACTTCAGAAGTCGAACAGCGGTGTGAAAATCAATTTCCATGGCGTGGCTGACCATTTCGACTTGCTCGATGCAGCGACCACGCCAAGGAGCGGCTTTCCATGCAGACAGGAACTTGTTCAGTAACTCAACATCACGTTCAGAGAAGCGCTGGATAGCGCCGCTCAAGGCCCACTCCAGGTTGAGATACACCTGCTGATTGACCATTCGGTCGGTCGCCAGGAGCCAGGGAATGCCAAGGGACGTCCAGTACGCTCTTTCCAGCCTGAGAATCCGGAATATCTTTTTACGCCGTCGGACGCGCTTTTCCTTGGAAGGCTCCCTATTGGGATCCCCTCGCATGTCTTTCCAGTACTTGATCGAAACCGCGACAAGGAAAGGAGCCTTACGCGGAAGTTCAACTGTCAGCACCTGATCTGTCGAATAAATGAACGGCACTTTAAGGCCCACGTATTTCGCATGGCGAAACTTCAACTCCTGCGCAATGGCCACCGTGCCAGGGCTGTCCAGCCAAAGATCATGAGATGCGGCCGTCTTAGAATCCAGGATTTCCAGCATCGGATGGGGATGGGTGGCCGTCCACAGTGGATAGTTCTCGCGAATATCCGTGATGCAGGGCTGAGCCATATTTGGGACGCAATGGGCTCGCTCTAGGTTGGACACCAGGTGATGTTGCCGATTGATGAAGGGGTCAAACAGGATGTGGGACTGTCCGTGGGACGAATAGTCTTGTTTGGTGACTTGGATCCACGAGCGGTAATTCTTGCCAATGCCCTGGCCACGGCCATCCTTGAGCCAATTGACCAAGCGTGTTTCTGTAATCGCAGCGCGATGCATATCTCCCTCCGAAGTGTTTAGCTCCAACGAACATGCGGATATCCGGGTGCCGGCAAATTGCTGGCGCGGAATTGGCGCATCCGCGATGTTCATGGGGTCTGGATTAGGGACAGGAGTCCCCTTGACCTCGGGCACAAAGAGAGAGATACTTTTAATGTCCTTTCAGTATGTCGTCCTGTTAGCGCAGGGCGTCTCTCGAGTGACCAAGGCCGTAGCCATGAAAATGGGTGCGGCTTTTGTTTTTAGTCCATGATGTTTTCCTTTCTAGGCAATTGGCGGGTGGCAATGGATCGCAGCGCTATTCAGCTAACGACCTCCCGAATTGTTGTTCGCAATCCCTTGATGAACCTTGCGGGCAATTGGTTTGCATGAAGCCTGATGTCACGTATGAGCGCCTGTATATCTGGAGATAACTCTGATTCTCCGTAGACAAGCCCCCTCAAGACTGAAGACTGTTGTAAGAGCTCATATGCTTCAGTCTCACAAAACTCAAGCGCAGAGAGGATCTTTTCCATTCTGCTGGTAGGAGGTGGCGTACCCCGTCCGTTTTCGATTTCGCAGTAATAGCTGACCGAAATCCCGGACTTTGTCGCAATTTCGGCTAGTGTCTTATCGAGTTCAAGGCGACGGCGCTTAAGCCGTTGACTCAAGGCTATCTGGATTTCTGTTTGATTGGCCACGACAGTTCCTTTTTCTGTTGAAAATGCATTCCGTCGCCAGCATAGTTCGGTTCTTTGGGGTACGGTAGGAAGTATCTGGGCAATTTGGGCGAGGGATATTTCCGAAGTGAGTGTCGGCTCTATTGGATACGGATTAAAGAAGCAGGAGGGCTACAGGTGGACATTGCGATGCTACGCATGAAGGTGGCCGTTAATCATTTCAAACACCTATTGTTGGGGGATCTGCATGTTGCCGCCGTTCACCAGGAAACGGAGGTATTTAAGAAGCTTGCCCCGAGATGCAGGGATGTCAATATCGCGGAAAAGACATGGAAGTCATGGTTTGAAGAACCTCAAATAATCCCTCGATTAAAGACTATCCGAACTCTGGATGCGCTCGCTTCTTGCGCCATTCGCGTTGTGTCCGAGAGGGATGGCGAAGAGAAAGCGCTGCCATCCGGATTCTTTGGACAGTTGGTTCATGGCGGTCTGGTTAAAAGGATGATGCAAGCTTCCAAATCCAAACATCCATTGATTGCGTTAAGAGACAGGGCGGAGAGTTACAAACCAATCTCCCCATTACATCTGCACCTTGATGCGATCGAGGTGGATGCACTTTCCGAAGGCTATGGTGATATCTCATGGGAAACGGTTAAGCGTGTTGGTGCTGAAAGAATTCTCAGTATATTGGCCGAACGATGGGGGCCTCGACATGGCACAGCCTATTTGGAGTTTTCCTCTGACTTAAGCTTGGATTGGGAAGCGGCCGACGCTGATAGGCGCGCCGAAATTCGCAAGGGTTATGCGCGCTTCAAGCCAGATCTATTTGAGAATGCATTAAATCAAGTTCCTCATCCTGCTTGGGCCAGAACTGGTATAGGCGCTGATGTGTCTTCAACGCATATTTACAAGGCTCTATTTTCATTGGCGGCAGATACACGATTCTTGAAAGCGGATCGGCTGGTTACTTGGTCGCTTGACCTGGCAACTGCCGCTCTAGCGATGCATGCCTTAGCTTGGTCTGATCGATATACAACCTTTGATGATTTAATGCCTGACGAACTGATCTATTGGATAGCGTTCGAGGAAATTTTTTTCACCTCAGAACCGTTGGACGCAA